>JBFKPQ010000109.1:0-7616 GCA_041628225.1 Acidimicrobiia bacterium | reverse complement strand
TAGATGTGCGACACCAGCGGCGACATGCCGTGATAGCGCAAACCGCCGGCATGGATCGGGTCCGGAATGAAGTCGTGGCCCAGCGTGTGCATCTTCACCAGCGGCGTCATCCCCAGCGTGTCGCCGAAGTCGTAGCGATACTCGCCCTTCGTCAACGACGGACACGCCGCCGGTTCGACGCAGCGGATCGTCGGATCGATCTTGCCCGCCAGCTTCTCCCGCAAGAACGGGAACGACAGGCCACCGAAGTTCGAGCCGCCACCCGTGCATCCCACCAGCACGTCAGGCATCTCGCCGATCTTGGCAAACTGCAGCAGCGCCTCCTCGCCGATGATCGTCTGATGCATCAGCACGTGGTTCAGCACCGAACCGAGGGCGTACTTCACGTCGGCGTGCGGAGCGGCCGCTTCGACCGCCTCCGAGATGGCGATGCCCAGGCTGCCCGGCGAGTCCGGGTCCTCGGACAGGACCTTGCGGCCCGCCTCCGTCTTCTGGGACGGCGACGAATGTACCGTTGCGCCCCACACCTCCATCATCGCTTTGCGGTACGGCTTCTGGGTGAACGACGCGGCCACCTGCCACACCTCGCACTCCAAACCGAACTGCGCACAGGCGAACGCAAGCGCCGAACCCCACTGGCCGGCGCCGGTCTCGGTCGTCAACTTCCGGACGCCCTCGGCGGCGTTGTAATACGCCTGCGGCACCGACGTATTCGGCTTGTGCGACCCGGCCGGGCTCACGCCCTCGTACTTGTAGAAGATCTTGGCGGGCGTGTCGAGCAGCTTCTCGAGGCGGCGGGCGCGATACAACGGTGACGGGCGCCACAGGCGGTAGACGTCGAGGACCTCACCGGGGATGTCGATGAACCGGTCCTCGCTGACCTCCTGCATGATGAGCGCCATCGGGAACAGCGGCGCGAGATCGTCGGGACCGATCGGCTCGTGGGTGCCGGGATGCAGCGGCGGCGGCGGCGGAGCGGGCAGGTCGGGGATGATGTTGTACCACTGGGTGGGCATCTCCGACTCGTCGAGTGTGACCTTCGTGTATTCCGCCATCGGCCTTCCCTCTCGTCGACTCGGCGGAGCCTACCGACGGTCCGCCGGTTGCCCCCGTGGATCGGCGGAGTTTCGCGTCAGAGTTCCAGCCGCATCACGGGTCGTTTGCCTCGCTGGGCGGCCAGATCGAATCCCGCCGCCTCGAACATGGCACGCGTGCCCAGGTACAGGCCCGCCGCGTTGGTCGTCGTCAACGCCGGGTCGATCGGATAGCCCTCGACCCGTTCCGCCCCTTCGGTACGAGCGAACCCGACGGCGGCATCCAAGAGGGCGGTGGCGACGCCCGAACGACGGTGTGAACGGTCGATGTAGAAGCAATTGATCACCCAGGCCGGTCGGTCGTCGAGCGGGGCGTACGTACGGGCGCGCGGCGTGTTCATCCGCCGATAATCGTCTCGGGGACCGACGGCGCACCACCCGATCGGCTCACCATCGACGTAGGCGAGCAGGCCCGGTACGCGTCCACCGTCGACCCGGTCCAGCAACACGGTTCGGCGTTCGGCGGGTGTGGCGTCGTCGAACTCGCGGCCCGTCAGCAGGAACCACGCGCACCAGCAGTTGGCGTAGGCGCCGTTGTGGCCGAACAGTTCGAGCAGATCGCCGCGTCGAGCGGGAGTCACGGGGTGAATGTCGATGGTCACTCCGCTCATGCAAGCACGGAGAAACGGCCGATGACGCGGTACCCTGACGGCGGATGAGTGAGCTGCAGACTTGCCCCCAATGCGGGGCGAGCAACCCGTCGTCGGCCGTCTGGTGCAACCAGTGCTACGCCCGGTTCGAACCCGCCGTGACCGCGCCCGCCGCCCAGGTCGCGGCCCCTCCGCCACCACCACCTCCTCAGCCCACGCCAGCCCCTGACACACCCACCGGCACCGGCGCGCCGGCCGATCCGGCGGTTCCCGACTCCGAAGGCCCGTCCTGGACGTGCCGCACCTGTGACACGTCCAATCCGCTCGTCGTCGACCGCTGCTCGGTGTGCGGGAAGTCCATCTACGACAACTACGGCGGCGATGCCACCGTGCGTCCGCAGATCGCCACGGGTAAGGCCACCCGGTGGGCGCTGATACCCGGATTCGGCCACGCCAAGACCGGCAACGGGGTGCACGGCCTCACCATCGGGTTGCTCGTGGCGTTCACGCTCGCCGCCGGCATCGCTTTCCTCGTATCGGGCGAATCGGTCGTCGGCGGCGTGCTGGTCCTCGCCGCGCTGGTGCTGTGGGCGGTGTCGGTGGTGGACGCCGGCCAGCTCGCCCAGGGCAACACCGAACAGATCCTCCTCAAGCCTCGGGTACTCACGGTCGCCGCAGGCATCATCGTGACGATCTGCATCGTCGTGGTGATGTCCCAGGGCATCCCGCAGGATCAACCATGAACGCCGTCTACGGGGTCGTCTTGAGCGTTGGCCTGGTCGGGTTGATCGTCTGGGTGGTGACGGTGGCGCTCCACGAGTCCGGCGTCATCGAGTTCGACCCCGACGGTCGGTTCGGGGCAGGCGGCCGGGCGATCGTCGGCGGCTCGGTGGGATTCGGCATGGCGGGCCTGTCCGCCTCCTACGGCGGATGGCCGGCCGCTTTGGCCGCCGTCGGGGCATTGGCGGGAGCCGCAGCCGCCGCCGTGTGGGCTGCCCGCATGGGCCGCGAAGCGGCGAGCTGACGATGCTCCTCGTCTCCGACGTGCACGGCGCTGCCAGCTCGCTCGAGAGGGTGGCCTCTCAGGGCGAACCCGTTCTGGTCCTCGGCGACTTCCTGAACTTCATCGACTACCGCACGGGCGACGGCATGGTCGCCGACGCCATCGGCTACGAGTTCGCCCATCAGGTGGCCGAGCTCCGCGCCCGCGGCGACTTCGAAGCGAGTCGAAACCTGTGGCGGCGAGCCGCCGACGACCTGGGCGACCTCCGGGCGTTGTTCCGAGACATGGCGACCGACCAATACGCCATGATGGGCGCCGCACTCGACGGTGCGGACGGATATGCCATCTTCGGCAATGTCGACATACCCGCCCTGCTTGAAGACGCCCTCCCAGAGGGCATGACCATGATGCACGGCGAAGCGGTCGAGATCGAAGGCTGGCGGGTCGGGTTCGTCGGAGGTGCCATGGCCTCGCCGATGGTGGGCAACAGTGCCATCACCGAGGAAGAGATGGAAGCGCACCTGGCAGAGATCGGGCCGGTCGACGTGTTGTGCACCCATGTGCCGCCGGCCATCGACCAACTCCGGACCGACGTCATCACCGGGCGGCGCGAGCGCGCTTCGGTCGCCATCCTCTCCTACCTGCGCGAACACCAGCCGGCCTACCACTTCTTTGGCGACGTCCACCAGCCCCAGGCCCAAACCTGGACCGTGGGCCGCACGACATGCCGGAACCTCGGCTACTTCCGGGCTACGGGGCGGGCGCACCGGCTCGAACCCGCCGGCTGAGCGGCCCCTTCGAGTCGGTGCCCCCACCGTTCGCGCGGTCAGGAAGCGACTACCCTCTGGGGAACACGATCGAGGACCCATGGCTGAAGGAACCGTTCAGAACATCGAAATCTCCGCTCCGGCCGACGTGATCTACCGCATCGCGGCCGACGTCGCCGACTATCCCAACTGGGCGACCGGCGTTCGCGAGGTCGAGGTCCTCGAGACGACCGACGACGACCTGCCCGCCCGCGCTTCGTTCGTCGTCGACGGCATGACGAAAAAGATCTCCTATGAACTCGTGTACACCCACGAAGCCCCAGACCGGATGTCTTGGACGGCCATTCCCGGTGATGACATCGCCGAAATGGAAGGCTCGTACGAGATGAAGGCCATCGACGACGCCACGACCTCCGTGTACTACCTGCTCCGGGTCACCCCATCGTTCACCATCCCCGGCTTTCTTCGACGCCAAGCCGAAAAGCAGATCGTCAGCGCAGCGCTGCGCGGGCTGAAGAAGCAAGCCGAGGCGGCCGCCTCGGACGCATGAGAATCCTGCTCGTCACCGGCAAGGGCGGTGTCGGCAAGACCACGGTTTCTGCCGCGACGGCGCTCGCCGCCGCCGATGCGGGCTACCGCACCCTCGTCACCTCGACCGACCCGGCGCACAGCCTCGCCGACGCGTTCGACGTCAAGCTGGCCGACACGCCGCGCCAGGTGGTGCCGCGGCTCGACGCCCAACAGATCGACGGTCAGGAGCAGCTGGCCAAACACTGGGGCGAGATCAACAAACAGCTGATGGCCGTCTTCGACTGGGGCGGGGTCCGGGGTATCGAAGCCGAGGAGTTCCTCGTCTTCCCCGGCATGGACGAGCTCTTCTCGCTCCTCGAGGTGAAAGACCATGCCGCCTCCGGCAGCTACGACGTCATCGTGGTCGACTGTGCCCCGACCGCCGAGACCCTCCGCCTGCTCAGCCTCCCCGAAGTCCTCTCGTGGTACTTCGAGCGGGTCCTGCCCACCGAACGCAAGATCATGCGGGCCGCCCGGCCGATCCTCTCGAAGACCACCAATCTGCCCATGCCCGCCGACTCGGTGTTCACCGCCGCCGAAGGCATCTTCACCGGCATCGAAGAGGTGAAAGGCCTGCTGGGCGACACGTCGGTCACGTCCGCCCGGCTCGTCATCAATCCCGAGAAGATGGTCGTCAACGAAGCGCGGCGGACCTACACGTACCTCAGCCTGTTCGGGTACGCCGTCGACGGAGTCGTCGTCAATCGAGTCCTTCCCGCCACGGTCGACGACCCGTATTTCGCCCAATGGCACGAAGTGCAGCGGCGCCACATCGCGACCGTCGAGGAATCGTTCGGTGACGTCGAGGTGATGAAGCTGCGTCTCTTCGACGAAGAGATGGTCGGCATCGATCGGCTGCGGCTGCTCGCCAAGGAGCTATACCTCGATCGGGATCCGATCGTCGGGTACCCGGCGTCCACCCCCTTCGACGTGTACGACGACGGCGACGACGTGGTGATGGCGCTTGTCGTGCCGTTTGCCGACCGCGCCGATCTCGACGTGATTCGGCACGGCGATGAGCTGTACGTCACGGTCGGGCCGTACCGTCGCTCGTTCGTCCTGCCCGATTCCTTGCGGCGCCGCGATGTGACTGGCGCCCAGTTCGTCGGAGGCAAGCTGGAAGTCCGGTTCGGAGGGGGCGCATGAACGATCGATGGGCGAAGACGTTGCGACGGGCCGCCTTCCATCTGCTGCGCGCCGGCGTCGAGACCCTGAAGGCCGTCGAAGTCGTGGTCTCGGAGCTGGTACCGACCGGTGACGACGAACCCGACGAGCGGACCGACGGGCCGACGCGCATCCCCGTCACGTGAGCGACTTCGTCACGATCGGCGTCGATCTCGGTGGGACGAAGATGGCGGGCGCCATCGTCGAAGCGGACGGCTCGATCCGCACCGAGTCCAAGGTGCCCCGGCCCACCGACCAACGGGGCATGACGCAGGGTCCGCTCGACCTCGCCGCCGAACTCATGACCGACGACGTCGCGGCCATCGGCATCGGTGTCGCCGGTCTCGTGCGGGGCGACGGCACCATGGTGTGGGGGCCGAACGTGCCCGGTGAGCACATCCCGTTCGGTGAGCTGGCCCGCCGCCGTTTCGGTGTGCCGGTCGTCGTCGACAACGACGCCAATCTCGCCGCGCTCGGTGAAGCTCGCGTGGGAGCGGCCGCCGGCTACCGCCATTCGATCATGATCACGCTCGGCACCGGCATCGGTGGCGGGTTGATACTCGACGGCGAGCTGTATCGGGGGAGTTCGTTCGCAGGCGAGATCGGTCACATCACCGTCGACGTGGGCGGTCCCACTTGCACCTGTGGGCAGCGAGGGTGCTGGGAGACGTTCGCATCGGGCCGCCGACTCGATCAGATCGCTCGTGACGTTGCCGCCCACGAGCCGTCGGGTCTCGTCGCCACACTCGCGGCCGGCGAAGTCCCCAACGGAACGCACATCACTGCGGCGGCCCTCGAGGGAGATCCCACGGCCTGCCGCCAGCTCGCAGAGATGGGCACCTGGCTCGGTATCGGCATCGCCAATCTCATCGCCATCCTCGACCCCGAGCGCATCGTGATCGGCGGCGCGGTCTCGGCCGCCGGGGACCTGCTGCTCGAGCCAGCCCGCCGAGCCGTGGCCGACTCTCTGGAGGGCTCGTCACACCGCCCAGAGATCTCTATCGTGGGAGCGGAACTCGGCGCGGCGGCCGGCATGATCGGCGCAGCCCTCGCCGCTCGGGACCTCGTGACAGGAGCGATCGACCATGGCTGAAACCCTCCAACCCGACGATGTGTTGGCTCCGGACGGCAAGTCCGTCAAGCCGTATTCCACCGTCATTCGCGAGTCCCTGCTGGCGCTGCCCAATCTCGTGAAACTGATGTACCGGCTGCTGCGCGACCCGCGCGTCCCGGGCCGGTCGAAGGCACTCGTCGTGATGACGCTTGGTTACCTCGTCACGCCGATCGACCTGATCCCCGACATTCCGGTCATCGGCCAGACCGACGATCTGCTGCTCATCGCCTTCTCGCTCAACCATCTCATCAAGCAGTCCGGTCCGGCGATCGTCGTCGAGCATTGGGACGGATCCCAGGACGTGCTCGCCATCGTGCAGACGCTCGTCGATTTCGGGGCAGGTCTGGTCCCCAGCAAGGTCCGACGCGTCCTGGACCGCATCGCCCGGTGAAGCTGTCCGTCGTCCTCCCGCACTTCGGGGGACGCCAACCGGACGAACTCAGGGCGTACATCGATGCCGTGGGCCGTCTGGGATACGACGGCGTCTTCACGTTCGACACTCTGGACGCGCCGCCCGGCGTCTGGGAAGGGGCCGCGTCGCTGGGTTGGGTGGCCGCCCTCGCTCCGGGGCTGCGCGTCGGCACGATGGTGCTGCGGGCGCCGTTGCGTCCCCTCGAAACCACCCTCGGAATCGCTCGAACCGCCCGAGCTCTCGCCGGAGCGCGGCTCGTCATGGCCGTCGGCGTCGGCGATGCGCAGGCACGCGCCGAACACGGGCGGTGGGGCCTGGCATTCGAGTCCCGTGAGGAGCGCCTCGCCGCGGCGGCTCGGCTCGTCGACGGCCTGCGCGCCGAAGGCATCGAGGTGTGGCTGGGAGGCACCCATCCCGAGGTCGTGGATCTCGCCCGCCGGGCCGACGCCTGGAACGTGTGGGGCATCGACCCGGCCGGTATGGCCGACCTCGTCGCTTCGTCCCCGGTTCCCGTGACCTGGGCGGGCGTGGCCGTCGTCGGGTCGTCCGACGTCGTGGCACGGCGGATGGCGGCGCGGACGGGTGGCGATCACGCGCTGGCCGGGTCCCCGTCGGAGGTGCGCTCGCAACTCGGCGACCTGGCCGCAGCCGGAGTGACGGAGGCGGTGCTCTCGCTGTCGCCCCCCACACTGGACGTGCTCGAAGGCCTCGCCGGCCCCGCGATGCCCTGAGACCCCCGGGCGGCTTGGTACCCTGGCGCGGAACGAGGAGTTGTGTTGGAGTTTCGCCGGATCGGCAATCTGCCACCGTACGTGTTCGCGCAGGTCAACCAGCTGAAGCTGGAGGCTCGACGGGCGGGTGAAGACATCGTCGATCTGGGCTTCGGGAATCCGGACATCCCG
>JBFKPQ010000108.1:0-7631 GCA_041628225.1 Acidimicrobiia bacterium | reverse complement strand
CGCAGCGCTCGGGCGTGAGTCCGGCGATGGGGGAGGGGACGCCGGGATACAGCCGAACGGGTCGCAGGTTGATGTACTGGTCGAAGTGGAATCGCAGCTTCAACAGCAGGCCCCGCTCCAGGACACCCGGCGGGACCTCGGGCGTGCCGACTGCGCCGAGGAGGATGGCGGTGTGGTCGGCGAGTTCCTCGAGCACCGACTCGGGTAGCACTTCGCCGGTTCGCAGGTACCGGTCGCCGCCGAGGTCGTAGTCCTCGAAGCTCACCCCGAAGTCGAACCGGGCCGCGGCAGCCTCCATCGCCTTGCGGGTTTCGGCCATCACCTCCGGGCCGACACCGTCGCCGGCGATGACCGCGAACGAGTAGTCGGCCACGGTCACCGACCCCACTTGTTGAGGGCGTCGACGAAAGCTCGGGCGGAACCTTCGACCACGTCGGTGTCGACGGCGCGGCCGGCGAACGTGGTGCCGCCGATTTGAACCACGACGTTGATCTCGGCCATCGCGTCGGCTCCCGAAGTGACGGGCACCACCCGGTAGTCGATCAGCTTGGCGTCGGTCTCGAAAGCGGAGCGCAGCGCGTCGAAGGTGGCGTGCACCATGCCGTCGCCGGTGCCGCTGAACTGTTGTTCCTCACCGGCCACGCTCAGCGTGACGGTCGCCTCCGGGGTCACGGTGTTTCCGCCGGCCACGTGGAGGCCGATGAGCTCGATCCGACCGGCCGGGCCGCGCGGCGTGTCGGCCACGATGACCGCCAGCTCGCTCTCGGTGATCTCGACCTTGCGGTCTGCCAGTTCCTTGAATCGTTCGAACGCCCGCTGGAAGTCGCCGTTCTCGAGCACGATGCCCATCTTGTCGAGAGCGTCGGCGAAACCGGCACGGCCGGAATGCTTGCCGAGCACGATCTGCGACCCCGATTGACCCACGGCCTTGGGATCCATGATCTCGTAGGTCTCGCGGTCGCGCAGCACGCCGTGCTGGTGGATGCCGGACTCGTGCGCGAAGGCGTTGCGTCCGACGACGGCCTTGTTGTATTGGACCGGGTAGCCGGTCAACCGCGACACGAGGCGAGACGTTTCGAACAGTTGGGTCGTGTCGGCACCGATCTCCACCCCGAAATGATCTTCGCGGGTCTTGACCGCCATGATCACCTCTTCGGTCGACGTGTTACCGGCCCGCTCGCCGATGCCGTTCATGGCGCATTCGATCTGGCGGGCTCCGGCGTGGATCGCCGACAGCGAGTTGGCGACGGCCAGGCCAAGGTCGTTGTGACAGTGGGTCGACACGATGATGTCGTCGCGACCGCGCGTGACCTCGTCGTAGATGCGCGTGAGCAGCCCGACGAACTCCTCGGGTGTGGCGAACCCCACGGTGTCGGGAACGTTGATCGTGGTGGCCCCCGCATCGACCGCCGCCCGGCAGATCGCCAGCAGGAAGTCG
Organism: Acidimicrobiia bacterium; assembly: GCA_041628225.1. Classification (GTDB taxonomy): domain Bacteria; phylum Actinomycetota; class Acidimicrobiia; order Spongiisociales; family JAENVV01; genus JBFKPQ01. The sequence goes on along the minus strand of JBFKPQ010000108.1, from coordinate 6,193 downwards.
TGGTCGGACCGGGTGGCGTCCTGCGGTGAGAACTCGACGTCGTCGGTGTAGCCCCGGGCGCGCTTCACACCTTCTCGGACCGACGTCATCACTTCGTCAGGCGTCATGCGCAACATCCGCTCCATGTGGATGGGCGAGGTCGACTGGAACACATGGATCCGGTGCCGATCGGCAGGACGCACCGCTTCCCATGCCCGGTCGATGTCGTCGGGATGGCAGCGGGCCAGCGAGGCGATGACCGGGCCCTTGACCTGTGAAGCGATCTGATGGACCGCCTTGAAGTCGCCGTCCGATGCCGCCGCGAAGCCGGCTTCGACGACGTCGACCTGCAGGCGGGCCAGTTGATGAGCGATGGCCAGCTTCTCGTCTGGCGTCAGCGCGATGCCGGGGGCTTGTTCCCCGTCACGCAGGGTGGTGTCGAAGATGATGAGACGGTCGGACATGGGTGGACTCCTTGGTGGTGGTGGGACGCTGGTCGGTAGCCGGGTCGGCGAAGGCCGCCCGGCTACATAAGCGTCCCGAGGGTCCACCCGTCGGATACGCCGGGGCTCATGAGATGGCCTTCAGCTTGCGGGCCTTGGGTTCGCGACCCAGGGCGATGCGGCCCGACTTGGCCATGTCGACGATGCCGTACGGGCGGACCAGCTCCAAGAAGTCGTTGATCTTCGAGGGCGTGCCCGTCACCTGGAAGGTGATCGAGTTGGCGCCGACGTCGACCGCGGTCGCCTTGAAGATGGCTGCCACCTCGAGCGCTTCCGATCGGGAGCCAACGGAGGCGGCGACCCGGACGAGCATGATCTCCCGCTCGACCGACCGGTCGGGCTCCAGCTCGGTGATCTTCACCACGTTGACCAGCTTGTGGAGCTGTTTCTTGACCTGTTCGAGTTCCGGGGCCTCCACCACGATGGTCATGCGGGACATGCCCTCGTCGGCGGTGGGACCGACGGCCAGGGAGTGGATGTTGAATCCCCTACGGGCCAGCAGCGACGAGACGCGCGCCAGAACACCGGACTTGTCTTCGACGAGCACGGAAAGCGTGTGATACATCTAGAGGTCCTCCGGTCCCATGAGCACGATGTCGTTCGATCCGCCGGCCGGCACCATCGGGAACACCATCTCGTCGCGGTCGATGACGAATTCGATCACGACCGGACGATCGTTGATGGTGAGGGACTTCTCGATGGCCGGAGCCACCTCGGAAGGCGTCTCGGCCCGTAGGCCGGCGCAGCCCATCGCCTCGGCCAGCTTCACGTAGTCGACCGCGTTCTCGCCAAGCTGGCTGCCCGACAGTCGGCCGTTGTAGAACAGCTTCTGCCATTGGGTGACCATGCCGTGCTGGCTGTTGTTGAACAACGCGATCTTGACGGGGATGCCATCGACGGCCGCCGTGATGAGCTCCTGGAATGTCATCTGGAAGCAGCCGTCCCCGTCGACGGCGAACACCAGCTCGTCCGGCATGCCCGCTTTGGCGCCGACCGCGGCGGGAACGGCGAAACCCATCGTGCCAAGGCCACCCGAGTTGATCCACCGTCGCGGATCGTCGAACTTCCAGTGGAGCGATGCCCACATCTGGTGCTGGCCGACACCCGACACCAAGATGGCGTCGCCGCCGGTGATCCGGTGCAGCTCTTCGATGACGAACTGCGGCTTGATCGTCCCGTCGGGTGACTGCTCGTAGTGGAGGGGATGGTCGCGCTGCCACCGGTGGATCGTCTCCAGCCACTCCCGACGAGCCGGGGTGGGCCGGTCTCCCCACGCCTCGATCATGGCCTCGATGACGGCCTTGGCGTCGCCGACGATCGGTACGTCGGCCACCCGGACCTTCGAGATCTCGGCCGGGTCGATGTCGGCGTGGATGACCTTGGCCTCCGGGGCGAAATACTGCGGGTCGCCGGTGACGCGGTCGTCGAACCGCACGCCGAGTGCGATGAGCAGGTCGGATTTCTGGATAGAGGTCGTGGCGGTGTAGGTGCCGTGCATGCCTGGCATGCCGAGCGCCAGCGGATGGCTGTCCGGGAAACAGCCCCGCCCCATCAGGGTGGTGACGACCGGGATGTTGGTGGCATCCGCGAAGGCGCGGAGCGCTTCGGAGGCGTTGGCCTTGATGATGCCGCCGCCGACATACAGCACCGGCCGCTCGGCGGAGTCGATGACCTGCACGGCTTCACGGATCCGCCGATGGTGGGGCTCGGTGGTCGGCTTGTAGCCCGGCAGGGCGAGGTCGGTCGGGTCCTTCCACACCAGCTCGGCATTGAGGATGTCCTTGGGCAGGTCGACGAGGACGGGTCCTGGCCGCCCTGAGGAGGCAATGTGGAAGGCCTCGTGGACGACGTTGGCGATGTCGTTCGGATCGGTGACGAAGTAATTGTGCTTGGTACAGGGCATCGTGATGCCGGTGGTGTACGCCTCCTGGAAGGCGTCGTTGCCAACGGCGCCGGTCGGCACCTGACCCGTGATCGCCACCAGCGGCACCGAATCCATGAGCGCGTCGGCCAAAGCGGTGACGAGGTTGGTGGCGCCGGGGCCCGAGGTGGCGATGCACACCCCGACCCGGCCGGTCGCCCAGGCGTATCCCTCGGCCATGTGCCCGGCACCTTGCTCGTGCCGGGCCAGGATGTGACGGATCGGTGAGTCGTAGAGGGGGTCGTAAGCCGGGAGAATGGCGCCGCCCGGCACGCCGAACACGACGTCGACGCCCTCGTACTCGAGCGCGCGGATGAGGGCTTCGGCTCCGGTGATGGTCTCCATGGCTGTGCCTTTCGGGATACAAAAAACCCTCCGGGTCTCGGAGGGCATCTCGACACACACGTCGGGTTGTGACGTGTGTGTCTAGCTAAGTACGAGGATGGTCGCCGACATTGCGGGGTGAGTATGCCCGCCACGCCTCGCCGTTGTCAACCTTGTGTGACAATGCGCCATGACCTCCCGCCGAGATCTGCTTGCCGGAGCCGTCGCGGCGGCCCGATCCGCCTTGGCCGACCTCGAGACCGACGAGGTGCCGGCCAAGTTGCGACGCGTGGTGGCATCGTCGAGTCGACGGCTGCCGGCACCCCTCGCCGACACGCTGTTGCGTCAGTTGGAGGACCACGAGTGGCTGCGGACGGCCGCCGCGGAATTCGCGGGCGATGACGAGGCCGCCCGCTTGTTCTTGACGCGGCCCGACGGTTGGGAGACGTCACTGGCGGAACTCGAAGGTGTGGCCGGCGAACAGAACCTGGCCGATCGCGTGTCGGCGCTGGAAAAGGCGCTGGCGGCCGCCGAGGCGGAACGCGACGTCGCCAAGGAGCGGGCCGTACGCGCCGTCTCCGATGCCGACGACGCTCGCAGCCAAGCTGCCGAGCAGGCCGCTTCGGTGCGCAGCCGGGTGGCGGCCGCGCGACAGGAGTCGGCCGGTGAGCTACGGGAGGTGCGAGCCGCGCTGCGTCGCGCCGAGGACACCATTGCACGGCTGGAGGAGGAACTGGCACGAGCCGCCGACCGGGTGGCGGCGCTGCGTGCGTCCAAGCCGGCGAAGCCTTCGGCTCCGCCGCCGACCACCAAGCCGCCGACCGGCGGGTGGAAGGACGTCGTCGAGATGGGTCGAGCCATCGACACGTTCCTGGCGGCTGCCCGACCTGACCCGGTCGTGGCGACACCCGGGCCCGCCGCGTCCGAACCGTTCCGGTTGCCGGCCGGCGTGGCTCCGGACAGCGCCGACGCCTTGCGGTGGCTGGCGCAGGTGCGCGGTTCGGTAACGCTCGTCGTCGACGGCTACAACGCCGCCTTCCACGTGCACGGCGACGACTTCTCTACGGCCGAGGCCCGTGAGGCGCTCGTTGTCCGGCTCGGTCGGTTCAAGCGGTCGGCGACCGCCAACTTGAAGGTCATCGTCGTGTTCGATTCGGCGCCGGGACAATTGGGCCCGGCCGGTCCCGGACCGGTCGAGGTCCGCTGGGAACACGACGCCGACGAGTCGGTTCGCCAGCTCGCCCGGTCGACCGACGGCCGAGTGGCGGTGATGTCGTCCGACCGGGAGGTCCAGGCCGGCGCCGAACGAGCCGGCGCCCTGGTGATTTGGAGTGAGGCACTCGTTTCCTGGCGACCGTGACCGCTCGGCGGTGCCGCGTTTCTGTCACACCCCGTACGTACGTTGTTGGTAACGAGCCAGAGAGCCAACGAGGTGCGAATTGCTCATCGATTGCGACAGTTGCGCCATGCAGCACAGCAGGGCCTGTGACGACTGCGTGGTGACGGTCCTCTTCGGGTTGACCGAAGGGCCGATCGAGTTGGCCGAAGCGGAGACGACGGCGTTGGGCAACCTCGCCGCGGAAGGGCTCGTGCCACCGCTCCGACTGGTGTCGCGCCGGGAACCACCGGCGTCGGCCACCGGCTGAGGCGGGCTGGTAACCGTCCGTCGGGTCGGGTGGTTGGGGAAGGACCGCCCGGCCCGACGGCACCGGTACGCTGCCCGCATGGACGCCCTCGCCACCGAACTCGAACAGGTCGGCCGTCGTGCGGGACTCGACGGTGTGGGGATCTGTTCGGTTGAGCCGTGGCCCGAGGTGCAGGCCGATCTGGCTGGTCGCAAGGAAGCCGGCCTGTCGGGTCGGCTGGCGTTCACCTACGCGCAACCGGATGTGTCGACCGACGTCGCGGCGTCCTGGCCGTGGGCCGAACGGCTCGTCGTTGGCATGCGCGCCTACGTGCCGGAGTCGGGGAGCCCGGGGGCGGGACGTACGGGAACCGGACGCGTGGCCCGATTCGCCGTCGAGGACGCCTATGTGCCGTTGCGTGCCGCTTTGGCCGAGGTTGCGGCAGTGCTCGACACCGCCGGGTACCGGACCGACGTGGTGGCCGACGACAACCGTCTCGTCGATCGGGCCGCTGCGGTCCGGGCCGGGCTCGGCTGGTGGGGCAAGAACACGATGCTGCTGGCTCCTCGCGTCGGGCCGTGGGTGCTGATCGGGTCGGTGGTCACTGACGCGCCGCTGCCGGTGTCCGAGCCAATGGTGCGCGACTGCGGAACCTGTGATGCCTGCCTTCCGGCGTGTCCGACCGGCGCCTTGGTGGCGCCAGGGGTGCTGGACGCCCGGCGCTGCCTGGCGGCTTGGGCCCAGGCACCCGGGGTCATCCCGGCGGAGTACCGGGCCGCGATGGGTGACCGCATCTACGGCTGCGACGACTGCCTCGACGCCTGCCCGCCCGGTGGGCGGCTGCTCGAGACGGCCACCGACAAACGGGGTCGGGTGGATCTCGTCGAGTTGCTGGCGGCCACCGACGAAGACCTGCTCGCCCGCTTCGACCACTGGTACGTCCCGAAGCGGGACCCGAAGTATCTGCGCCGCAACCTGTTGGTGGCGCTAGGCAATGCGGGGACGTCAGGACACGTGCCGGTCCTCGCCGGTTGGCTGGCTGATCGATCGTCGATCGTGCGGTCCCATGCGGCGTGGGCGCTGGGCCGGATCGGTGGGGTCGAAGCTCAGACGGTCCTGACCGATGCGCTTGCGGCCGAATCGGTGCGAGAGGTTCGGGTCGAGATCTCAATGGCGCTCGCGGCGGCGGGAACCGGGAGCGGACCGTCGGCCGTTGGTAGGGATTAGGAGGTAGGGATGTGTCGCAACGCAACTGGCTGATCACGGTGGTGCTGTTGGTGGCCGTCGCCGCCACGGTGGTGGCGGTGTTCTTGGCCCAGGACGACGAACCGGCTGCGCTCGTCACGACGACGGTCGCTGGACCAGCGGCGACCACGACGACGGTGGCTCCTGTGTCCACGACCTCGACACCGCCCACGACCTCGACGACCGTGCCGCCCACCACGACGACGTCGACGACGGTGCCAGCCGGTCCCGAGCTCGGGACAGTGCGCGCCGACGGGGTGTACCTGCGGGACGAGTTGGTGGCCAGCGGTTCGGTCGCCGCCGCCCACGCCTGGTCCGACGGCCAAGTTGTCTTCCAGCCCGACGGTCGGGCGATCGCCTTCCGATCGCCGGACGGCACGATCACCGAGTTCCCGGTCGATGCCGACGTGACGCTGGCGGGTGCGGGAACGATCGACGGTCGGCGGGTGATGCTCTACGCCGTCTGGCTGCCGGCTCGTGTCGAGGGCGTCGACATCATGGAAGGTCACTTGTGGTGGTACGACCTGGCCAGCTCCGACGCCGCCGAGATCTCGGTGATCGCCGGCTACGAGTCGGGATGGACGTCGCTGGCCGTG
>JBFKPQ010000107.1:0-7645 GCA_041628225.1 Acidimicrobiia bacterium | reverse complement strand
TGCCGGAGCGAGCCCGAGAAGAGATGGCCTTCCTGCGGAACGAGCACGACAGCGCGGCGCAGCGCTTCGACCTCGAGCCGCCGGAGGTCGACACCGTCGATGGACACAGAGCCACTCGTCGGGTCGTAGAAGCGCACGGCCAGCTTGGCCAGTGTGCTCTTGCCCGCCCCGGTCTCGCCGACGATGGCAATGCGCTCGCCGGGCGCGACGGTGAGACCGACGTCGTCGAGTACCGGCACTCCCTTGTCGTATCCGAACGACACCCCCTCGAAGACCATGGCTCCCTCCGGGTCCGAACGCAGGGCCACAGGATCGTCGGCCGGCCCCACCGCCGAGTCCCGATCCAAGATCCCGAAGAGCTTCGAGAGGGCGGCGAGAGCGGCCTGGAGCAGGTTGTAGACGTTGGAGAGCTGCACGATCGGCTCGAAGAACCAGTTGAGGTACAGGAGAAACGCCACCAGTGAGCCGAAGGTCATCTCGCCGTCGATCACGCGGCCTCCGCCAACGACGAGGATGAGAGCCGTTCCCACCGTGCGGAGGAAGTCGACGGCCGGGAAGTAGGTCGAGATCGCACGGGCGGCGGCGAGATTGGCCTCGTAGTAGCGCTCGTTGACACGGCCGAACTCCGAGGCCTGGCGGTCCTCCTGCGTATAGGCCTGGACGACGCGAACGCCGGAGATCCCTTCCTGGATCGATCCGAGGACCTGTCCGATGTTCTCCCGGACCTGCTGGTAGGCGCGATCGGCAAACCGGCGGAAGATGAGGGACACCCCGATCAGGATGGGCATGAGGGCCAGCAGTGTCAGCGCCAACGTCACATCGACGAGGAACATGGCGATGGTGACGCCGGCAACCATGAGCGCCGAGGTCACGATATTCACGGCGCCTTCCTTCACGAATTGGGTCAGCGCCTCGATGTCCGAGGTCATCCGCGACACCAGGACGCCCGATTTGGCACGGGAGAAGTAGTCGATGTCGAGATGCACGAGGTGCCGGAAGACCACGACTCTGAGGTCCTTGAGGAAGCGCTCGCCCACACCGGACACCCAGTACTGCGACACCAGTTGCGAGCCGTATTGGACGACGAGGAATCCGATGAAGGCGGCAGCCGAGCGCAGCACACCCGACCGATCTCCGCCGACGGCGGCGTCGACGCCCGACCGCACGATGAGGGGTCCCGCCAACCGCGCTGCGGTCGCCACGATGGTCGCGGCGAGCGCTCCGATCGCGGGCCACCGCAGATGCTTGCCGTATCGGGCCGCCTTGCCGAGCAACTCGGTGGTCGACTCGGTCCGGTCGGCGCCACTGCCGAATCGGGCGTACATCAGGACACTCCCGCCGGATTGGCCAGCACCTCGGCATACCGCGGCACCGAACTCAACAGGTCATCGTGCCGGCCGGTCGCCACGACCCGCCCGGCATCGATGAACACGACCTGATCGGCGAGGGCGAGCGTCGAGGGGCGATGGGCGATGATGATGGTGGTTCGGCCGTCCATCACGGTGCGGAGCGCGTCTCGGATCTCGTCTTCCGTCACGGCGTCCACCGACGAGGTGGCGTCGTCGAGGATGAGGATGCGCGGGTCGCGCAACACCGCACGCGCCAACGCGACGCGTTGGCGTTGACCGCCCGAGAGCGAGTAGCCGCGTTCGCCGACCTTCGTGTCGTAGCCGTTGGGGAGGGCTCTGATGAAGTCGTGCGCTTGGGCGAGCCGTGCGGCCAGGCGGATCTGCTCGTCGGTGGCGTCCGGGTTGCCGAACGCGATGTTGTCACGAATCGAAGCCGAGAACAGAAACGTCTCTTCGAACACCACCGCCACTTCTCCACGGAGCTCCTCCAAGGCGACCTTCCGTACGTCTATCCCGTCGATGAGCACGACGCCCTCGTCGACGTCGTAGAAGCGCGGGAGCAGGTAGGCGAGGGTCGACTTGCCCGAGCCGGTGGCGCCCACGATCGCCACGGAACGCCCGCCGGGCACGTGCAGGTCGAATCCGTCCAAGACGGCCGGACCGTCCGGATAGGCGAACTCCACGCCGACGAGTCGGAGATCCCCCGGCCCCTCGGGAAACGGCTCTGGATGTGGCGGATCGGCGATGTCGGGCGCACGCCGGAGCAGATCGACGACTCGGGCACCGGCGGCGGCCGCCCGCGGGAGTTCGGCGAAGAACCAACCGGTGATGCGGAGCGGGAAGTTGAGGATCACCATGTACTCGGTGAACGCCACGAACTCACCGGGCTGAAGCTGGCCGTCGATGAGCCGAAGACCGCCGATCGCCAGAATGACGGCGGTGGCGAGCGGCGCCACCGCCTCGAAGAGCGGGATGAAGATCGCTCGGTTTCTGATGAGCTCCATCGACCTGTCGAAGATGTGGTCAGCCGCCCGCGCCAGACGACCGGTCTCCTGCTCTTCCTGGCCATAGGCCTTCACCACTCGAATCCCCGACACGGCCTCTTCGACGACCGACGAGAGGTCGGCGAGCCGCTGCTGCACTTCCCACGACAGGTGGATGACGCGCCGGGCGTAGCGATTGGCGATCACGAGGAGAAGCGGCACCGCCAGCGACACGAGTCCGCCGAGCAGCGGGTCGATGCTGATCATCACCACCATGACGGCTACGAACATGCCGATGTTGGCGATCGTGATCGGCAACATCGCGAACACCAGCCGGACCTGCGACAGATCCGACGACGCCCGAGACATCAGCTCACCGGTCGGAACCTGATCGTGGAACGCGAAGGCCTGGCGCTGGGTGTGTTCGAAGATGCGATTCCTCAGGTCGGTCTCGGCGCGGTAGGAAAGGCGGAATGCGAAGTAGCGCCGACCGCCCACCGCGAGCGCTTTGAGGAGGCCGGCGATCAGGAGGATGAGCACGAGCGGACCGAGCCGGTCGCGCTCGCCGGGGATGATCGCCTCGTCGATCACGACTTTGGTGAGGTACGGCAATCCGATCATCAGCGCCATCCATCCGAGCGCCGAGATGAGGGACAACAGCGTTTCGCGTCGATAGCGCAGCAGGGTCCCTCCCAGCAGGCGCAGTCCCCGTCGGGTGGCCGCATCGCGCAGCGTCATCGGAACTCACCGGCGGCCTCGTGCTCCATGGTGTCGAGCCCGAGATTGACCTCCTCGGTGTTGTCCGGTTCGGCGAGGCCCGCCCGGCGACGGTGCCAGCGACGGGACAGCGAGGCGCCGACGGCGGCCGCGATGATGATCACGTAGGCGATGAGATACAGCCAGAGCAGAAGCACGGCGATCGCACCGAACACGGCAAACGTCGTGGCCGCGCGCGAACCGATCAGTTCGAGGTAGTAGCGGAATCCCAGCGAAGCACCCACGACGCCGACCCCCGCCAGGAGCGATGCGACCCACAGGCCGGGCAGGCGCCGGGGCGGACCGAACCGGTAGAGCGCCACGATGTAGAGCAAGAAGCCCACCGACCCCACCGGGATCGCCAGCGCCGACCAGGCGGACGCCACCCAGGTGGCGTCGGTGAGGTCGGCGATCCAGCCCGCCACCGCATCACCGGCCACGACCAGCACCGTCGACAAGGTCAGCGCCACGCCGACGCCCGCGGTCAAGAGCAGCGCGACGAGTCGAACCTTCCACCAGGGCCGATCCTCTTCCATGCCTTCGATCCGGGCCAGGACCCGCTGCATCGTGATGACGCCGCGCGAGGCGAGCCACAGAGCGATCAAGGCAGTCGCGACGATGAACAGCCCCTTGGCGTCCCGTACCGACTGCTCGACGTCGGGAAGAAGGCGTTCCGAGATGAACTCGGCGGTCTGGCGTGGCGCGACCAGATCGAGCACCTGGCGCGTCTCACGGATGGCCTCGTCGCTACGGCCGAAGAAGGAAGCGGCCGCGAGCAGCGCGGCGGTGGCGGGCACGAGGGCGAAGAAGAGGTTGTAGGCGACCGCCGCCGCCAGGGTCGTGGGACCCGCCGCCGTGAATCGCCGCCAGAACCGGATCGGGACCGATTCGCCGACGCGCTGTCTGAAGGACTCCGCCACCGACTGAAGACTAGGACGCCGCTAGGTTGACGCCGTGCACCGGTCCATCGTCGTCTGCGCGCTGCTCACCACCGCCTGCAATCTGGCAGTCGGGCCGGTGACCGCCCCCACGACGGCACCCCCTCCCGCGCCGACCACCACGTCGACGACGATCTCTCTCCCTGTCACCACGCGGCCGGCGATCCCGACGGGAGTCGTCGGGCGCCCCCATGGGTCGGTGCCCGGGCTCGTCCAGTTCCGTGGCAACCCCAGCCACACCTGGTACGGCCTCGGCCCTGTACCCTTCGACCCCGAGATCGCGTGGTCGTTTCCCGACAGTCCGATGTGCAGCGTCTCGACGGTGGCCGACGAGACACGGCAGTGGTGCGGCACCGGATGGACGGGACAGCCAGTGGTCTGGGAGCGACCCGACGGCGTGACCGAGGTCATCTTCGGCGCCTATGACCGCGCCGTGCACTTCCTGGACGCCGCGACGGGAGCGCGCACCCGGCCCGACTTCGTGACCGGTGACCTCATCAAAGGGTCGGTCTCGCTGGACCCGGACGGCTTTCCGCTCCTCTACTTCGGGTCGCGCGACAACAAGCTGCGCATCGTGGCGCTTGACCGGCCCGAACCCACCGAGCTCTACGCGATCGACGCATCCGACCATCCCGGCGTCTGGAACAACGACTGGGACGGAAATCCCTCGATCGTCAACGACATCCTCTACGAGGGAGGCGAGAACGGGATCCTCTTCGCCGTGCAACTCAATCGTTCGTTCATCGACGGCGAAGTCTCCGTGACGCCAGAGATCCTCGTCAAAGTGGAGGGATGGACCGACGAGCTGTTCCGGAGTGTCGGTGACCGCAACGCCTCGATCGAGAGTTCCGTCGCCATCCAGGGCGACCGGCTGTACTTCACGAATTCCGGTGGCCGCGTCGTCGGGCTCGACATCTCCGCCATCCGGAGCGGTGTCGCGCCCATCGTGTTCGACTTCTGGGCCGGCGATGACATCGACGCCTCACCCGTGATCGACCCGGACGGATCGGTCTACGTGGCCGTGGAGCTGGAGCGGTTCCTCCCTCGCGCCTCCGAGGTGGGTCAGCTGCTCAAACTGGACCCGACCCGGCCTGATGATCCCATCGTGTGGAGCGTCGATGTACCCCCACGCGAACCGGGCGACGGCGGCCTGTGGGCAACCCCGGCGCTGGGCGACGGTGTGTTGTACGCCGCCACCCATCCGGGCGAACTCCTGGCGGTCGACACGAAGACCGGCGAGGTGGTCTGGCGCGATGAGATCGGGTTCCACGCCTGGTCGTCTCCGGTGCTCGTCGACACCACGCTCGTTGTCGCCGTCGATTGCGACAACGGCGGCGCATTGCGGGCCTACGACGTCTCGAACCCGCGCCTGCCCGACGAGCTCTGGCATCGTCCGCTGGGAACCGGTTGCATCGAGTCGACGCCGGCCGTGTGGAACGGCGGCATCTATGTCGGCAGCCGGGACGGGTTCTTCTACCGGTTCGGGCGGTGATCGAGCAGCTCCCACAACACCTCGAGCGCTTCGTCGGGATCGACGACCTTGATGGTTGCCATGCCGAGCGCTCGTGCGGATCGGAGGTTGCGTCCGATGTCGTCGAGGAACACGGCATCACCGGCCGCCACGTCGAGGCGGGTGAGCGCGATCTCGAAGATTCGCGGGTCGGGTTTGTTGACGCCCTCGACGGTCGACTCGACGAAAACGTCGAAATGGTCCTGCAAGCCGTGGCCGAGGGGCGCGCCCACGGCCACCCAGTTGTTCGTGACCGCCGCCACCTTCCATCCGGCCGACCGGATATCATCGACTGCGGCGAGCATGCGCGGCCGCACCTCGGTGGCACTTCCGATGGCCGCCATGAGACGGGCAGCGTCGACACGTCCCCCTGTTTCAGCCTCGAACGCGTGGCAGAAGGCGTCGAAGTCCACCTCGCCGCGCTCGAATCGAGCCCAGGCTCCGCCGTCGCCACGGTCGGCGATGACGCGGTTGATGAACCCCTCGGGCAGATCCGCCGTTCGTTCGTACTCGCGCAACGCGGTGAAAGGTGACTCGAGCACGACCCCACCGAGATCGAAGAGCACGGCTTCGAACGGCATCTATTCGACCCACCCCGATCTCAGGAGCGCCAGGTGGGCGTCGAGTCCGTCGGCGACGAGCGCTGCCCGATCGGCGAGCGAATCGGCGGCCAGTACCCGATGGGCATCGAGCGGACCGAGCAACCCGGCCAGCCGGTAGAGATCGGCTACCGCGTCGCCCGAAGGACTCCATACGAGTCCCTCCACGTGATCGGTGATGGCTTCGAGTCTCCGGACGACCGGTCCGAGGTCGACCGGATCATTCGGTTCATCGAGGGGAACGATCTCGGCAACCGGGTACGGGTCGTCCGGGCGCCAGCGATCCACCCTGAAGCGTGTCGTCCCGACGGCCAGCACCGACAGGTGACCGTCTTCATCGAGTCCGACTTCCCGGATCGCAGCCAAGGTGCCCACGTCGGTACGCGTGTCCCCGCCACCGACCTCGGACCCTCGTTCGATGAGCACCACCCCGAAGACACCACTCCCGGCCACGCACTCCGACACGAGGGCCAGGTACCGCTCTTCGAACACGCGCAGGGCGAGGGGGTTGCCAGGCAACAACACCGACCCGAGCGGGAACATCGGGACGATCACGGCTCTTGGCGCAACCGCACCTGAAACCGGAGCCGTTTCCGTTCTTCGCCGTCGATCGCCAACACGAAGCCGTAGCCGCCTGCCTTCTCGAAGGGAACATTGTTGAAGGTGAAGGCGCGTACGACACCGATGTCGCTGCCGTCCGGAAGGCCGCGCGGGCGCGTCACCTTGAACTCGTGGCGCAGGGTGTTGAACACCTGGTGTCCGTCCTCGTCGACCAGATCGATCGTCAGCTGCATCGGTCGATCGGCCAGCGTCCACGGAACACGGATGCGCGCTCCGATGGCCAGCGTGTGGTGCCGAGCCGGAAACGAACGGACCCACAGCGTGTCCCAACCGCCGCCGAGCACGTACAGCTTGCCGCCCGAGGCGTGCAATGCATCCGCCAGGAGCGCGAAGTCGACCGACGGCTCGAGCGCGGGAACTTCCATCTCCGGCATCCTAGGGGTTCACCTACGATGACCGGATGGAGTACCGAGCCCGGCTGGAAGAAGCCAGGAACCGCATCGTCGAAGTCGAACCCTCAGAAGCGGCGCGACAGATGCCGTCGAGCACCGTCGTCGACGTTCGCGAACCCAACGAGATCGCGGCCGGGCGGATCGAGGGATCCATCAATGTCAAGCCCGGTGACGTCGAGACGGCGGCGCCGACGCTGCTACCCGATCGGCACCAGTCGATCATCGTCTATTGCGAGGTCGGGGAACGCTCTGCGCTGGTGACCGATGCGCTCGGCACGCTCGGCTACGAGAACGTCGTCAACCTGGCCGGCGGATTCCGCCGGTGGGTCGCCACCGGACATCCGTGGCTGGCCGATTCCGGCCTGACGCTCGCCCAGCACGAGCGGTACAGCCGACACACCACGTTGGCCGAGGTCGGCGTCGCGGGACAGCAGAAGCTGCTTGCGGCGAAGGTGTTGGTCGTCGGGGCGGGTGGACTGGGTTCTCCGGCCGCCCTC
>JBFKPQ010000106.1:0-7647 GCA_041628225.1 Acidimicrobiia bacterium | reverse complement strand
CTTCCGTACCGCCCAGCCGGCGCGTACGTGTCGTCGAAGATCCCCGACGCCCAGTCCGGGATCGAGGCCACCATGTCGTTGTTGCCTTCGTTCCTGCACCGACCCAACTATGTCCTGCACGCCGCCGGCTGGCTCGAGAACGGACTGACCGCCGGATACGAGAAGTTCGCGCTCGACCTCGAGTTGTGCGGCATGCTCCTGCGACTCGCCAAAGGCGTCAGCTGGGACGACGACGAATGGGCGACGGAGTCGGTCATCGACGAGGTTCCGCCCGGCGGCCACCACCTCGGCACGGCCCACACCCTCGGACGGTTCCGGGACGCCTTTCACCGCACCGAGTTTTTCGACCATGACTCGTTCGAGCAGTGGCAGTTCGCGGGCGGCCGCGACGCCGCCCAGCGCGCCAACGCCTCATGGAAGGCGTTGCTCGACCGTTGGGAGGACCCCGCGCTCGACGACGCCGTCCACGAAGAACTCCTCGAGTACATGGCCCGGCGCCGCCGTGATATCGACCCGGCCGAGTTCCAATGATCACCGGCCGCCATCGCACGAAGATCGGGCCTCACCAGGCGCTGTCGCCGGAGACGGAGGCGGCCGCCCGCCTCAATATGCATGAGCTCGGCCCGGGCGAACCGGCGCTCAGCGAATGGGCGGCCGCCGGACTCGCGGTGCCCGACCTGAACGCCATCCGCGCCTACCGCCTCGGCCGGGTGCGCCGCCAGCTCGACCGCATGGACTACGCCGGCCTGCTGCTGTACGACCCCGTCAACATTCGGTACGCCACCGACTCCACCAACATGCAGGTGTGGGTGGCCCACAACCCCACCCGGTATGCGCTCATCCTCGCCGGAGGCCCGGTGATGGTGTGGGACTATCCGACCTCCGAGCACCTGTCGGGCCACCTCGACCTCGTCGACGAGTTCCGGACCGGCGTCCAATGGATGTACCAGTTTGCCGGGCAGGAAACGATCCGCAACGTGACTCGCTGGGGCGCCGAAATCGAGGCGCTCGTGGCCGAACACGGCCGCGGAAACCGCCGGCTCGCCGTCGACCGCGCCAACCCGGTCGCCATCCACGAACTCGACCGTCGCAACCTCGATGTCCGCAACGGCGAGGAGCTCATGGAACTTGCGCGTGCCGTGAAGTCCCCCGACGAGATCGACGCCATGCGGTGCGCCATCCAGGGTTGCGAGACCGCCATGGCCAAGATGTATGAAGCCCTCGAGCCCGGCATGACCGAAAACGAGGTGTGGGCCGTCTTGCATGCCGAGAACATCATCCGCTTTGGCGAGTGGATCGAAACACGGCTCCTGTCGTCCGGACCCCGCACCAACCCATGGTTCCAAGAGTCCTCGAGCCGGATCATCGAACCCGGTGACCTCGTGGCGTTCGACACCGACCTCATCGGGGCGTACGGGTATTGCGTCGACATCTCCCGCACCTGGATCGCAGGCGGCGGTTCGCCTCGGCCCCACCAGCAACACGCCTGGGACGTGGCAGCCGACATGATCACCCACAACATCTCGATCATCGAGCCCGGCATGACGCTCGAGGAATTGACCTTTCGGGCCCGCAACACCGACCCAGACCGCTACCGCCGCTATTCCGTGAGCTACCACGGAGTCGGACTCGCCGACGAGTGGCCCTCGGTGTACTTCCCCGACTCGTGGGATGAAAGCGGTGTCGACGGTGTCATCGAACCTGGCCAAGTGCTCTGCGTCGAGTCATACGTCGGGCCGCTCGATGCGCCAGAAGGCGTCAAGCTCGAAGAGCAGGTCCTCGTCACCGAGACCGGCCACGAGGTGTTGTCGACCTATCCCTTGGAGCTGCGGTGACAGCTCGCGTCAGCCGTGACGAGTGGATCGGGGCCGCCCGGCGTCGCCTGGTGGAAGCTGGTGTCGGCAATGTCAAGGTCTTGTCGCTGGCCACAGAATTGGGGGTCGCCCGATCGAGCTTCTACTGGTTCTTCACCAACCGTCAAGCCCTGCTGGATGAACTGCTGGACATCTGGCGTTCCACCAACACCGATTCGACCGTGGCGCCTGCCGAATGCCCGGCCGGATCCATCGAGGCGTCCGTCCTCGCCGTCTTCGAAGCGTGGCTCGACCCGACTCGGTTCGATCCCGGTTTGGAATTCGCCGTCAGATCGTGGGCCCGGCGTTCCGAGCCCGTCCGGCGCGAATTGGAGAAGGCCGACGGCACCCGCCTTGCGGCCTTGGCCGGGATGTTCGCCCGGCACGGATTCGACCACGCCTCAGCCGCTGTGCGGGCCCGGGTGATGTACTTCACGCAGCTGTCGTACTACGAGGTCGCCGAACCGGAAGCTCTCGAGACCCGTCTCGCCAACGCCCCCCGCTATGTCGAGACCTTCACGGGCCGTCGCCCGACCGCCGCAGAGCAGGCCGCCTTCGAGCGAGCCGTCCTCGCAGCTCACCGTCAGGCGGTGAACGGTGACTGAGCGATTCATCTACGCCGACACCGACGTCGCGTTCGAGCCTGGTGACTCGATCCTCGTCGCGTTGCAGCGCGCCGGAATCCATCCGACCGACGGAGGCACGTTGTGTTGCGGCGGCGACTGTCCCCACTGTGTCGCCACCGTTGATGGCATCAGCTATCTCCGAACCTGCCAGACGCCCGCCGCGGCCGGGCTCGTCGTCGAACCGCACCCGCCTTCGGGCGAGCCGCCACTACCCGAGCGAGTCGAACCCCACCCGGACGTCCCGATACTGCGGCGGCACGTTCATACCGTCGTCATCGGCGGCGGAGGCAGCGGCCAGGCAGCCGCGGCCGAACGCCGTGACGCGGTCGTGTTCGACGCCGGGCGAGGCGAAGAGGTGGTCGGCATCTACCCGGGTCCGCTCGTCATGGTCCGCACCGCCATGGGGATGGTGCACGTCGAGTGTGAGGAAGTGGTCGTAGCGACAGGGGCCGCCGAACTGCACCCCGTGTGCCCCGGCTCCGATCTGAGAGGGCTCCTCACCAGCCGCGCCGCCGGGCAGTTGGTCTCGGCCGGCCTCGAACTGGGCCGCGTCGTGATCGTCGGCGACGGCGAGTCCGAAGTCGAAGCCCGCCGTGCCACCGGCCGGTTGATTCGCTTCGAAGGGACCGGTACGGTCGAGGCGGTCGTCACGACTGACGGGCGATGGGAGTGCGACTCGGTGGTCGTCGCTCTGGGTTTGGTCCCGCGCGACGCCTTGGCTCGCATGGGGGCCGGGATGCCCGTGACGGTGGTCGGGGATGCCGCCACCAGTCCTGAGCTGCCGCCGTGCCCAACCGATGGAGTCGTCTGCCCGTGCGGCGACGTCACCGTCGCCCAACTCGACGACGTCTGGCAGCGAGGCTTCACGGAGATGGAGCTCCTGAAACGAGCCACGCTGGCCGGCACCGGCACCTGCCAGGGTGGGGTCTGCACCCCGTACCTCCGGTCCTTTCTGCTCGATCGCGGCGCCGAACTGCAACCCGCCTTCACAGCTCGTCCGGTCGCCCGACAGCTGACCATGGCCGAGATGGCCGCCGGGTCGCACCTGCCGGCCTACCCGCGGACCGCCCTCCACGACGTGCACCTGACGATCGGGGCGCGCATGGATCGCATCGGCGGGTGGTGGCGTCCCTGGACGTACGGCGACACCGACGCCGAGTACGAAGCGGTGCGTCACCGCGTGTCGATCGGCGACGTCAGCACGCTCGGGAAGATGCGAGTCACCGGTCCCGACGCCGAGGCCATGCTGCAGCGGATCTACCCCACCGACGTTTCGACGATCCGGCCCGGGCGGTCCCGCTACGTGCTCCTGCTCAACGAACGCGGTTACGTGTTCGATGACGGGCTCGTATGCCGCGAGCCCGATGGGACGTTCACGCTGACGTTCACCTCCGGCGGTGCCTCGGGTGCGGAAATGTGGATCCGCGACTGGGCGGCGTCGTGGGGTCACGATGTGCGGCTGCTCAACCAGACGCTCATGCTCGGCGCCATCAACGTCAGCGGGCCACTCACTCACGAGCTCCTCGCTGCCGTTGGGGCCGCCGACCTTCCACCGTACATGGGCCATGGCTACGTCGACGTGGCCGGCGTGCCGTGCAAGGTGTTCAGGCTCTCGTTCACCGGTGAACTGTCGTACGAACTTCACCATCCGGTCGACCGGTCGGTCGAGCTGTGGGAGGCGCTCATGGCCGCCGGCGCTCCGCTCGGCATCGTGCCGCACGGGCTCGAAGCTTTGACCCGGCTCCGGCTCGACAAGGGCCACATCCTCGTGGGCCAGGACACCGACTATGACTCCACTCCGCGTCGCATCCACCACGAATGGGCCGTCAACCTCGACAAAGGCGATTTCATCGGGAGGCTTGCCGTCGTCCGGACCAACGCCGTCCCGCTCGATCGGCAACTCGTCGGTTTCACCCTCGCCGATGGAGCCCCGCCGGAGGGTGCCGTCATCTGGCATGGTGGCTCCTACGCCGGATACGTGACTTCGGCTGCATGGTCGCCGGCGGTCGGCATGGGGGTGGCGATGGGATGGCTCGACGTCACCGACGGCGTTCTACCCGACGACGTCACGATCGAAGGTTGGCCGGCGCGCCGGGTCACGCTGCCGTTCTACGACCCCGAGGGGAGCCGCGCTCGTGCTTGATCGCCTCGCCGCCGCACGTGTGGTGGCCCGACCCGACGCCCTCGACGGGCTGCCAGGCCTTGTACTGCGCCTGGCGCCCGACGAGGCGCTCGTGCTTGGGACCGAGCTGCCACATGTCGCCGACCCTCATGCCATCGTCACCAACGATGCCAGCTGGCGAGGCGTGTGGCTGGAGCCCGACCGAGCGGAGCTGTTCTTCGCCGCCGAATGCGACTGGCCGCGCCCAACGCCCCGGCCTGTCTTCGCGCAGGGGATGATCGCCCACCTGCCCGTCAAGCTGTGGCTCGAGGATGACCGCGTGTTGCTGGCGGTACCGCATGTCTTCGCCGCGGATCTCGCCGAGCGGCTGGAGGCGACACCGTGAACGAGTTTTGGGAATCCCAGGTCGCCTTCGAATGGCGGGAACTGAAACGGTCGTACGACGTGGTCATCGTCGGTGGAGGAGGTCACGGACTGTCGACCGCCTATCACCTCGCCACCCGCCACGGCATCACGAACGTCGCCGTGCTGGAGCGCAGCTACATCGGGGGCGGCAACAGCGGCCGCAACACGACGGTCATCCGATCGAACTACGGCATCCCCGAATCCGTCCGGTTCTATCAACGGTCCCTGGAGCTGTACGCCCGGCTCGAAGAGGAGACCGGCCGGTGGCTCATGCACCAGCAGAAAGGCCTGCTGTGGATCGTGCACACCGAAGCCGGCCGGCGCCGAGAGCGGGCGCGCGCCGAGGTCAATCGGGCGTTCGGTGCCGAAACGGTCTTCGTGGAGCCGGGCGAGATCGCTCGCCTGGCGCCCGGCATCGACCTCGACGCCGGAGGCGGCCGGTTCCCGGTGATGGGAGGGTCGTTTCACACCCAGGGAGCGACGGCCCGGCACGACCGGGTCAACTGGGCCCTCGCCGAGGGAGCCATGCGGCATGGCGTCGACGTCCACCAGCGGACCGCGGTGATCGGACTCATCATGGACGGAGACCGAGTGACGGGAGTACGCACCGACCGTGGGGACATCTCGGCCGGGGTCGTCGTGAGCGCCGTCGGCGGTCATGTCACCACCCTGGCGTCCATGGCCGGTGTACGCCTTCCGATCCGTACTCACCCGCTCCAGGCTTTCGTCACCAACCATTACGCACGGACCTACGAACCGATCGTGGCCTCGATCGACCTCGGCTTCTACGTCAGCCAGACCGCCCGTGGCGAGATGCTCGGGGGCGCACACATCGACCCGCAACCGTCGTACTCATACCGCTCGGACGACCACTTCCTCACGTCGCTGTCGAAACGCATCGTCACGCTGCTGCCGTTCATGGGCGACCTGCGGATCCTCCGACAGTGGACCGGCGTGTGCGACATGTCGCCCGACTATTCGCCGATCATGGGCTTCACACCGGTCGAGAACTTCGTCATCACGACCGGATGGGGAACCTGGGGCTTCAAGGCGATCCCAGCCGGGGGAGAGGCCATGGCCGAGCTCATCGCGACCGGCACCACGCCTGAGCTCATCGAACCGTTCGCGCTCGACCGCTTTGCACGTGACCGAACGCTGGCCGACCGCGGCTCGGCGGGGACGCACTGATGGCGCTCCGGATCAGCTGTCCCCACTGCGGAACCCGCACGCGCGAGGAGTTCGTGTACGGCGAGGTGTTCGACGTGCCGGCGGTTATCACCGACCCCGACGAGCGAGACATCGACCGTGGGTTCTTTCACAACAACCGCGAGGGGCCCGTACGGGAGGCCTGGTTCCACCTGTACGGCTGCCGGCGGTGGGTATATGTCGATCGAGACACGCGGACCGACGAGTTTCTCTCATGATGCCGGCCGTCATGACCGTGCTCATCGCCGGCGTGTTCTGGTTCGGGGCCCCCCTGGTGGTACGGGCTTTGGGCGGCCACGCATGGTGCGGTGCGCGCGCCTGGCTCACGGCGGCGATTCTGGCCGTCGGCGTCGGCTGGTTCCTTCCCTCGCCGTGGTTCGCCGATCAAACCCAGACGTTCACCCAGCATCTCGTCGGCGGAGGGATCGCCTCGGGACTCGTGGGCTGGTACCTGATCGAGAGTCTCCACGTGACGACGACCCCTCGCCGGGTGCTGCTGATCCTGGCGACCGTCTCGGTGCTCGGTGTCGCCAACGAGTTGTTCGAACTCGTCTCCGACACGTACTTTGGGACCTTCCTCGGCGGCGACACGCCGTGGGACCTCCTGGCCAATACGATCGGAGCCCTGGCCGTGGCGGCGCTCGGCGAGATCTGGTTGAGGGTCCGCGGAGCGACTCCGCAGCACGCCGAAACGCATCGATGACCCGGGCTTGGCCGGGTCATCGATGCGGGTGTGGAGGACGTCTACTGGTCGGTGTCGTCGGTGATCGTCACGCCGATTTCGTCCGGCACGACATCGCCGTCGGCGTTGTAGTTGTTGATCGCCCACCAGCCGAAGACCACGAGCAACAGCGTCACGATGACGGCGGCGATGGCGCCGGCCCCGCTGCTCTTTTCGGTCTGTACGACGACCGGACGTTCGGTGGTGTTGGTATCCGCCATGTTGTTCTCCCTTGTGATGAGAACTGTGCGGTACCCGACTTGTGTTCGTTTGAAACCTCACACCGTGAAACTCTCGCCCCAATCGAGAGGAACGAACTCGATGTCCGAACCGGCGAGCACCCGACCGGCGAGACCGGTCGCGAACTGGCGACCTGAAGCGCTGAGATAGAAGTCGTGGATGGGGATCACCTGCCGCGGGTTCAGCCGGCGCGCGAACGCGATCGACTGCGTCATCGAGCCCCATGGTGTGAGCAGCGGCAGAGCGAGAACCGGTGCAGAGCGGCTCGGCTGGTAGGAGTCGCCGGGATGGGTGAGCGTGTCGCTCACCGTCCACGCCCGGTTGGGCGGTGTGGCGCCGGTCGGGATCATCTCGTGCAGGCCGTCCTCGAACGTCGCCTGCGCCGGTGCGTCGACCGATGCGGTGATCCCGTGCTTCGCCAAGAGATCGACGACGGCTTGGTTGGCGTGCACGGTGAGGTCGGCGTTGCGGTCT
>JBFKPQ010000105.1:0-7722 GCA_041628225.1 Acidimicrobiia bacterium | reverse complement strand
GTTCATCGAACCGCTGACGTCGATGGCGAGCACCACGCCGACGTCGACCGTGGACGATTCGATCGTGGAGAACTCGACGTCGTTGATCACCACGCCCTCTTCGACGACCACGATGTTGGCGGGATCGAACGAGTCGACGTTGCGGAACTCGGCGACGATCGTGACACGCCCGTCCTCGTTGTAGCGGGACAGGTTGACGTCGACGATGACGAGCTCCTCGGCCTCCTGGGCGAGCGCAACCGTCGCCGGCGCCAGGGCCAGGAGAACCGCGACTGCGACCAGAAGTCGGCGAAGCATCACCAGGCGTTCGTCGTCGAGGATCGGCGGGCGAAGGGCTCGGGATCGAAGATGTCGCCGGGGAGCATCACGCCGAGGTCGGACAGCTGCTCGCTGAACGTCGGCCGGATGCCGGTTGCCTTCAGCTTGCCGAGGAACCTGCCCTCTTCGGACATGCCCATGCCGAAGTCGAACAGGAAGAGATCCTGCAGCGTGATCACGTCACCCTCCATGCCCTCCACCTCGGTGATGTGCGTGATTCGGCGGGTGCCGTCACGGAGCCGCGCGACGTGCACGATGAGATCGACGGCGGACGCCACCTGCTCACGAATCGCCCGGACGGGCAGATCGAACCCGGCCATCAGCACCATCGTCTCGATACGGGACAGGGTGTCGCGCGGCGAGTTCGAGTGCACGGTGGTCAGCGAGCCGTCGTGGCCGGTGTTCATGGCCTGCAACATGTCGAGGGCTTCCCCGCCACGGACCTCACCGACGACGATGCGATCGGGACGCATGCGGAGCGAGTTGCGGACGAGATCGCGGATCGTGATCTGACCCTTGCCCTCGAGGTTGGGAGGGCGGGACTCGAGCGTGAGCACATGCGTCTGACGCAACTGGAGTTCGGCGGCGTCCTCGACCGTGACGATGCGCTCTTCTTTGGGGATGTACGACGACACCACGTTGAGCATCGTGGTCTTACCCGAACCGGTACCTCCGGAGATGATGACGTTCAGCCGCCCTTCGACGCAGCCGGCGAGGAAATCGGCCACCCGCTTGTCGAACGTGCCGTTGGCGATCAGGTCCTCTTCCATGAGGGGATCGACCGAGAACTTGCGAATGGTGAGGAACGGACCACCGATGGCGAGCGGATGGATGATCGCGTTGACACGCGAACCATCGGGCAGCCGGGCATCGACCATCGGCGTCGCCTCGTCGACACGCCGGCCGACCGTCCCGACGATCTTGTCAATGATCCTGCGCAGATGGGTCTCGTCGACGAATTTGACCGATGTCTTGGCCAGCTTGCCGGACCGTTCCACGAACACGTGGGTGGGACCGTTGACCATGACTTCGGTCACCGTCGGGTCGGCGATGAGCGGATCGATGGGACCGTAGCCGAGAACGTCCGAAGCGATCTCGTTGATCAGCTGCGAACGGTCGGCCGTGCTCAGGGGCAGGCCTTCTTCCTGCGACACAGCCCACTCGAGCATCTCGACGACGCGCAGACGCAGCTCGGCATCGCTCATCTGTCGGTCGTACAGCGTCGGTCCGAGCTCTTCGACTACTCGGAAGTGCAACTTGCCGCGCAGTTCGCGGAACATCTCTTCGCGGCGCGAGTCCCCGCGTGCGTCGGTCGTGGTCTTGGCGGCTGCTACCCGCTCTGAGAGCGATGCCATCGTTCAACTCCTCTTGGGGCCTCGACGGGGAGGCGCGTGCGAACTGTGTGTCATTTCCATCGGCGTCTGGAGCCTCGACCTGAGTCGGCAGGCGCCCCCAACACGAGCGCGGCCACCGACTCGAATCCCTTGGCGACCTTCGAGCGCGGTGCGGAGATCACGACCGGACGCCCTTCGTTCACGGAAGCCGGGATGAGCCCGTCCGACGGGACGTTGGCGGCAATCTTGATCTTGAGCGATCGTTCGATCTCCTGTTCGTCGAGCCGCGCCTTCGCGTTGCTGCGGTTGAGGACGAGCTGGATCTTCGACGACGGGAACTTGAGGAGCCGCAGAGTTTCGAGCGCCAGCTTGGCGTTCTTGACGCTGGGCAGGTCCATGTCGACGATGAAGATCACGTCGTCCGCACGCTCGAGCAGCGTCAGGAGGAGCTCGTCGAGCAGAGAGGCGGTGTCGATGACCACGTAGTCGAACATCGTCCGAAGCTGCGCGATGATCTCGCTCATAACCGGGGTCGAGATCTCGTCCGCGAAGGCGGGCTCCAGCGGAGCTGCCAAGACCGACACGCCATCGGGGTGTTTCGTCAAGAGGCTGTGCAGCAGGCTCTCATCGAGCCGGTGCATCTCCTGGGCGGCATTGACAATCGTCAGGCGGGGTTCCAGCTGCAAGACGAGGCACACGTCCCCGAATTGGAGGTCGGCATCCACGATGCACACCTTGTCCGGGCCGGCCTGGCGAGCCAGGAGCAGGGCCAGGTTGGTGGCGGTCACGGTCTTGCCGGACCCGCCTTTCGCCGACATGACGGTGATGACACGACCCAGCGGGGCTGTCGCCTCGACCATCGGATCGGCGGGCAGGGCCTTCCGGTGCTTGGCACGGCGGTTCAGCTCGGCCACGATCGATTCGATCGACTCAGTGGTGAGGGGCGCCTCGATGACATCCTTGAGCCCGTAGCGCAAGGCCGCCTTGAGCAACGGCGCCGTGATCGTTCCGGCGACGAGGACGATCGGGAGATCAGGATCGATCTCGAGCAGCATCGAATGCGTCTTGAGCCCCGCTTCGTGGGCGTGTGACGGTCCGAGGATCACGAGATCGACGGTGTCGTCCTCCACGCGACGTTGCGCGTCCGCCAGCGATCGGAAGGTCGTCGCCGACCCCTCGAGGGCGCGTTTGGCCTCGGCGAGGAACTCCTCGCTGTCGTCGATGACGACGATGTCGCGATCTTCACCGAGTGGCACGGGCGGTCAGCCTCCCAACAACTCTTCGAGTTCGGCCAGGCCAGGGAACAAGGTCGTCAGAATGCCGAAATCTTCAAACAGGTTTTCGATGACGACACCTTCGGTCCGGGCCGGGACGAAGTCCTCAGGCACCAACGTCAACCACACGGAGCCTACTTCGTGCGCGAACACTATCCGCTCGGCCTGATCGGGCGTGACCTCGAGGGTGAGCAGGTTCAGTGTGGCGTCTTGGACCACCTCGGTTTCACCATCTGAGGGTGTGGCGTCGACCGTCTGAGGAGCGTCCTCGTCGGGGATGATCGTCTTGCCGACGGCGAGCACGGGGATGCCTTGCAGCACGAAGCGGGTGAATTGGACGCTCTCGCCTTCCGGCGCGGCCTCGTCCGCCGCCTGTTCCTCGTTGGCCTGCTCCTCGGGCGTGATCTCGTCGAGCACACCGGTCACGGCCGACTCACCGATCACCTCGATGGTGGTCGTGACGATGAGGTTGACACGGTCGCCCGCTTGGATGAACGCGTTCACGCCGCGATCGCCACCGGCCGTGATCGTGATCGCCTGCTTGTTCTGCGGGATCACGTCGGCGAGCGGACGTATGTCGATCGTGATCTCCACCCACTGATCACTGGTCAGGATCTGGCCCTGTGAGATGGGTCCGGCCGCCACCTTGCCACGCACGAGTTCGTCGAGCTGTTCCTGCGTCGTGATGGAGTTGACGGGAAGGAATCGCGTCTCTTCCTTCGACAGCTCGAACTGCTGATTCTGATCGGCCAGCGTGCCTTCGGCGCCTTCGGGGATGAAGGTGGCCGCCCGGTAGACGTCCACCAGTTCGAGTCCGGCCTCGGCTTCTTCTTCGGCGTTCGACAGCACCTGCCACACGGCATACGCGGCGAGAAAGGCGAGCAGCAACGCCACGACCAATACCAGTGTTCTCCTACCCACGGTCCCTCCTCGTCGAACGCGCGATGTCATGTTCGGGGTGGCGACGAGACAACGATCGTATAGTGTCGTCACACATCAGAGCCGCTGACACTCGGCATTCCCCCATGTTTGTCTTCTGGGAGGCCGGCGAAGCCGCCAGCCTCATGGTTAAGTCGGCGTCTAGCGTCGCAGACTCAAGCATATTGTCAAGGATTCGGGCCGCTCAGCGCTTCCCGATTCCTCGCTCTTTCAACTCCTGCAGGATGGCCTCGAGCGACGAGTCGACGTTGAACGAGCGTTCTGTCTCCTCGGACTCAGTTTCCCGCTGGAATTCGTGGCGCTCCGGCGCCCGCCGGCGCGGTTCGGACGGCTCGGGCCGCTCCTGGTAGCCCGGAAGCGCTTGCTTGATCGACAGGCTCACACGGCGCCGCTCATCGTCCATCTCGGTGATCTTGACGGTCACCTTCTGACCGAGCGACAGCTCGAGTTCCGGTGACTCGACGCGGTGCATGGCGATCTCCGACACGTGGACGAGTCCTTCGACGCCTTGCCCGACCGACACGAACGCTCCAAAGGGTACGGTCTTCGTGACGGTGCCTTCCACGTTGTCGCCGACGGCGTGCTGGCGAGCGAACGCCTCCCACGGGTCTTCCATCGTCTGCTTGATAGACAACGAGATGCGCTCGCGGTCCGTGTCGACTTCGAGCACCCGCACCGGCACCTTGTCGCCGACCTTGACCACCTCGGATGGATGGTTGACGTGCTGGTAACTCAACTCGGAAACGTGAACGAGTCCATCCATGCCGCCCAAGTCGACGAACGCTCCGAAGTTGACCACCGACGACACCACGCCTTCACGGGTGTCACCGACCTGCAGATCGTCGAGGAAGGCCTGCCGCTGCTCGGCCTGGGCTTCCTCGAGGAAGGCACGCCGGGACAGTACGACGTTGTTGCGGTTGCGGTCGAGTTCGATGACCTTGGCCTCGATCGACTCGCCGACGTACGGCTCGAGGTCGCGCACGCGGCGCAGTTCGACGAGTGACGCCGGCAGGAATCCCCGCAGGCCGATGTCGACGATCAAGCCGCCCTTGACGACCTCGATCACCGGACCGGTCACGGTTCCTCCGGCGTCGGAGACCTCCTGGATACGTCCCCACGCCCGTTCGTACTGGGCACGCTTCTTGGAGAGGATGAGGCGGCCTTCGTCGTCTTCCTTGTCGAGGACCAGCGCCTCGACGGAATCACCGACTGCGACGACCTCGGACGGATTGACGTTCTTGCGGATCGAGAGCTCGGGCAACGGAATGACGCCCTCGGACTTGTAACCGATGTCGACGAGGACCTCGCCGTTGTCGATGTCGACCACGGTGCCTTGCACGATGTCGCCTTCTTTGAAGTCCACCATCGTGTGATCGAGGGCAGCTTCGAAGTCGTCGGCGATGGCATCGGGCAGGTCCTGGATACGGGTCGGCACGATCGGCTCGGGTCCCGGCACCCGCTTGGGTGGAGCCGGCGCGTCGGCGGGAGCTACCGGTGCGGCGGCTTCGACCGACTCGGGGGTTTCGACGGCGGGCGCCGCGGCCGCAGCCACGGTCTCGGCGACCGGCTCAGCAGCCTCGGTAGCCGCCTCAGCAGCCTCGGTAGCCGCATCTGCGGTCTCGGCGACCGGCTCAGCAGCCTCGGTAGCCGCATCTGCGGTCTCGGCGACCGGCTCAGCAGCCTCGGTGGCCGCCTCAGCAGCCTCGGTGGCCGCATCTGCGGCCGGGGTCACCGCGTCTTCGGCGGGCGCGGTTTCTTGTTCATTGGACATGGGTTGTTCTCGATACCTCCAGGAAAGCTCCCGCGAGCAGCGTCGCGAGGCGGTGTCATCGTAGCAGTCGCCCACGTCAGGGCCAACCGGTCACCCTTTGGTGTCGGCGAGGGTCGGTCCGCTGTCGACGTCGACCTTCAACGGCACGGCGAGGTCGGCCACGCCTTCCATGGCAGCAACGACGACCGCGGTGACGTCGGCCAGTTCGGTCTCCGGGCATTCGATGACCAACTCATCGTGGATCTGCAAGAGTTGAACCGCGCCCGTCGCGCGCAGTCGGTCGTCCACCTCCAGCATGGCGAGCTTGATGACGTCCGCCGCCGATCCTTGCACCGGTGCGTTGAGCGCCATCCGTTCCCCCATCTGCCGGACACGCCAGTTGTCGGACCGGAGTTCGGGGAGATAGCGCCGGCGGCCGAACAGCGTTTCGGTGTAGCCGAACTGTTTGGCCCCGGCCACGATCGACTCCATGAAGGCCTTCACGTCGGGGAACCTCGCGAAGTAGGCGTCCATGTGTTCACGCGCCTCGTCGCGCGAGATCTCGAGGCGATCCGCCAGGCCGAACGCCTCCATCCCATACAACAGCCCGAAGTTGATGGCTTTGGCGCGGCGGCGCATCTCCTGGGTTACGTCGTCGATGGGAACCTCGAACACCGACGCCGCCGTCACCGCATGGACATCGGCCTCCCCGGATCCGAACGCGGCCAGGAGACCGGGATCTCGACTGAGGTGCGCGAGGATGCGCAACTCGATCTGGCTGTAGTCGGCGACGATGAACATATGGCCGGGTCGGGCCACGAAGGCCCGTCGGATCGTCCGGCCCGTCTCGGATCGGATGGGGATGTTCTGCAGGTTCGGGTGATCTGACGACAGACGCCCGGTTGACGCGGCGATCTGGTTGAAGGTCGTATGGATCCGGCCGTCCGATGCGATCAGCGGCAAGAAGCCGTCGACATACGTCGAGCGGAGCTTCTCGAGTTCGCGGTAGCGGAGCAGGTGCTCGATGATCGGATGGTCGAGCTTCGCGAGCACAGATGCGTCCGTCGACGGAACACCCTTGGCCGTCTTCTTCAAGACCGGAAGACCCAGCTGGTCGTACAGGACCACCCGGAGCTGATTCGTCGAGTTGATGTTGAACGGTTCCTGGGCGATGGCGTGGATGGCTGCCTCGAGTTCCCCGAGCTCCTGGCGAAGCTGGTCGCCGAGTCCCGTCAGATAGTCGCGGTCGACGCCGATGCCCTCGGCTTCCATGGCGGCCAGGACCGGGATGAGTGGCAACTCGATCCGTTCGAACAACTCGCGCCCGGCGCACTCGTCGAGCTCTTCGGTGAGGCGGTCGACGAGCTTGCCGACCGCCACCGCGCCACGGCCCGCCGCGTCGAGCGACTCGTTGGTTTCCGAAAAATCGAAGGCGCCCTGCGCCGGCTCGGAGTCGCGATCCACGGACACGATCTCGATCCCGCAGTACTGGTCGGCGAGGTCCTCGAGTGCGTAGCTCCGGCTCGCCGGGTTGACGACGTAGGCCGCGAGCGCCGTGTCGAAGCTGAGACCCGCCAGCTCGATCCCGGCGTCAGCCAGCGCCCGGATCACGGGCTTGGCGTCGTGGACGGCCTTCGGAACGGATGGATCTTCGAGGACCGCACGCGCTGCCGAGAGGTCGGTCGGCCGGATCCAGGCGGCTTCGTCGTCGTCGATCGCCACGACGAGGCCGTCGAAACGGTCCCCTTCCCACAGCGCGCTCAGACTCAGGGGTCGGCGGGCCCGCGCCAGCACGTCGTCGATGTCCGCTTCGCCGACCGGCCGTGTCTCCGTTTCGAGGATTTCGCCCACCGGGGCGACTCCTCCGGGATGGACCGCTACGAGATCGGGCCAGAGGGTGTGAAATTCGAGTGTGTCGAACGTCGCTTTCGCGGCCGGTTCGTCCCAGTCGGTCCACGAAAGGGCATCGGGCTCGACATCCAGGTCGACATCGTCGACGAGACGCATGAGACGGCGGTTGAGGAACACCTGCCCGTGGGAAGCCGCCAGGTTCTCGCGCAGCTTCGGCGTCTGATCCTCCAGGTGCTCGTAGATCCCCTCCAGGCTC
>JBFKPQ010000104.1:0-7743 GCA_041628225.1 Acidimicrobiia bacterium | reverse complement strand
GCCGCGATCGAGGCCAACGAGCCGACGGCGAGAATGGTGCCGGCGGCGCCCGCATCGAAACCGCGCGCCAGCGCGGCGTCGACCTGGAATGTTCCGAGTGCGATGGCTGCGACGGTCGCGAAGGCGGACCCGATGCTGAGCACGCCGAGCCACGCCGGGCGCATGGCGGTGGCGGATATGGCGGCATTGGCTCCCAGCGCATCGCGCTCGCCGGGTCGGGGAATCAAGAAGGCGACCAACACGGCCAGCGCGGCCGATGCGGCGAAGGCGGCGCGCCACCCGACCGTGAGCGCCAGGGCCGGCACTGCGATGCCGGCGAGCATCGATGACGTGGGAATCCCGGCATGCTTGAGCCCGAACACGAGGCCGCGCCGCTCGGGCGGTATGGCGCGGGCGAGGGCCAGGTTGGCGGCGGGGTTGGCCGTCCCGTAGGCGATGGCGGCCACAACGAGCGCGGCGGCCAGGGCCGCCAGCCTGTCGACCCACACGGCGATGCTCACGAGCACGCCCGTGGCGACGAGCGCGTTGGCCAGCATGGCCGGCCGCCAGCCGACATCTTCGACGAACCGGCCGAGTACTCGCGACGACAGCGACGCCGTCAAGAAGAACCCGGCGGTGAGGAACCCGAGTTCTCGGGCTGCGTAACCGATCTCCGGTCCGGCTTGGGCGATGGTGGCAGCGGCGATGAAGGCGGGCTGCGTGGCGACGGTCACCACGAGGATCGAAGCGGCCACCAACCGCCAGTCGATCGATTGCATCGTGCGAGTCAAGCACACAAACAGTTGCGCTCCGACGTGCACCGGCGCCGTCGAGGACTACGTTTGGAACGAGTGAGGGCTAGGTGAAGGGGACACGATGAAACCGACGAAGCTCGTCGTCTTGACCGTTCTGGCGATGGTGGCGCTCGTAGCCGTTCCGGCCGGGGCTTCCCGCTCAGGGCCACCGGATCCCGTCCGCTTCGCCACGTTCAATGCGTCGCTCAACCGTTTCAACGCCGGTGATTTGATCGCGGAGCTGGAGGACGCCGTCGCCAACGGCGCGACCGGGCAACTCGCCGCGGTGTTGGAGATCATCGAGCGGACGCGTCCGGACGTGCTGCTCATCAATGAGTTCGACTATGACGCAGGTCACGCCGCGGCCGCCGCGTTCGCGGAGCTCGCCGGCTATCCGTACTGGTTCACGGCACCGTCGAACACGGGTGTTCCGTCCGGTTTCGATCTCGACAACAACGGCTTTGTCGGCGGTCCGGGCGATGCGTACGGGTTCGGCTTCCACGAGGGCCAGTTCGGGATGGCCGTGTTCTCCCAGCATCCGCTGGGGACGGCTCGGACGTTCCAGACGTTCCTGTGGTCCGACATGCCCGGCGCTCTGCTGCCGGTCGAGCCGGATGGCACGCCGTGGTATTCGGACGACGAGCTTGAGGTGTTCCGGCTGTCCTCGAAGAGCCACTGGGACGTTCCGGTACACCTCGACGGCAAGACCGTCCACTTCCTCGTGAGCCATCCGACGCCACCTGTCTTCGACGGACCGGAGGACCGCAACGGCACACGTAACCATGACGAGATACGGTTCTGGGCCGATTACGTCTCGCCGGCGCGGTCCGGCTACATCTACGACGATGCCGGCATGTGGGGCGGCCTGGACCCTGGTGCGTTCTTCGTGATCGCTGGTGATCAGAACTCCGACCCCAACGACGGAGACTCGATCCCCGGATCTGCACAGCTGCTCCTCGAGTCGCCGCACGTGAACACGAAGGTGACGCCTGCGTCGACGGGCGGGGTGTGGGCGGTTTCGCAAGGAGCGCCGAACGACGTCCATCTGAGCGACCCGGCATTCGACACGGCCGACTTCTCCGAGGCCGCCTTCGGCGGACCGGGCAACCTTCGGGCCGACTACGTGCTCCCGTCGAAGGCGTTGCGCATCGTCGATGCGGGAGTGTTCTGGCCGGCACCCGGCGAGGACGGCTTCGAGCTGGTCGGGTTCGGTTTCCCGGCCGTGAGCTCGGACCACCGCCTCGTGTGGGTGGACGTCTGGGTTCCGGGGAGTTGACGCACGAGCAGAAGCGTCAGTCGATGCTCGCCACGCTCGGTGAGAAGACGGGTCGGGACATCGACGGATGGCTCGAAGTCGCTGACGCTCGGCCGGACGCCGCATTCATGGAGCTGGTCGACTGGCTCAAGACGGAGCACGGCCTCGGTCACTTTCAAGCCCGGCTCGTAGCCGAGGAGCGCCGCGACCGGTCCTAGAACGGCAGGCCGACGGCGTCGCAGAGGAACCGCATGTAGGGCACGGCGCGCTTGGAGTAGGCGGTGAAGTCGTCCATGAAGTGGTCGGAGGTGATCTGGCGCTGCGTGAGGCGGCGTGAGGCGATGAAGTCCTTGCGTTTGAGGTCTTCGATGAGCGGATGGTCGTCGTCGAATCCCTTGGGCGTCCTCACGAGCGACTCGCCGGTCACCGTGAAGGTGTCGGTGAATCGCTTGCTACGCGATGCCTTCTTCCACTCGGCCGGGTGTTCGGCGATGTGGTGCCGGATGGCGTAGGCGACCTTCGTCTCGGGCCGCCACAGGCCGATGCCCATGTAGCACTCGCCGGGTTGGAGGTGGACGTAGAAGCCGGGGGCGTGCACGTCCTTGGCCATGACGTGGCGGAACTGCATGCCGGTGTTCTCCTTGTAAGGCGTCTTGTCCTTCGAGAAGCGCGTGTCACGCTGGATGCGGAACAGCGATCCGCCCACGGTGCGCGAGTCGGCGACGAAGTGCTCGGAGATCTTGGCGAGCGGCTCGGCGAAGTCGGTGATGAAGTCGAGGGCCGGTTCGCGCACATACGACTCGTAGTCGGACTGGTGGGCCTTGAACCAGTCGCGGTCGTTGTTCTCCGAGAGGTCCCGGAGGAAGGTGAACAGTTTCGGCGAGAAGTAGCGCGTACCCATACCGCCGAACCTAACGCGGATTGGTCAGGAGTCGGGCAGGACCTCCGGGCACTCCTCGACGATGGCGCGCTCCACCACCCGGCGAAACAGATCCCGATCCGCTTCGGTGACTTCTTCCAGTCCGGACTCGAACCAGGCGGCGAAATCCGCGACGGTCCGGCCGGCGCGCAGTTGAACGCAGGCCTCTCGCGTTGCCACGTCGAGCGGGTCGGCCGCGGCGAGCACCTCGGCCGCGTTGCCGTCGGGGTCATAGGCGGCCACACGAGTCGTTGCGGTCGCTTCCTCTGTGGCCTCTCCGGGACGGGTCGGCTCCGCCGGGTCTCCGGAGACCGCGGCCGTTCCGACCGTGTCGGCGAGGTCGCCGGCCGAACCGATGACCGCGACGACCGCCCACGTCAAGGAGGCGAGCACCGCCACCGTGAGGAGGAGGTGGGCGGGAGCCAGGCCCGCCCACCTCCTCTCGGTCCGGGACATCAGGCCGACAGGTTCGCGATCAGGAGATCGATGAGATCCCTGATCTGGATCTGTGCCCCACAGTCCACGATCCAGTCGTTGCCGTCGGCCTCGGCGCCGCAGCCATCGAGGTGCTTCCGCAGGTTCTCGAGGTGCTGAACGGCCTTCGCATGTTGGCCGCGTGCCACCGCTCGCTCGACGTTCTCGAGATTCTTCGTGAGTGCCTCACGAAGCCCCTTGCCCGGCGACGAGTCCTTGAACGCTTCGTCACCGAGGGCGGCGATGGCGTTCTCGATGAACTCGGTGTCCTGGCCGTCGGGGATGCCGTCGTCGTCCGTGTCCGGATCGAGCGGATCGAGACCCAGGTCGACCTCCAGGCCATCTTCGAGACCGTCGTCGTCGGTGTCGGGGTCCAACGGGTCGGTCCCGTGGACGTTGACTTCGTCGCCGTCCGTGAGTCCGTCGTCGTCCGTGTCGGGGTCCAACGGGTCGGTCCCGTACACGTGGACCTCGTCGCCGTCGGTGAGTCCATCGTCATCGGTGTCCGGATCGAACGGATCCGTACCCAACGCGATCTCGTCGCCGTCGATCAGTCCGTCGTCGTCGGTGTCGGGGTCGAGCGGGTCGGTGCCGTGGATGTTGACTTCGTCGCCGTCGGTGAGTCCGTCGTCGTCGGTGTCGGGGTCGAGCGGGTCGGTGCCGTGGATGTTGACTTCGTCGCCATCGGTGAGTCCATCGTCGTCCGTGTCGGGGTCGAATGGATCGGTGCCGAGGGCGATCTCCTCTCCGTCGGGCAAGCCGTCATCGTCCGAATCCACGTCGATCGAGAACTCCACCGAACCGAGCGTCGGCGTGGAGGTCAGCGAGATGGTGTCCAGCTCAGGTTCCAGGAGTGGAATCGGGATGAAGCCGCTGGCGATGCGATCGGCCACGGCTGCACCCGCGAGTCCTCCGATGGCGTCGCCGACCAGCGTGTCGAGGCCGGCCGCCTGCAGCTCCGCACCTAGATCGCCCGAGATGAGTGTCTCGTTGACATCGCCGAGCCCGAAGAAGTTGATGGCGCCCACCAGGTCGACGACGAGCACGAGGTCGAGCGTCGGAGCCACCCAGTGCACGACCGGAGACGTGGTCAAGTCGATCGATCCGCTCAGCGGGTTGTCGAGTGCCACCGTGGCGGGCTGATCGCCGGGTGTCTGCCATTCGACGAGCGGAATGGCGGGTGCCGTCAACGCTCCAGAGCCGTCGACGGCCAGTCCGGCTGCCGCGCCTCCGAGGCCGGGCAGGATGCCTGACGGCACCGGAGCCAGGTTGAGGTTCCCTTCGATGTGCGCGTCGGCCACTTTGATGCCGAGAACGAAGAACTCCAGCGTAGAACTGGAGATCGGGATGTCGATCGGAGCGTCGCCGGCCAGCGGCGCCGTGAAGTCTCCAACCGCCGCTGCGAACGTCACGTTCTCAGCGGTGTCGCCGCCGTCCACCAGGCCCAGGATGTCGAACGCCAATTCGAAGTCCCCTGAAACGTCGAGCACGAGTTCCGGTCCAGCATCATTGGTGGGTGTGTATCCGATGTCGATGGGCATCGCACCACCGCCGATGAGGTCGGCGTTGTCGTAGGTCACCGACACGTCGGCGCCCATGTCGACCGTCAGAGACGCGGTGCCGTCGAAGGAGACGGAGTAGCTGGCTGCTCCCAGGCAGCATGAGTCAGAGATCGTTTCGGATACCGGCAGCTCGGCGGTGAACCCCAGGCGAACGTGCTGGGTCACGGTGACTTCCGCAGCCTGCGCAGGCAACGGAAGCAGTACGAGCGCCAATGCCGAAACGACAGTGATGAGGCGGCGCATAGGCTTCCTTTCGTCGGTGCTACATGCACTCGAAGGCCGCCCCTGCGTGCGGAAGCCTCATCTCCCCCTTCGATCCGCCACTCAGTGTATCGAAGTCTCACCGAGCGTGGCAAGAGGTTTGTGGGATCCGCTGATTCCGGCTCGAGCGGCGATACGCTGACCGCTCGATGTCGCCCTCTCGGCCCTTTGTCATCCTCGTCGTGCTGCTCTCGTTGGCCGTCGGTGCCGGCGCGGTGCAGCCGGCCTCGGCCGAGTCGGAACTCGAAGAAGCTCGACGTCTGGCCGAGGAGGCCGAACAGGCGCTCGATGCCGCCGATCGTCGACTCGAGGGGCGCATCGACGTGGCGACGTCGATCGATCAACAGCTGCAGTTCACGCTCGATGGTTACCGGAGGACCAATGCGGCGCTGGAGCAGCTCGGCTTGCGGGTGGCTCAGGTCCGCTACGAGATGGATCTGCTGAGAGCCGACATCCGAACGCTGGATCGCGACGCCCAGGCCCGTGCAGCGGACGCCTACATGCGCTCGGTGGGAGGCGATGGCGGTGCCTTCTTGCTGTCCGATTCGTATGCCATGTTCGCCACCCTGGGTCACTCCCTCGACCAGCTCAGCGATCGTGACTTCGAGGTGTTCGACGAACTCGACGCCAAGCGATCCACGCTGCTCGAACTGCAGGGCGAACTGGCGGCCGATCAACGGGCGCTGGCCGTGCTCGACGCACAACTCGAGCAGCAGAAGCTCGATCTCGAGGTCCTGTTCACTCAGGTGAGCGCGGAGGTCGCCGAGGCGTACCGAACCCTGGCCGAGGTGGATGCGGCCTACCAAGCGGCGCAGGCCAACTTGGAAGAGGTCGAACGCAAGTACGTGTGGACCGGCTCGGTGCAGCAGTGGCGGTCGCTCGTCGAAGCCCACTTCCCGCCCGACCGGGTCGACGAGGCGATGCGCGTCATGGCCTGTGAATCGGGCGGCAACCCGAATGCCAAGAACCCCAACTCAACCGCGACGGGGCTGTTCCAGTTCCTCGATGCCACATGGGCGTGGACGTCGGTGATGGCCGGGTACTCCGGCCACTCACGCCTCGACCCCGAGGCCAACGTCGCCACGGCGGCCTGGCTCGTCGGCTACTCGATCCGGACCAATCATCCCTGGGGTGCCTGGGGTCACTGGGAGTGCCAGCCGTAGCCCGAACGAGGTCGGCCCGGCATGCGCCTCGGATCCGCGCGATGATGGCGGCATGAAACTCACCAGACTCGTCATCGGATCGGCCCTCGCCGGGTACGCCGCCCACACCGTCGCCAAAAACCTCGCAGGCAAGATCGACTCCACCAACGGTGAATACCAAGCGGAGGAACTGCTCCACCCCACCCCAGGCGAGCCGGTCACGGTGCCCCGTGCTGACGGAACGCTCATCCACACGCAGGTGGCCGGTGACGGGCCAACGGTAGTGCTGGCCCACGGGTACGGATTCAATCTCCTCGAGTGGAACCTCGTCGCCGACCGGCTCGTGCGAGAAGGGCACCGGGTCATCACGTTCGACCAGCGAGGTCATGGGCGTTCGACGATCGGGGCCGAAGGCCTCGGCTCGCCGCAGATGGCCGGTGACTACGTCGCGGTCCTCGAACACCACGACGTGCGCGACGCAACGCTCGTCGGGCATTCGATGGGGTCGTTTCTGACGGTCAAGCTACTGCTGGAACACCGCGAGGTCGCGAAGGAACGCCTCAACCGAATCGTGCTGGTGTCACCGCTGGCCGGGAAAGCGATCGAGGGTGCGCCGCAGAACGCCGCGCAGATTCCGCTTATTCGGTCGGGTGCCGTCGACGCCATCATGCGCAACGACACCTACGGTGCACTGTTCGGCGCGTCGACCTTCGGGTCGCCGACGGGCGCCGAGGTCGAGGCCTTCCGAACCATGTTCCTGCAGCAGGACCATGCCCAGTTGCTCCCGGCTCTCGAGATGCTCGTGCACGAGGACCTCTACCCGCGACTTGGCGAGATCGAGATGCCCGTCACCGTGATCTGCGGCACGAAGGACCGGACGACGCCGCCGCACCATGCGCGCAAGCTGGCAGACGGCATCGCCGGCGCCCAACTCGTGTGGGTTCCTGGCGCCGGGCATTGCCTCAACTGGGAAGCCGTCGACGAAGTCGTGAACAACGTGAGAACTCGCGTGGCGGCGTGAAACATCACGATCGCATGGGTGGTTGTCTCATTCGACCGAAGCACGCAAGGAGCCGATGATGGTCTTCGGAAGAAGCAAGAAGCACGAGATCCCGACTCCCGACGAGGCCCTGGAGGGCCGGCCCGACATGCTGCCGGGTGTTCCGGAGCGCCATTTCGTCAACGGCAACCGCATCCAGCCCCCGTTCCCCGAGAGCACCGAATCGGTGTTGTTCGGCATGGGCTGTTTCTGGGGCGCGGAACGCTTGTTCTGGCAGATCCCGGGCGTGTACTCGACGGCGGCCGGGTATGCCGGCGGATACACGCGCAACCCGACCTACCAGGAGGTGTGCTCGGG
>JBFKPQ010000103.1:0-7873 GCA_041628225.1 Acidimicrobiia bacterium | reverse complement strand
TCGGGCTCGACATCCAGGTCGACATCGTCGACGAGACGCATGAGACGGCGGTTGAGGAACACCTGCCCGTGGGAAGCCGCCAGGTTCTCGCGCAGCTTCGGCGTCTGATCCTCCAGGTGCTCGTAGATCCCCTCCAGGCTCCCGTACGCCGAGATCAACTTGGCCGCCGTCTTCTCGCCGACGCCCGGAACGCCGGGAAGGTTGTCGGAGTTGTCGCCCCGCAGCGCCGCATACTCGACGTATTGATCCGGTCGCACGCCATACCGTTCGGTCACCCACGCGCGATCGGCGATGACCGTGTCGGATATGCCCCGCCGCGTGTACAGGACGCGCACTCGGTCGTCGATGAGTTGAAAGCTGTCCCGATCACCCGTCACGACAAGGACGTCATACTGCTCATCCGAGGCGCGCCGGGCGATGGTGGCGATGACGTCGTCGGCTTCGAATCCCTCGACGCGGAACTGCTGGATTCCGAGGTCGTCGAGAACCTTGTCGATGAGTGGGAGCTGCGACCGAAATACGTCCGGGGCCGATTCGCGCTGCGCCTTGTACTCGGCGTACTCGGCCGTCCGAAACGTGGCACGTCCCACGTCCCACGCGACCGCCAAGCGGTCGGGATGGTGATCCCCCAGCAGCTTGACGAGCATGCGCATGAAGCCGTAGGCGGCGTTCGTCACCTGCCCCGAGGTCGTCGCCAGGTCGTCCGGTAGCGCGTAGAAGGCTCGATACGCCAGGGAGTGGCCGTCGAGGAGGGCAAGCGTGGGCATCGCGGCATCATAGGTCGGCGAGACGGCCGAGCAGCTTGGTGCGTTTGGCCTGGAGATCCTCGATCTTCTTGTCGATTCCGGCGAGCACCCGTTCGAACCGCCGAACGTCGTTGGCGGTCTCGTAGGCGAGCGCCCGATCCTCGGCATCGCCTACGGCCGCATCCCTCTGCGCATCGTCGTCGAGGTGCCGGTGATAGACGAGTTCTTCGGCGACGAGTCGTCGCTCCTCGACGAGTTCGGCCAACGAGTCGTTGATGGCCAGGATCTTTCGTTCAGCTCGACGCACGCCGGCCATCCTGGCGCGTCGCGTCGCCGGTCCGCAACCGCGATCGGCTTTTCGTTCGCGCCGCGCGTGTGCCAGGATGACGGCTACGCCGGGATGGCGGAATTGGTAGACGCGACGGACTCAAAATCCGTTGTCCGCAAGGACGTGGGGGTTCAAGTCCCCCTCCCGGTACGCAGCTGGTTGACCAATCAATCGGTTGGGTCGACGATCAGGTAGTCTGAGTGTGTAGTAGCCACTCGCTAGACGACTGTTTCGCCGATCCCCACTCCCCCCACTCCCTGGCCGAGACAGTCTTCATCCCTGGCGGGTGGCTACTGCGTTTCAGCGGAGCGCCGCGGCAATCGCCGAACTGACCGAGCGGAGTGCGGGGACGGCATCGGCCGGTGTCGGCGCGTCGATGACCTGGCGCACGAGCGCGGATCCGACGATCACGCCGTCGGCCAGCGGCGCCATGGCAGCTGCCTGTTCAGGAGTGCTGATGCCGACCCCCATGACGAGCGGTAGATCGGTGACCGATCGGACCTGATCGGACAGGCCCTTGGCGCGGCTTCCCGATTCGGTCCGCTCCCCCGTCACACCCAGTTCGGCTACGCCGTAGATGAACGCTGGTTCTACCGCCGCGATCCGGGCGATGCGATCGGGACCGGAGGTCGGCGCGGCGAACAGCACCATGCCGAGGCCGGCATCCACCGCAGCCTCGTGGATCTCCGCCGACTCTTCGAAAGGCAGGTCAGCGACGATGAGACCTGCCGCTCCGGCGTCGGCGGCCCGCCGCGCGAAGTGCGCCGGCCCCACCCGCAGGACGACATTGGTGTAGGTCATCACGAGGGCGGGTTTACCGGTGCGATCCACGAGGCGGCTCACCAGGTCGAGCGCGATGTCGAGGGTGGTCCCGGCACGCAGTGCGCGCTGGCCCGCCTCCTGGATCGTCGGGCCGTCCATCAGCGGGTCCGAGTAGGGAATGCCCACCTCGTAGCCGTCTGCTCCGTGGAGAGCGAGAAACATGTCGAGCGACGACTCTGGGGTGGGTAGGCCCGCCGTCATGAACGGCAGGAATGCGGTACGCCCTTCCTGGCGGGTCCTCTCGAAGAGGGCCGGCAGCGAGTTCATGCTCGCAGCTCGGCGATCTGCTGGACGTCCTTGTCGCCCCGCCCTGAGAGATTGAGAAGCACGGTCTTGCCGGCCAGCGAGGCCGCCTCGCGCTCCACCCACGCGATGGCGTGGGCACTCTCGAGAGCTGGGATGATGCCTTCAGTCCGAGCCAGTAATTCGACCGCTTCGATCGCCTCTTCGTCGGTGACGGATACATAGCGGGCCAGACCCGCGTCGGCGAAAAAGGCGTGCTCGGGGCCGACCCCCGGATAGTCGAGGCCCGCGGACACACTGTGCGCCTCGAGCACCTGACCATCGCTGTCTTGCAACATGTAGGTCATGGTGCCGTGGATGACTCCCGGCGACCCGGCTCCGATCGAAGCACCGTGCTTGCCGGAGTCGATACCGTGGCCGGCGGCCTCGACCCCGATCATCTCGACTCCGGTGCCGGCGAAGGGATAGAAGATGCCCATGGCGTTCGAACCGCCACCGACACAGGCGACCACGACATCGGGCAGCGACCCCGCGAGTTGCTCGATCGCCTCCTCACCGATGACCTTCTGGAATTCGCGCACCATCCAAGGGAACGGGTGGGGTCCCACCACCGAGCCGATGATGTAGTGGGTCGACTCGACGGACGCCACCCACTCCCGCATGGCCTCATTGACGGCGTCCTTGAGCGTGCCGGCACCGGACGTGACGGGCACGACCTCGGTGCCGAGCAGCCGCATCCGGTAGACGTTGAGCTCCTGCCGCTCGATGTCCTTTTCGCCCATGTAGACGGAACAATCGAGGCCGAGATAGGCGGCCGCCGTGGCGGTCGCAACACCATGCTGACCGGCCCCCGTCTCGGCGATGACGCGAGGCTTGCCCATCCGTTTGGCCAGGAGCCCTTGCCCGATCGCATTGTTGATCTTGTGAGCCCCGGTGTGGGCGAGATCTTCCCGTTTGAGGAGGATGTCCACTCCGAGTTGCTCCGAGAGGCGCGCCGCGGGGTGCAGAGGGGTGGGCCGTCCGACATAGGTCTGCAGGAGGTCGGCGAACGAAGCCAGAAAACTCGGGTCTGCCCAGGCGGCTTCGAACGAACGCTCCAACTCGTCGAGGGCCGGGATGAGCGTCTCGGGTGCAAACCGGCCTCCATACGGCCCGAATCGGCCACGCGCGTCGGGGCGGTCGAGCTTCATGTTTTGGCTCCCTCTACGAACGCACGGATCCGGGCAGGGTCTTTGCGACCGGGCGCCGATTCTAGGCCCGACGATGCATCGACTCCCCAGGGCGCCGCGACGCGCACGGCCTCGGCGACATTGTCGGGACCGAGGCCTCCGGCCAGCACGAACGGTCGGTCGATGCCGCCCGTCGTCGTCCAGTCGAATCGCCGGCCTGTGCCGCCGAGTCGAGCGGGGTCATAGGTGTCGATGAGCGGTGTCTCGAGCCGGGAGCACGATTCGATGAGCTCCAGTCGGTTCGACGGTACGGGACGGAGGACGCGCAGGCCGGCCGAGATCGCCCAGGCGGCCACTGCGGCGGCATGATCGCCATACGGTTGGATCCCGCCCGCACCAACGCGTTCGATGAGCTCGGCTGCCTCCGACTCGGTGGCATCCACCGTGAGCACGATCGACTCCACGGTGGCGGGGACAGCGGCGATGAGCCGTGCAGCGCTCGCCGGGTCGAGGCGACGCGGTGAGTCGGCCAGGACGAACCCGACCGCGTCGGCTCCGGCGGCGACGGCTTCTGACACGTCGGAGGCGCGTGTGAGACCGCAGACCTTCACCCACATGTTCGAAAGGCCTCGACGAGCGACGCCGGGTCGTCAGCTCGCACGAGCGCTTCTCCCACGAGAACCGCGTCGTAGCCCGCTGCGTACATGCGGTGAGCTTGGTCGGCCGTCCAGATGCCGGACTCCGCGACGCGGACCGCGACGCCGTCCAGTTCACCCGCCAGACGTTCCGACGTGGCCAGGTCGACGTCGAACGTGGCGAGGTCTCGGTTGTTGACCCCGACGATACGGCTCCCCGCCGCGACGGCACGCCGAGCCTCCGTCCGGTCATGCACCTCGACGAGAGCGCTCAGGCCGGCGGCGGTTGCGACGTCGAGCAGCTCGACGAGGCCCTCGTCGGTCAGGGCGGCGACGATGAGCAGCACGGCATCGGCGCCGATGGCACGCGCCTGCCACACCTGGAGCGGGTCGACGATGAAGTCCTTGCGGAGGAGAGGGATTGTGACCGCGGATCGCACCGCCGCCAGGTCCTCCGGTGAGCCGTCGAAGTGGTGGGACTCGGTCAGCACGGAGATGGCGGCCGCTCCACCCTGGGCGTAGCGGGTCGCCATCGCGACCGGATCGAGGCCGGCATCGATCGAACCCCGAGAGGGGGACCGCCGCTTGACCTCGGCGATCACACCGAGCCCTGGCTCCGACAACGAGCCGGCGAAATCGGCGACGGGACCGGCCGACTCGGCCGCCGTCAGGATGGCCTTCTCTCGCGCGTAGAGCATGGGGAGGTCGGCCCGGGTGCGAGCCACGATCGTGTCGAGCATGCGCCCGACATGGTAGGCCGAGCCGTCAAATGGGCAGTCGCACGCGCATCGCCAGGCCGCCGGTTGGCCGAAGCGCGGCGGCCACGTCGCCGCCCAACAGATCGACCAGCTGACGGACGATCGCCAGTCCGAGCCCTGAACCTTCGGGTCGTTGGTGTGTGCGACCGGTCCGGAATCGCTCGAAGAGGTGCGGCAGGTCGGCCGGATCCACACCGGCCCCATTGTCTGACACCACGATCTCGGCAGCCGTCGTGGACGTCTCGACCGTGACCTCGACGGTGCCTTGGGCCGGAGTGTGTCGAATGGCGTTCGACACGAGATTGGCCACGATCTGGGCGACGCGGTCGGGATCGATCATGACCGCGCCGGTGGCGCCCGCGGTCACGTCGAGGTGGACGTCCGCCGCGGACGCGGCCGGCTCGAATCCCCGGACGACTTCGGCGACGTGAGCACCGAGGTCGACCAGCTCTTGGCGCACCGTGAACTGTCGAGCCTCGAGTCGAGCCAGGATCATGACGTCTTCGATGAGCCGGCGAAGCCGGTCCGACTCTCGCTCGATGATCGTGCCGACGCGTGCCGTCTCGGTGTCAGCCGATGCGCCGAGTACCTCGGCGTAGCCGCCGATGGTCGTCAAGGGCGTCCGCAGTTCGTGGCTCACGTCCATGAGGAACCGCCGCTCTCGGTCGGCGGCGGACTCGAGTTGTGTGGCCATCCGATTGAAGGCCTTGGCGAGATCCGCTACCTCGTCAGCACCCTCGGTCTCGGCGCGTGCACTGGTATCGCCGGCGGCCAGCGCCTCGGCTGCGTCCGAGACCCGCTCCAGCCGCCGGCTCAGCCACCGTGAGAGCGCTCGCGCTGCCACGGCCGCGAGCGCTGCGGCCACGAGCAGCGGAATACGGAGGTCGCGAACGATGGGGCCCAAGGCGAGCGGATCCTGCCGGGTCGCCAGCGCCACGACGAGCGACACGTCGGGCGAGAGGCGGACCGGGTGGGCCACAGCCACCACCCGTCCGTCCGGCGTCCGATACTGGACGGTCGAATCGTCCCCGCGCCGCAGCGCCGCGATGTCCCACGCCACCTCGCCCGCACCAGGATCCGAGAAGGTGAGTTCATCGGCCAGAAGGCCGATCCGCAGCTCGACCCCGTCTGCCAGCGTGCGATCCTGACGGGCGAGCATGGCCACACCCTGCTGCTGGAGGCGGTCGGCCAGCCGCTCCGGCGCCAGGTCGGACACCCGATCGCTGACCATCGCTTCGCCGAGAACGACGGCCCGTTCGGCGAGCGCGTTCGTGAGACGCTCCCGGGCATTGGCCCGGGCGACCAGCGTCGATCCGACCGCCACGATCAGCAGTGCCAGAGCGCTGACAGCCAGAATCGACCAGAAGAACCGGCGCCGCATCAATCCGCGAACCGATAGCCGACACCCCACACCGTTTCGATCGGAATCCCCTCGAGTTTCTTGCGGAGTTGCCGGATGTGGACGTCGACCGTGCGCGTCTCGCCGAAGTAGTCGTATCCCCAAACCGCTTCGAGGATCTGCGCACGCGAGAGCGCGAGACCACGATTGCTTGCGAGGTACCAGACGAGATCGAACTCCTTGGCGGTGGGCCGCACGACGACATCGCCATGGCGAACCTCGCGGCGGCCGGCGTCGATGACCCACTCCCCCACCTCGACCAGCGTTACGGCCGGACCCGGTTCCGATGTACGGCGGAGCACCGCCTTCACACGCGCCACGAGTTCACGCGGCGAGAAAGGCTTGGTCACGTAGTCGTCGGCACCGATCTCCAGTCCGACCACGCGGTCGACCTCGCCGTCGCGAGCCGTCAGCATGATGATCGGCACGTCGGCCGTGGCACGGATACGCCGGCAGGTCTCGATCCCGTCGATGCCCGGCAATCCGATGTCGAGCAACACGAGGTCGGCCGCGTG
Source organism: Acidimicrobiia bacterium (assembly GCA_041628225.1). Taxonomy (GTDB): domain Bacteria; phylum Actinomycetota; class Acidimicrobiia; order Spongiisociales; family JAENVV01; genus JBFKPQ01. The sequence goes on along the minus strand of JBFKPQ010000103.1, from coordinate 1,258 downwards.
GCCCCGTAGACGGTCGAGGGCGGCCTCTCCACTCGTGCGGTGGACGAGGCCGAATCCCTCCGATTCGAAGACCGTTCGCAACATGTCGGCGATCCCCTCATCGTCCTCGACCAGGAGAATCGTCTTGGAAGCCGGCGGCATGGAGAGCACTGTAGAGATGAGCTTCGTCGGCGGCGATGACCGAACGATGCGAAGAGTGTTCGAAGACTGTGAAGTCAGGAGCCGAAGTCGTCGAGCGGCAGACGCGCCACATGACCCGTCATGGACCCACCGTCCCACCGAATGGAGACGGCGTCCCCGTCGGCGACCTCCCGCCGGACCAGCGACAGCCCGATCGGGGCTCGGAGCTCTAGCGACTCAGACGGCGAGGTGAGAACCCCGACCGATCGATCGTCGGCCACCAACTCCGCGCCGGGAGGCGGCAAGACGTTTGAGCCGCCGACGATGCCGGCGAGGCGGCGGTTGACATGGCCCCTCGTGTCGAGGCGCGCAACGAGTTCCTGGCCCAGGTAACACCCTTTCGTGAACGACACGGCGTCGGGTACGAGGCCGGTCTCCTGCGGAATGGTGCGTTCGTCGACATCGACCCCCATGACCGGCTCGCCCGCCTCCACCCGGACCGCAGTGGCGGCCAGGGCACCCGCCGGACGGGCGTCGAGCTGTGCTGCGTCGACGCCGAGGACCACGACTCGATCGAGCCCGGCGAGAGGGATCCGCATGACGAGCACGTCACCGTCGGTCGCCGCGCCGGGCGGGTCGGCCAGGCCCGCCGCGTCCAGGACCTCACCGGTGCTCGGTCCCCACAGTGCCAACGGGCTCCGAGCGTCGGTTTCGACCTCGGCGTCGACTCGAATGCGGTAACGGCTCAAGGTCCCTGCCGCAACGGCGCCCAACCCGCGGTCGACGACGAGCGCGTAACCACCACCGACGCGGGCCACCCACAGCAGGGCCGTGAGCTTTCCCTGCGGCTGCAACAGGAAGGAACGTGTCACGGCACCCGCCTCCATGGTTTCGACGTCCTGCGACAGAATCCCCTGCAGGAATGGGGCGGCATCGGCGCCCGTGACCCACACGACCTCGTGGCCGTCTGCCACGAGTCCACATTCGCGGCGTAACACCAGGTACTCGCCGGTGACGTCGCCGAAGGAGGCCGTCACGGCGATTTCCTCGCCAGTTCGACGGCCGCCAAGGCGGCTGCAGCTTTGTCCATCGTCTCTTCGTACTCGGAGGCGGGGTCGGAGTCGGCGACCACTCCCGC
>JBFKPQ010000102.1:0-7881 GCA_041628225.1 Acidimicrobiia bacterium | reverse complement strand
GAGCGCCACGGCGGGGATCACGCCCACCACCGCGGACTCCCGTCGTCTCCGTTCGAAGAACAGCCAGGCGGCGGAGGCGGCCGCGAACGCGAAGAACGGTTCCTTGGCCAACGCACCCAGCGCGAAGGCGGCGGCCGCGGCTAGCGACCGTCGTCTCAGGACCAGTGCCAGGCCAAGGAGCGAAAAGGCCAGCCCCATCGGGTCGGGGGTCATGACGCGGAGCGCGGTCCAGACCCCGGGGTTGGCGAGGAGCCCGACCATCACCCACGGCGAGGCGCCCAGTTGCCTGACCACGTCTCGCAGCGCGGCGCTCGCCACGCCGAGCGAGACTGCCTGCCAGGCGATGAGAGACCACAGCAGACCCGTGCCGTCGAGCCGGCCGAAGAGGCCGGCCACCCCAGGAAACAGAATCCGTCGCCAGCGCAGAGATGCCTGCGGGACGAATTCGGTGAGGCTCGAACCGCTGGGGTCGAGCGCCACGGCGTAGGTGATCTGGCCGTCGTTGTTGAAAGGGGTGACCGCGAGGTCTCCGATTTCCGAGCTCAACACGGGCAACAAGCCGGAATCCTGGCCCACCGACAGCAGCGCCGACCAGCCTCCGAAGGCGCGCGCCTGCGTCCACATGATGAACACGGCGACCCCTGCGCCGATGAGAAACCAGCTCGCCAGCGCGCGGGCCGGCAAACGATCGCGCCGCAGCTCGGGCTGGTCGGTCAACCCGTTCCGCACCGCTCGGGTCGGTCCCGGTCGTGCCCGCTCGTCATGGCGGCCAGGGTAGCGATTGCACAAGCGCGGGTCGCCCTTAGGCTGTGACGATGGATGTGACGGATGCTGCGGCACTCCACGCCGAGATCTCGCGTCTGGCGCGCGCTCACGACCATAGAGCTCTCTACCGGCTCGCCGATGCCGACCATACGCATCGGTTGCTCGACGAACTGGGAGAGTCGCAGCGAACGCGGTCGCTCGTACACCTCGAGTCGGCTCGCCGGTGGGCAGGCCGCCAGATCGAGCTCGCCAATCGCCGGCTCGACGAGGCCGAGGCGGCGCTGTCCACACTGGACGTCCGCTATGCCAAGGCGTTGTTGGTGAGGATGGACGACGAGTTCGTCGTGGGCGAGGCACGCCGCCGAAGGGACGAGCTGTTCGTCGCCGTCGCGGGGAGAGAGCACGAGCTCGAGCAGCTTGGCCGTACCGCAGAGGCAATAGCCGAAGAAGCGATGCCGCGCCGTCGATGGTGGCAGCGGCGCCGACCCTCCTGAACGCTTACGATTTCGCCGATGCGACTGACATTCCCGGAAGGATTCCTGTGGGGTACGGCGGCGGCGGCCCATCAGGTGGAAGGCGACAACCGCAATTCGGACTGGTGGGCGTGGGAGCTCCGGCCGGGTTCTCCAGTGGCCGAGCCGAGCGGGACGGCCATCGAGCAGTACACGCGCTACCGCTCCGACGCCGACCTCGTGGGCTCGCTGGGCTTCAACACATACCGGTTCTCGGTGGAGTGGAGTCGGATCGAACCGGCGGAAGGCACGTTCGACGAGGCGGCGCTCGCCCACTACGTCGACGTGACCGAGGCGGTGCTCGAGGCCGGGATGACGCCCATGGTCACCTTGAACCACTTCACCCTCCCGATCTGGTTGGCCGGGCGGGGAGGATGGATGGCTCCCGATGCTCCGGAACTGTTCGCCCGCTACTGCGATCGGCTGGTGCGGGCACTGGGGGATCGTGTCGATTGGTACTGCACGATTAACGAGCCCGGCATCGTGGCATATGGCGGGTACCTCGGCGGTCTGGACTTTCCGCCCGGGACGAAGGACGAAGCGTCGTGGGAGGCGGCCATCGCCGGTCTGCGCCGCGGTCACGCCTGCGGCCTCGAGTCGGTGAAGGAGAGCCGACCCGACGCCCGCGTCGGTGCCACCCACGCCATGGTCGAGTGGGAGGCGAACGAAGGCGGAGCGCCGCTCCGTGACTACATCAGAGATCGGATGGAGGACACCTTCTTCGAGGTGTCTGAGGACGATGACTTCGTGGGCGTCCAGACGTACACTCGGGTCCAGATCAACGTGCCCAATCCACTGCGACCGCTCGCCAGGCTGCTCGTCGAGACGCCGGCGATCCGGCGCCTCGTCGTCCCGCCGGCGCTCCGTTCACAGTCGAAGCTCGGCCAGGGCTCGTCCGGCGAGATCCGTCGCACGGACATGGGGTACGAGTGGCGACCCGAAGCGATCGCCGCCACGGTGCGTCGGGCCGCCGAGCTGCTGCCGGGTAAAGACGTGATCGTCACCGAGCACGGCATCGCGGCCACCGACGACGCCGAACGGGTCGAGTTCATCGACCATGGCCTCGCCGCGCTGCACGCCGCCATCGCCGACGGGGTCCCCCTGACCGGCTATATCCACTGGTCGGCGTTCGACAACTTCGAATGGGCTGTGGGATACCGCATGCAGTTCGGCCTGATCGGCGTGGACCGCGCTACCCAGGAGCGCACGGTGAAGCCGTCGGGCTGCCATCTCGGGTCGATCGCCCGCTCGAACGCGTTGGAACTGTAGGACAGGGGCCACGGCCCAGCCCGACCGGTTCGGTCATCCATGGGTTGGGACTTTGGTCCTTGCGGGGAGGGTCTTCCTCGGCTTGAGAAAGTCGGTTCGAGCGCCGATGATACATTGTGAAAAGTTTCACAATCCTGCTCATCGGAGGTAGCAGCAATGTTGAATCGAATCCGGACGGTTGGGTTCTTCCTGGCAATCATGGGTCTGGTGTTCGTGGCCGCAGGTGCGGTGGCGTTCTTCCAGGTGCAGAACGGCTACGAGTCGTTGCAGAAGTTCAGCGAAGCCCAGAACGTGACACTGAGCTATAACGAAGACGGCCAGCTGGTCGACCGTGGCACCACCGAAGGCGCCGAGGCGATCATGGCGCTGCTCACCGAGGACTGGGGTTACCCGGTCGTCGAGGCCGATCTCGATCCGAATGATCCGCTGGTGAACACCGGCAGCGAGTACATGTTCCAGATGGCGACCATCGGTTACCACATCCTGCACGGCACGCAGACCGTGGTGCTCGACGCTGACGTCGAGTACGAGGGTGAGTTCTTCGCCGCAGGCGAGTACGAGGTTCCCGTGGATGGCAAGTACTGGACCGACTTCGACCGCCGTCACCCGCTCGAGGGTCCGGCCCGGAGCCAGGCGTGGAGCGGCACCGCCCACGGTCTGTTCGCCGAGCTGGGCGTCGGAACGGTCACCCACTCCGCCCTGCAGCTGGGCCTCGGACTGGCCGGCATCTTCGCCGGTGTGGGTCTGGCATTCATGCTGGCCGGGTTCGGAATGGTGTGGGTCTCCAAGGGTGAACCCACCCTGGTCTTCCCCATGGTCACCGAAGAGGAGCGGGTCACTGCCTGACCTCCCATCGACCTAGGGCGACGAGCCCAAAGAGCCCCCGGGTGACCGGGGGCTCTGGTCATTGTGGGTCCAGACTCCGAGTCAGTACCGATAGTGCTCGTTCTTGTACGGGCCGTCCACCGGTACGCCGATGTAGTCGGCCTGTTCCTTGGTCATGGTCGTGAGGCGCACACCCAGCGCGTCGAGGTGCAACCGGGCGACCAGTTCGTCGAGCTCCTTCGGCAGTGTCGTGACCGTCATTCCGTACCGGTCGGCGTTCTCGTGGAGATCGATCTGGGCGAGGACCTGGTTCGAGAACGAGCACGACATCACGAAGCTCGGGTGGCCCGTGGCGTTGCCCAGGTTGAGCAGCCGGCCCTCCGACAGCAAGATCACCGAATGGCCGTCGTCGAATCGGTATTCGTCGACCTGCGGCTTGACCCGGACACGCTGCACGTCGGCTCGGCTCTGCACGCCGGCGACGTCGATCTCGTTGTCGAAGTGGCCGATGTTGCCCACGATCGCCTGGTGCTTCATGCGGGCCATGTGGTCGGCCGTGATGATGTCCTTGTTTCCGGTGGCGGTGATGAAGATGTCGGCCGTCTCCACGACGTCATCGAGCCGGACGACCTCGAACCCTTCCATGGCGGCCTGGAGCGCGCAGATGGGGTCGATCTCGGTCACGACCACCCGGGCGCCCTGTCCGCGCAGCGACTGCGCCGACCCTTTGCCCACGTCTCCGTAGCCGCAGACGACGGCCACTTTGCCGCCGATCATGACATCGGTCGCCCGGTTGATCCCGTCGATCAGGGAGTGGCGGCAGCCGTACAGGTTGTCGAACTTCGATTTGGTCACCGCGTCGTTGACGTTGATGGCCGGGAAGAGCAAGGTTCCCGCGTCGCGCATCTGATAGAGCCGGTGCACTCCGGTGGTCGTCTCCTCGGAGACGCCGCGAATGCCAGGAGCGATGCGCGCCCAGAACGCCGGGTCCTCGGCCTGCATGGTCCGGAGGCGTTCGAGAAACACCTGCCACTCTTCGGAATCGTCGGACACGGGCTGCGGGACCGCACCGGCCTTCTCGAACTCGAGGCCCTTGTGCACCATCATCGTGGCGTCGCCGCCGTCGTCGAGGATGAGGTTCGGCCCACCGCCGTCCGGCCACCGGAACAGCTGCTCGGTCGCCCACCAGTACTCCTCGAGCGTCTCGCCCTTCCAGGCGAAGACCGGCACACCGGCGGGCGCCTCGACCGTACCGGCTCCGACGGCCACGGCCGCGGCGGCCGGGTCTTGCGTCGAGAAGATGTTGCACGACACCCATCGGACGTCGGCGCCGAGATGCGTGAGGGTTTCGATGAGCACGGCAGTCTGCACGGTCATGTGCAGTGAGCCGGCGATGCGGGCACCCGCCAGCGGTCGGGAAGGCCCGTATTCCGAGCGCAGCGCCATGAGGCCCGGCATTTCGTTTTCTGCAAGCCGGATCTCGGTGCGGCCGAGGTCGGCCAGGGTCAGGTCGGCAACCTTGAAATCGGTGGTCATGGAATCCTCGGTGGTGTGGGTGGTGACGGAGCCTAGTGGTGGCCCCGGCTATGCGGTATCAGCCGTACTGCAACGACCGTTTCGACAAGCCCATGAAGAATCCATCGATCACCGAGGTGGCCGTTGCCTCTTCGAGGCTGGCTCCGAGCGTCACGAACAACGGTGCGAAGTGTTCGATGCGCGGGTGGGCGACGCGCGCGGCAGGAGCCTTGCGTTCGAAGTCGATCAGCGCGTCGATGTCGCCGGCGGCGGCGGTGGACCGGAGCCAGTCATCGAACTCGGCCGACCACCCTGGCGCGGGGGCGTCGAGGCCGGCGGACATGTCGATGAGCCGCAGGTTGTGGGTCGAGAAGCCGGAGCCAATGATGAGCACGCCCTGGTCTCGGAGTGGCGCCAGGCGTTTGCCGATCTCCAGCAAGGTGGTCGGGTCGAGTGTGGGCATGGAGATCTGCAGAACCGGAATGTCCGCATCCGGATACATCTCGACCAGCGGAACGTACGCCCCGTGGTCCAAGCCGCGGTCTGGGTCGTCGTGGGTTCGGTATCCGGCACCGTGGAGCAGCTTGCGGATCTCGGCGGCCAGCGCCGGAGCGCCGGGGGCGGGGTACTGCACCTCGTAGTAACGGCGTGCGAAGCCCCAGAAGTCGTAGTACAGCGGAACCGTGGTGGTCGCGCCGATCGTGAGCGGGTCGGCCTCCCAGTGAGCCGACACGATGAGGATGGCGGTCGGGCGCGGCAGGCCGCCGCTCCACGAGGCGAGCTGGCGCGTCCAGACGGGATCGTCGGCGAGGGGCGGCGCACCATGGGACAGGAACAGAGCAGGGATACGGGAGTCGGTGAATTCGTTGGACATGACTTGAACCTTCAACTAAGCTACCCGATATCGCACGACGTGTCAACGGTGGAATAGTCGCACCCCGTCGTAGGTTGATGGTTCAAGTAACCCGAGGAGAGATGATGATCGAAACCGCCCGGATCCGCCGCCATGTGTCGGTACCCGTACGTTTCGGTGATGGCTATGTCACCCACGCCGACGTGTTCACGTTCGACGGTCTCGCCGACGACGAAGAGCACCTTGCCCTCGGCCTTGGGGACTGGCAGTCGGCTCTCTCTGGATCGGTGCTCGTCCGTCCGCACTCGGAATGCCTGACGGGCGACGTGTTCGGCTCGCAACGGTGCGACTGCGGACCGCAGCTGCGAGAGGCGGTCGAACGCATCGCCTCCGTCGGTGGCTTCTTGCTGTACCTGCGCCAGGAGGGGCGTGGCATCGGTCTGTACGAGAAACTTGATGCGTACGCCCTCCAGGACGCCGGGCTCGACACCTACGAGGCGAACCGGGCCCTCGGTCATGCCGACGACTTGCGCGACTACACCGCCGCCGCCCAGATGTTGTCGGCGCTCGGCGTCACCGAGATCGACCTGCTGTCGAACAACCCCGACAAAGCCTTCCAGCTGGCGGAGCACGGCATCACGATTCGTTCGCAAGAACGGACCGGTGTGCACGTCTCGCCGTCCAACGGCCGCTACCTGGCCGCCAAGGCGACGCACACCGGCCATCTCATCGACCTGCAGGTGGCGGTCTGATGGCCTCCTCACGCGTTGTCGGTCTCGGCGGTTCGCTCGCTTCGGCCTCGACGAGTCGGATCGCCCTCGAGCGAGCGCTGGCGGGAGCCGAGCGCACCGGTGCGAGCACGGAACGGTTCGATGTCGCCGAACTCGACCTGCCGATGTTTCGGCCCGGCGCGCCTGCGCCTGCGTCGCTCGACGCTCTCTTGGACGCCATCCGTGGAGCAGACGGGATGATCTGGTCGTCGCCGCTCTATCACGGGACGGTATCGGGAGCGTTCAAGAACGCCATCGACTGGCTCCAACTGCTCGCCTCCGACGATCCGCCATACCTCGCCGACAAGCCGGTCGGGCTCATCGCCGCCGCCGGCGGTACCCACGGTCTCCAGGCGATCAACACCATGGGCTTCATGGTCCGAGCGTTGCGGGGTATTGCGGTTCCGCTCGTCGTGCCCGTGGCCCGAGCCTCCCAGGCCATCACGGACGGCCAGATCGTCGATGCGGCCGTGGACACGCAGCTCCTGGCGCTCGGTTCCGAAGTAGCGCGCCTGTCGGGACATTTCGCCCGACCCTCCGCAGGGGTGGCCTGACGTCGTAGCATGCGCTCCATGACGGAGTGGCTCACCGACGACCAACAGCGCGCCTGGCGCAACCTTATCGGCGTGGCCACGCTGCTGCCGGCGTCGCTGGACAGCAATCTCCGCTGCGACGCGGACCTGACGGGGTTCGACTACTGGATCCTCGCCATGCTGTCAGAAGCTCCCGATCGGCAGCTCCGAATGAGCGCCCTGGCGCGCCAGTCGAACGCGTCGCTGTCCCGTTTGTCGCATGCGGTCGCGCGGCTCGAGAGCCGTGGCTACGTCCAGAAAGCCCCGTTGGCCGACGATGGCCGCGTGACGGTGGCGCGCCTGACCGACGGTGGCATGGCGAAGGTGGTCGAAACGGCACCGGGTCATGTGGCGCACGTGCGCGACGTGGTGTTTCGAGACCTGTCGCCCGAGCAGGTCGCTCAGCTCGAGGACGTATGTGGATCGATCCTCGGCCGCCTCACAGACGAGATCTCTGCTCGGGACGGAGAGCCGGGTCAGTCCTCGGGTCGGTAGATCACCACGGCCCGCGGCGACTGCGCCACGACGGCAGTGGTCACACTCCCGCCAAAGAGCCGGCTGATGCCGGATCGGCCGTGCGTCGTCATCACGATGGTTCCGTCGTCGCCGGCGAAGTCGACGATCGCCTCAGCGGTGTCCTCCGTGTGGAGGACCTCGAACTCGGCCTGCACGCCGAACTCGGTGGCCGCATCGCGGGCGAGCCGGCGGACGTAATTCGCTTCCATGACTTCGACGTTGCCGCCGAGGTGGGCCTGTGCCGATCGTTCGTTTCCCGGGGTCACCACGCTCACCACCCACAT
>JBFKPQ010000101.1:0-7960 GCA_041628225.1 Acidimicrobiia bacterium | reverse complement strand
GCTCGGAGCCGGGTCGCCGCGTCGAGCAATGCTTCGTCGATCAGGTCCGTGAGCATGCAGTAGATGCCGGCCGCGCTCTGTGCCTCGGTCAACAGGACGTTCCGATCGATGGCCCGGTCCTCCGGCCACAACCACACGTCACCGACGGCTGCCAGCATCTCCAGGGCCCCTTCCGGAGGCCGCCTCGTGACGACGATGCGATCAGGCATGAGCTCGTGGATGATGGGGCGGGTGCGGTCGGCGGCGCCGTGGTGGCGGTACAGGATGGCTGACCCGTCGGCGGGGGGGAGCGGCGAGAGCCACGACGTCGGGATTTTTCGCCGTCATCGGGGAAGGCCGCCGAAGCGCGGCTCGGGCAGGCCGCGGACGCCGACGTCGAGAGCGAGGATCGTCCCGGCGAGCGGTTCGTCGGGATCGCCGCCGCCGATGGACGTGACGAACAGCGTGTCGAGTGCGTCGCCGCCAAAGGCCGGCATGGTCGGGCGCGACACGGGGAGGTCGACGGTCCGGTCGAGCCGCCCGTCGGGCGTGAACCGGTGCAACGCTCCACCGCGCACCGCCGCCGACCAGTAGCAACCCTCTTCGTCCACGCAGGCGCCGTCCGGCTTGCCGGCGACGTCGGTGTAATCGATGAACGGCCGCTCGTTCGAGCGGCCGCCCGTGGCGACGTCGTAATCGTATGCCCACACCGTGAAGTGGGGTGTATCCGCGAAGTACATCGTCGACCCGTCCGGGGAGAAGGCCAGTCCGTTGGCGACCCCGACGAGGTCGCGTTCGGTCGAGAAGCTGCCGTCTGGTTCGACCCGGTGGAGGAAGCCGGTGAACATCCGATCCGAGGTCGGATCCCACATGGAACCGACCCATAGACGACCGGCGGGATCGCAGCGTCCGTCGTTCAACCGGTTCTTGCCGGGGTCGGGTTCCAGCTCGAACCAATGCTCGAAGGCGCCGCTCGACCATCGGTACCAGGCGAGGTCGCCCTCGGAGGCCACGAGCAAGAGGTCGTCGTCGCCGGTGAGGGCCACCGAACCGGGGCGGCTCGGAACCGGCTGCCATTGGTGGGTATCGGTGTTCGGTGTCCAGCGGTGGATGCGCTTGCCCTCGATGTCGACCCACCACAGCGACGCCGTCCGGCCGTCCCATACGGGGCACTCGCCGAGCAGCGTGGCAGAGCGGACGGCTACGTCGATGGTCATGCCCGTGAGGCTAGGTGAAAGCGAGCCGGGTGCAGCTCGTCCGGGCCAGGTCAGGTCACTGGCACGGACCGTGAGCACCTCCGGCATCCGCTTATCATGACGGCATGACTGCACGAACGATTGCTCCAGCCAACGGCCGCCTCGGAGTCCTCCTCCCCGGCATGGGCGCGGTGGCTTCCACGTTCATCGCTGGTGTGATCGCCGCCCGGCGGGGGCTCAAGCCGCCGATCGGGTCGGTGTCGCAGATGGCTCACATCCGTCTCGGCACGAAGGAAGAGAATCGCAACCCACTCATCCGCGATTTCGTCCCGTTGGCGGAGCTCGACGACCTCGTCTTCGGGGGTTGGGATCCGCTCTCGCCCAACGCGCTCGAGGCGGCCCACACCGCCGGCGTGCTCGATGGCGGCGACCTGTCCGGGATCTCCAGTGAGCTCGAGGGTGTGGTGTCGATGGACGCCGTGTTCGATCAGCGGTGGGTGTCGCGCCTCGAAGGCGTGCGCGTCAAGAACATCTCGAACAAGTGGGAACAGGCGATGGCCCTCATCGACGATATCGCTCGCTTCAAGGAGGAGAACGACTGCGACCGGCTCGTGATGGTGTGGTGCGGTTCCACGGAGGCGTTTCAAGAACCGTCGGCGGTGCATGCGTCGTTGGCGGCCTTCGAGGAGGGTCTCAAGAACGACGACGACAACATCTCGCCCAGCCAGATCTATGCGTATGCGGCCCTGCAGTCCGACGTTCCGTTCGCCAACGGGGCACCCAACCTCACGGTCGACCTGTCATGCATGGTCGAACTGTCGAAGGCGCGCGGCGTGCCGATCGCCGGCAAGGACTTCAAGACCGGCCAGACCCTCATCAAAACGATGCTGGCCCCCGGGTTCAAGGCTCGGATGCTGGGCCTGCGCGGCTGGTATTCGGCGAACATCCTCGGCAACCGGGACGGCGAGGTGCTCGACGCCCCCGAGAACTTCAAGTCGAAGGAGGTTTCGAAGCTGGGCGTGCTCGACACCATCCTCCAACCCGAGGTATACCCCGATCTGTACGGGCAGATCGACCACGTGGTACGCATCAACTACTACCCGCCCCGCGGCGACAACAAGGAGGGGTGGGACAACATCGACATCTTCGGGTGGCTGGGCTACCCGATGCAGATCAAGGTCGACTTCTTGTGCCGCGACTCCATTCTCGCCGCGCCCATCGTGCTCGATCTGGCGCTGTTCATGGACCTGGCACAGCGCGCCGGCGAGTCCGGTGTGCAGGAGTGGCTGAGCTTCTACATGAAGGCTCCCCAGGCCGCCGGGGCGTCCACCCCGGAACAGGACCTGTTCATCCAGCAGACAAAGCTGAAGAACACGCTCCGCGAGTGGATGGGCGAACAGCCGGTCACCCATTCCGAGGCCGGTTGACTGCCACACGGCGAGAGCCGTGGCCGCCGTCTAGGACTCGACTTCGAGGATCAGCTCCACGGAGTTGTTGCGCACCGAATTCACGGCTGTCGACACGAGGGTATCGACGAACCCTCCGGGATGGTTGGCGTCGAGCAGTGCCACCAACTCGCTCGGATCGGTGAGCTTCGGATCGAGCCAGGCATCCCACAAATCGGGCTGCACCGAAACCGGCATCCGGTCGTGGACCGGCTCGATGAGCGGGTCGGCGTCTGTCGTGATGATCGAGCACGTGCGCAGCTTCTCGCCGGAGGCCGGATCTGTCCAGCGGGTCCAGATGCCGGCGAACGCCATCGGCATTCCTTCGAGCCGGATGTAGTGCGGCTGTTTGGTGCCGTCGTCCCGCTTCTCCCATTCATAGAAGCCGTCGGCCGGGATGAGGCACCGGCGCTTGGCGAACGACGACTTGAACGCCGCCTTCGTGGCGACGGTCTCCAGCCGGGCGTTGATGTGGATCGTCTTGCGGTTGTCGGCGTAGTGGGGGATGAGACCCCACCGGAACCGCCCGAGGATGCGCTCGTCGTCGTGCTCGGCCACGGCCAGCACCGGGTCGGTGGGGGCGACGTTGTAACTGGGTGCGATGTCCTCGTCGAGACGGACCGAGTCGATTGCGAAGTACTCGAGGTAGTCGTCGAGATCCTGGGCTTGGACAAAACGACCGCACATGTGGGTCAGGGTACCTGGGGTACGAGGGGGCGTTGTTCGAGTTCGTCCGCCGCGGCCGCATAGCCCTCCTCGAAGAGCACGCCGGCTTGGCGAGGCGTCAGATCGAAGTCGAGGCCCGACCGCGACGAGGGAATGCGAATGATGTCGACGAGGGGGGACTGGAGCGCCGGGAGGCCCTCGCGCGCCCCCACCCCGCTCCACATGACGGCTGCCGCCAGGTCGAGCGGCCCACCGATGGCCCGGTGCGGATGCGTGCCGGGCTGGTCGATGAACCGGAACCCTACGGCGGGCAGTCCGGCTTCGGGGTCGACCACTTGGATCGGGAAGTTGGCTGCCATCGCTCCGTCGGCGAGCAACGAACGGTCACCCGTCCGGAGGTTCTCGAACGGCACGGGAGCGAAAGCGAAGGGCACCGAGGCCGACATTCGCACGGCCCGCGCCAGGGGAAACGTGTCCGGATTGTGGCCGTACTCGTCGAGGACATCTGGGAAGACGAGTCCGCGGGTGTGGGTGAGGTCGGTGGTGACGACCCGGAACACCCCTCCCAGGTCGGTGAACGCCGTCACACCCTTGGTCGCCAACAGGTCCGTCCAGACGGCCTCCAGTCGATCTCCGCGGTACAGGCCCCGGCGGGTGACGATGGCGATGTGCTTGCCGATCAGGGGGAGACGCGTCTCGGGGAACGGGTCGAGGAGGTCGGCCCAGTCGATGGCGCACACCGCCGAACGCAATTGGTCGGAGGTGTAGCCCGACATGACGAGCGACCCGACGAGCGCGCCGGCCGACGTGCCGACGATGCGCTCGAATCGGTAGCCGTGGTCGAGGGTGGCCGCGGCGGCGCCGGCCAGCGCGATGCCCTTGACTCCGCCACCTTCGAAGACGCCGATGATGTTCTGCATACCGCAATCAACCGGCCGGAGGCGGTTCGTAATCCGTGGGTAACCTGTCGTCCGTGACCGCCGTCTCATACCGGGGATTGACGAAGCGCTTCGGCGCCACGCTCGCCGTCTTCGATTTCACGCTCGACGTCCCGTCCGGGGTGTTCTTCGGTATCACGGGCCCCAACGGGGCCGGGAAGACGACGCTGTTGCGGATGACGACCGGCTTGCTCCGCCCCGATGCCGGCATCGTGCGGGTCGCCGGAACCGACGTCTGGGACGATCCCGTCACCGCCAAGACGGTGTTCGGGGTCGTGCCCGATCAACCCGGCATGTTTCCGAAACTGACTGGCCGCCAGCTCCTCGAGTTCAACGGTTTGCTGCGGCGGATGGATCCCGCCGTCATCGAACAGCGTGCGGCTGAGTTGTTGGGTGTGCTCGGGCTCGCCGACGATGCGGATGTTCTGGTGGCCGACTACTCGCTGGGGATGACCAAGAAGGTCGCGATCGCGGCCGCCCTGCTGCACGGGCCGCGCGTCGTGTTCCTGGATGAGCCGTTCGCCGGCGTCGATCCGGTGTCGCGTCAGGTGGTCGAACAGATCCTGCGCCGCCATGTCGACGGTGGAGGAACGGTCGTCTTCTCCGACCACGCCATGGACGTCGTGGAACGACTCTGCAGCGAGATCATGATCATCGACCACGGACGGCTGTTGGCGGCCGGACCCGTCGACCGGATCACCGAGGGCCGGCGCCTGCAGGATGTGTTCGTCGATCTCGTGGGCGGAGCGGCGCTCGGCCCGGAGGGTTTGGGATGGTTGGGACGTTCTTCCGGTTGAAGCTGGCCGTGATCCGAAACGCGTTCGGCGGATCGGGCACGTTTGCACAGGCGGGCGCCGTCCTGGTCTGGATGCTGGCGGTGGCCCTGGGGCTGGGCGCCGGCGCTCTCGTGACGATCGTGCTCGGCGCGGTTCCCGAGCAATCCACGGTCGTGCTCGCCTCCGTGTTCACAGCGTACGCCTTCTTCTGGCTGCTGCTGCCGCTCGTGGCTGCTTCGTTCGACCAGACGCTGCAGCCTCGCAGTTTCGAGTTGTTGCCGCTGTCGACGAGGACCCTGGCGACCGGCTTGGCTGGTGCGGCGTTGTTGAGCCCAGGTGCCGTGTTCACGGCCCTGTCGCTCGGCCTGGGTGTCGTGGTGGGTGTCGGAGGTGGCTTAGCACCGCGCGTCGTTGGTCTGGCAGGCGTCGGTGTGTTCACCGTGATGATGATTGGCGCGAGTCGACTCCTGACCACCGTGCTCAGCGACCTCCTGCGTCGCCGGCGCACCCGGGACGTCGTCACGATGGTCGTCATGACCCTGTTCGTGCTTCCGTCCCTCATCGGTGGATTCATCGCCGAAGGTGTCGCGGGAGCCGGTCTCGGCGCCGCGGGCCGTGTTGCCAGTGGCGCCGTCGAGTGGAATCCAGCCGGCGCGCTCGGGACCGTCGGGCCGCGCGTCGCGGCCGGGGAGTTGCTCGCACCGTCGGCCGTGTTGTTGTACGGCGCGGCGACCTCGGGCGGGTTGGTCGTGCTGTGGGGATGGGCGCTGCGCCGGCTGCAGACGACGGTGGTGTCGGATCACGTCCGCTCCGCCCGGGGCGCGCGGCGGTTGCAGCCGAGGTGGCTCCCGCGCGGGGCGGTGGGAGCCGTCGCGGCCAAAGAACTCGTGTACGTCCGTCGCGACATCCGGTACCGCGCGCAGCTCTTCGGAACCGGGATCGTCGTGGTCGGGCTCGTGGTGGCGACGGTGCGCGGAGACCTGCATCATCCGATGGCGCCTTACCTCGCCGGGGCGGCCGGGTTCTTGCTGGTGGCCCCGCTCACGTTCAATGCGCTCGGATTCGACGGCGCATCGATGTGGGGGTACGTCGTGGCGCCCATCTCCGGACGGACGATCCTCGCCGGCAAGAACATCGCTGCGTTCATCGGTTCGGCGGTGCTGGTCGTTCCGTTGGCGGCGATGCTGGCGTGGGCCGCCGGTTCGGCCGTCCACGTCCCGGGCGCGTTGCTGGCGGCGGGAGGCCTGGCGATGCTGTGGGCCGGGATCGGCAACGTGCTCTCGGTGCTTGGCGCGTACCCCATGCCCGACGACAACCTCTTCGCCAATCGAACCGGGTCTTGGCAGGCGGCGGTGGCGGCGCTCGGAGGCATGATCGTCGGTGCTATCGCCCTGGCGCCGGTCGGGATGGCCGGGCTGCTGGCGTGGGCGCGGTGGGGATCGGCAGGGACCACCGCCGTGGCCGTCGGCGCGCTCGCCTATGGCGCCGTGATCTGGTTTGCCGGGCTGGTGCTCGGCGGTCGCCTGGTCGACGAGCAGGTGACCCGACTCGTCTCGGTCTTGGACGAGCACTGACTGTCGGATCGGCGACAGTTGAGGATGATTGGAGGATGCGGGTGGTTGTCGCGGCTGTGCAACGTCGACTCACGCTCCTGCTCGCTCTCGCCCTCGTCGTCTCGGCGTGCGCCGGTGTCGCCGGCGATGGCACCGTTCCCGCGGTGACGGCGACTCCCGCACCGGTCGAAACGACCGGCACGTCGTCTGCCGCCGAGCCAGGGGTGCCGTCGGCGCTGCGGGATGGGTACGACCACCCCGCGTTCCCCGAACCGCTCATCGAGCCTTCCGACGTGATCTCCGGAGGTCCGCCGCCCGACGGAATCCCGCCGATCGACGATCCGAAGTTTGTCGATGTCGGCACTGCCGACGTGTGGATCGAGGACAACGAACCGGTTGTGTACCTCGACATCGACGGGGATGTTCGTGCCTACCCGGTGCAGATCTTGATCTGGCACGAGATCGTCAACGACACCGTCGGGGGCGTTGCGGTCTCGGTGACGTATTGCCCGCTGTGCAACTCGGCGGTCACGTATGAGCGCGTCATCGACGGTGAGGTGACCACGTTCGGTACGTCGGGTCGTCTCTACAACTCGGCGCTGGTGATGTACGACCGTGCGACCGAGTCGCTGTGGACCCATTACGACGGCCGGGCCGTGATCGGTGCGTTGGTCGGCACCGAGCTCACGCCCATTCCGTCCCCACTGATCGGCTGGTCGGATTTCAAGGCCAACTTCCCCGACGCACAGGTACTCGATCGCGAGCAGACGGGATTCTCTCGGGCGTATGGCAGGAATCCGTATCAGGGATACGACGACGAGGAACGAACGCCGTTCCTGTTCCGCGGAGACGCCGACGAGCGCGCCGCGCTCATGCGCAGGGTGGTCGGCGTGACGATCGGCGACGAGTCGGCGGCGTGGGCGCTCGACGGCGTGGCGGCAGGCACCGCCAACGCGGTGGCGGGTCGGATCGGCAGCACCGACCTCGTGATCTTCTGGAAGGCCGGACAGCATTCGGCACTGGAAGCTGCGAACGTCGATGGGGGTCGGGACGTGGGCTCGGTCGGCGTCTTCTCGTCGACGGTCGACGGCCGGATCCTGACCTTCGAGACGCACGACGGGGGGTTCGTCGACGTCGAGACCGGCACCGAGTGGTCGATCGCCGGTCTGGCGACCGCCGGAGACCTCGCCGGATCGCAACTCGAGGCGATCCCGCATCTCGACACCTTCTGGTTCGCCTGGTCGAGCTACCGGCCCAGCACCGAGCTCATCGACGGCTGAGGTTTGGTCTGCATCTAGGTCGGCCTTCACCGTCCGTTAACCGATCGTCCCCCAGACTGATGCCGCGTGAGGGGACGGAACGGAAACCCCAGGTTCCGCCTCACCCTCAGTGAGGTGACGCCGGAGG
>JBFKPQ010000100.1:0-8028 GCA_041628225.1 Acidimicrobiia bacterium | reverse complement strand
GCCTGTTCGGGGCTGAAATACGTGGCGGTGCCGATCACGGCGCCGGTCCTGGTGAGTTGGGCGGAGTCGTCCCACGCCAGCGCAATGCCGAAGTCGGTCACTTTCACCGTGCCGTCTTCGGCGAGCAGGATGTTGCCGGGTTTGATATCGCGGTGCACCAGTCCGGCGCGGTGCGCAATCGCGAGGGCGGCCGCGGACTCGGCGGCGATCTCGGCAGCCCGACGGGGGAGCAGGCGGTCGTTGGATCGCAGCACGTCGCGGAGCGACCGTCCCTCGACGAGCTCCATCACGATGAAGTAGGAGTTGTCTTCTTCTCCCCAGTCGAAGATCGACACGATGTTGGGGTGGCTGAGGTTGGCGGCGGCCTGGGCTTCACGACGGAACCGTCGAATGAAGGCCTCATCGGTGGAGAACTGGCTGTGGAGTGCCTTGATCGCCACGCGCCGCCCGAGCAGCGTATCGGTCGCCTCCCACACGTCGGCCATCCCGCCCCGGGCGATGTGTTTGATCAGTTCGTAGCGGTTGAGCAGCCGCTGACCAGGTTGCATGCCGCGAATTGTAGGGTCGCTCATCGCCCACTCCATGCTGCGATGACCGCAGACGCGATAGGAGCGGCCACGGCTCCGCCCGTCGCTTCGCTGCCCGCGTCCCCGCCATTTTCGACGACGACCGCTACCGCGATGGTGGGATTGGCCGCCGGAGCGAATCCGACGAACCAGGCATGCGGGTTGCCTCGGCCGGTCTCCGCCGTTCCGGTCTTTCCGGCCACGGCGATGTTGGCGACCTCTGCCGCCCGTCCGGTGCCGGACGCCACCACGGCGCGCATGAGGTCGCGCATTGCGGCTGCCGTGGCGGGGGACACCGCCCGCCTCCACTCCGCCTGCGTGTGGGCTTCGATGAGGGCGCCGTCAGCATCGAGGATCTGTTCGACGAGATACGGCTCCATCACGACCCCGTCGTTGGCGATGGCCGCAGCCACCAGGGCCATCTGCAAGGGCGTCGCTTGCACGTCGCGCTGTCCGATGCCGCTCTGGGCGAGCGATGGATCGTCGAGACCGGACGGGAAGACCGAATCGAGGACCGTCCACTCGAACGGGATGTCGGAGCCGAAGCCGAAGCTGCTCGCCGTCTCGGCGAGCGCCTCTGGGCCGATATCCATGGCCAGCTGTCCGAAGACGGTGTTGCACGATCGGGCAAAAGCCGTGCGGAGGCTCACCCCGTCGCCGGTGCCGCACCGCCCGCCCCCGAAATTCGAGATCGTGGCGGTCGATCCGGGGAGTTCGAGCGTCGGCGGGTCCTCGAACGTGGATTCGGGTGTGGCGAGTTCGAGTTCCAGGGCGGCGGCCGCCGTGACGATCTTGAACGTCGATCCCGGCGGGTATGACTGGTTGGTGACCCGGTCGCGCAGCGGTTGGTCGGGGTTGGCGGTGAGGGCGTCGCCGGCGGGACCCGCGTTCGGTCCGAGGAGCGACGTCGGGTCGTACGAAGGCGACGATACGTAGGCCAGCACGGCTCCGGTTGCCGGGTCGATGGCCACGACCGCCCCCGGTTGGTTGCCGAGCGCGTCGGCTGCGACTCGTTGCAGTTCGGCATCGATGGTCAGCACCAGGCTCTCGGGTCGCAGGTCACGGCCGAGCAGGGCGTTGACGATGTCCGAGATCGTCAGGTCTTCTTTCGACCGGAGCCGCGTTGCGTACGTCTGCTCCAGACCGCGATCTCCGAACAGCAGCGAACTGACGCCGATCGGGTGGGCGAAGAGGTCCCCTTGCGGATACACCCGCAAGAACCCCGGTTCGTCCGGGTTCTCGCCCGACGCGGCGAGAACCTCGCCGGTGCGGTCGACGATCGCTCCCCGCTCCTTGGCGGTACGTCCCAACAGGACGCGACGGTTCCGGGGGTCGTCCCGGTAATCAGGTCCGGCGATGGCCTGGATGTACGTGACGTTGGCGAGCAGAAAGGCGATGCCGACGAGCAACACCAACGTCAGCCGGCGGATCGGGCCATTCATACGCGCTCCTCGTGCGACACCTGCAGCAAGAGCGCGATCAGGACGAAGTTCGCCACGAGCGACGAGCCGCCGTACGACATGAAGGGGAGCGTGATACCCGTGAGCGGCATGAGGCGCACGACTCCACCGATGATGAGGACCGCCTGGAGCCCGAGCGCGAAGGTGAGTCCCGCCGCCAAGAGCTTCCGGAAGAGGTCACGGGAACGGAGGGCGATGCCCATCCCGACGGTGACCAGGAGGGCATACAGCGCCAGGACGACCACCGACCCGATGTAGCCGAGCTCCTCGGCGACGGCGGCGAAGATGAAGTCGGTCGCCGCAAAGGGGATGAGGGTCGGGCGTCCGAGGCCGAGTCCGGAGCCCGACAGCGACCCACTACCCATGGCGAAGAGCCCGTTGGCGATCTGGAACCCGGTCGTGTCGTAAGCCTCGAACGGGCGGAGCCAGGCGTCGACGCGCGGTTGGACGTGCGCAAACGAAGCCCAGGCGACGGCCGCGCCGACCGCGAACATGCCTCCGCCGACCGCCAGGTAGGCCGACCGACCGGTGGCTGCGTACAACATCGCCACGAAGATGGTGAAGAGCAGCAGTGAGGCACCGAGATCGCGCTGATAGGCGAGGACCGCGAAACTGGCCGTCCAGGCGATGAGCAGTGGCACGAACTGGCGGGGTTCGGGCATGGCGGCCCGACCCAGACGACGGGTCATCATCGAAAGCGACGGCTGCCGTTCGGCGAGGTAAGAGGCGAGAAACCCGACCAACAAGAGCTTGACGATCTCGCCGGGCTGGAACTGGATATCCAAGAAGCCGAGATCGGCGGCCACCCACAGCCGCGACCCGTTGACGAGCCGGCCTCGGATCGGGAATCCCCAATCGAGGGGGAGGAGCGGCATGAGCAGCAACAACAACGCCGTGACGAGAAACACGTATCGGTAGCGCCGGATCACGTCGGTACCAGATCGCGACAGCGCCCACAGCGTCAGGACACCGAGGGCGGCGCCGATGACGAGCCACCACCGCTGCAAGGCAGCGAGCCGGAGGTCGAGCCGGTAGATCTCCGCGAACCCGATGGCCGCCAGCAGGGCCGTCAACGGGAGCAGATACGGTGAGGCGTGCGGTGCCCATTGACGAACCGCCACGTGCATCGATCCGAACGCCAGCGCGAAGACGAGGAAGGTGAGCGCGACCTGGGCGTCGACGCCCCGATCGGACGCCAGGTTGACGAGGGTGACGCCGAAGGCGGCGACGAAGGTGGCGACGGCGATGAGCGACGCCGCGGCGTTGCGGGTCATCTCATGCCGAGCAGTCGATCACTGCCACCGTGATGTTGTCGTGTCCGCCGGCCTGGTTGGCGGCTTCGATCAGTGCCCATACGGTGGCCTCGGCCTTTCCCGTAGAAGCGATCCGCAGGATCTCCTCGTCGTCGACCATCGTGTTCAGTCCATCCGAACAGAGGATCAAACGGTCGCCCGCCGCCAATCGTTCCTGGAGCTCGTCGATCACGAGATCGTCGGTGAGGCCGACCGCGCGCGTGAGGACGCTGCGCTGCGGGTGGTTGGCGACGTCGGAGGGGTCGAGTTTGCCCGTCGCCACATATTCGGCGACAACCGTGTGGTCGCGGGTGAGCTGGGTGATCGTTCCCTCGCGGATCAGATATGCACGACTGTCCCCGACGTGGCCGATGACCATCGTGCCGTCTGCTCGGATGTCGGCCAGCGTGATGGTGGTGCCCATGCCTCGCAGCTCGGGCCGGGAGAGTGATTCGGCGATGACCGCCTGGTTTCCCGACGAGATCCGTTCACCGGCCGAACCATCCGCCTCCACGGCGGCGGCCAGCGCCACCGAACTCGCCACCTCGCCCGCCACATGGCCGCCCATGCCGTCGGCGACCGCGATGAGCAGGCGGTCACTGGTGCTGCCGCCGGCCTCGGGAAACACGCGGTCCTCATTACCGGCTCGGACTCGGCCGGCGTGCGTGCCGGTAGCCCAGGTCAGGGTCATCGGACCTCCATCACCGTCTTGCCCACCTGTACCGCATCGCCCTGGTTCAGCGGCGTAGGCGCACTCACTCTACGACCATTGACGTACGTCCCGTTGGTCGACCCGAGATCTTGCAGCATCAGTACGCCGTCCGATGCGGAGAATCGCAGGTGGAACTCGGAAGCATACGGATCGTCGATGACGATGTCGGCCTGGTCGCTGCGCCCGATGACCTTGACGTCATCGACGTGGAAGTCCACTCCCGCCATGGTGTCGGACCTGACGAACACGATCTCGGTGCCGCGCTTTGGTGCCTTCGGAGTCTGGAGACCGCCGAGATGCGCGGCGATGGCTTTGGCGATCTGCCACACGAAGAGCAACAGAAGCGCGACGAAGATCAGCTTGAGCGCCGAGAGGATCAGCGCCGTCATACGGTCGAGAGCACGCGGAAAGTGAGCCTGGCCCGCCCGAACACGACGAGAGATCCGTTGTGCACGGCAGCCGGGCCGCTGACGGAGCGACCGTCGACCTTCGTGCCGTTGGCCGAACCGAGGTCGTCGACCCAATAGCCGGTGCCGTCGCGCCACAAGACGGCATGGGCTCGACTCACATGCGGGTCGACGATGCGAACGTCGGCCGCGTCGGCACGCCCGATGATCGACCGGTTGAAGCCGATGTCGAAGGAACCGTCCGATCCGGTGAGGCGCGCCCAGGCGCGGAGAGGTCCAGGTTCCGACGAGGTGGCGACCTTGACCCCTGTCGTGAGATTGGGGTCTTCCAGCAGCGTGATCTTGACAGGGCCGGGCAGACGCCACCCGCGCTCTATGGCGGTGTCCTCGACCGCTCGGGCGAGTTCCTGGAGGAATGCAGCCGGTAGCTCGTCGGTCAACAGTTCGGGCGCGATCCGTATCTCGAAGGCGTTGGGGGCGGCCGGGCCGGCCGGGTGATCGTCGGACACGGCCAGGTCGGCCTCTCGGATGAGCCGCGACGCCAGTTCGACGGGATGCATCTGGCCGCGGAACATCTTGCCGGCCAGTCCTTCGACCAGCTGTTCGAGGCGGCGTTCGACGTGGCGGACGAGTTTCACACGACGAGTGTATCGGCCTGGCCAGTTCATGCGATCGGGTCCGTGGTACGATCCCGGCTGCTACTCCGGGCGAGTGGCGGAATTGGCAGACGCGCAGGCTTCAGGTGCCTGTGAGCATTAGCTCGTGGGGGTTCAAGTCCCCCCTCGCCCACGCAATGTTCCCCGATCGCTCGCGCCGACGCCGCCGGTGGCGGCTCGTCATCCCGGCGGTCGTGACGGTGATCGCCCTCCTCTTTTGGGCGGCCGGCAACTTCCAGTCCGACACCCTCGCTTCCACCGCGTTCCACGATGCGGCGCGCGACCTTGGCACCACCCAGGCACTCAACGCCGAGAGCTTCAGCCAACTCGTCACGTCGCCGGTGTCGCTCGACCGCGACCGATACATCGCCCAGCTCGACCAGATCCAGGCGTCCGTGGCCGAGAGCCTGGTGTCGCTGCCCGCCGAAGAGGAACTGTCGCCGCAGACACGCGGCACGCTGCGTCTGGCGATCCGGATGCTGGAATCCTGGCAGCGGGGTCTCGAGAAATACGAGGAGGCCACACTGGCGGTGGTCGATCAGCCGGCCAACACGGTGGCAGTTGCGGAGCTCGGCGACGCCCTGGCCAGTCTCGCCGTCGGCGACGGCTTGTATGCCGTGCTCGCCGAGGAGGTGGCTCTCTTACGGGCCGATCTCGAGATCACGGCGAGTGACATGCCTCCCGTCGCCTACTTGCCGCCCGCCGGTACGACGCCCGATTTCTTGGGGATGCTGGTCAATCGACTGCAGGCCGCCCAAACCCTCGTCGGTCGGCGCGGCATCGTCATCGCCAACGTCGTGACCGTTCCCGAGCCGACCGGTGGTCTCGAGAACGGGGTGACCAGGCTGCCGTTCGTCGAAATGCTCGAAGTGCAAGTCGTGGTGTCGAACAACGGGAACCTCCCAGAGGAGAACCTCACCGTGCTCGTGCAACTCAAGTCGCAACTCGGCAACCTGATCACGCAGCAGACCCGAAGGGTGGCCATCATCGAGACGGGTGCGCAAGTGACGGTGTCCTTCAAAGACCTGCCGGTGGTGGGAGGAGGCTTCTATGGCATCGTGGCCGGCGTTCTGACCGAGACGACTGGCGACTCGCCCCCACCCGAGTCGCTCGAGGTCTTCATCGCAGAGTCGGCACCGATACCCGATACCACCGGCGGGTAGGCGTCGCACCGATCCGCCCAAACACGAGTGGGTCGCCCCTCGGGGCCGGTACCATTCCCACGCACCGACCAACAGGAATCCGATGATCGACATTGCCATGCTCCGTGACGACCCTGCTGCATTGGCGGCGGCGACCGCACGGCGGGGCGTCACGATCGACTTCGACCGCCTCGCTGCGCTCGACGAGCAGATCCGCACCACCCGTCGTGACGCCGACGATGTCCGTTCTCGCCAGAAAGAGGCAGGCAAGCAGATCGCCAATCTCTCGGCCGACGAGCGCACCGCCGCCATCGAGGCGGCAGGGAGACTGGCCAACGAGCACAAAGAACTGTCGACCACGGTCGAACAACTCGAGTCAGAGTTCCAAGAACTCTGGATCCAGGTCCCGAACGTCGCCCACGAGTCGGTGCCCGACGGCGCCACAGACGAGAGCAACGTCGAGATCAAACGGTGGGGTGCCGAGCCCGAGTTCGGGTTCGAGGCCCGGGACCACCAGGAGCTGGGTGAGGCGCTCGGCGTCATCGACGTCGAGGCTGGCGCCAAGGTGTCCGGGTCGCGGTTCGCCTACCTCAAAGGGCAGGCGGTGATGCTCGAGTTCGGGCTGGCCCGCTGGGCGCTCGACACGCTCGCCTCCGAAGGCTTCACACCCGTCGTCCCGCCCGTCCTCGTCCGCGAGCCGGCGCTGTTCGGAACCGGATTCTTCCCGGAAGCTCGAGAGCAGGTCTATGCCGTTCCCGAAGACGACCTCTTCCTCGTCGGCACCGCCGAGGTTCCCCTGGCGGCCATGCACATGGACGAAATCTTCGACGAAGCCGACCTGCCCCGCCGCTACGCCGGTTTCTCGACGTGTTTCCGGCGCGAAGCAGGCACCTACGGCAAGGACACCCGCGGCATCTTCCGGGTCCATCAGTTCGACAAGGTCGAGATGTTCACGTTCGTGCACCCCGACCAGTCGTGGGACGAACACGAGCGCCTGTTCGCCATCGAGGAGAAGATCGTTCAGGCCCTCGAGTTGCCGTACCGAGTGGTGAATGTGGCGGCCGGAGACCTGGGGGCGTCGGCCGCCAAGAAGTACGACATCGAAGCGTGGATTCCGTCGCAGCAGGACTACCGAGAGGTCACGTCGTGCTCGAACACGACCGATTTCCAGGCGCGCCGACTGAAGATCCGGTACCGGTCTGACGAAGGCAATCGGTTCGTCCATACGCTGAACGGCACCGCGGTGGCAGTCGGGCGAACCATCCTGGCCATCATGGAGAACCACCAGCAGGCCGACGGCACGGTGGTGATCCCAGAGGCGATCCGCGACTACGTGGGGTTCGATGTCCTGGGAGGTTGAGGGCTCGCGCGGCGTATTCACCGAGATCGCCGCGCGCTACGACACGCTGAACAGGGTCCTGTCGTTGGGGCAGGAGCAGAACTGGCGCCGACAGGTGATCAGCCACCTACCGGAGGGACGTCTGCTCGATCTCGGCTCCGGCACGGGAGCGGCGGCGCCCGCGTTCGGCGAGCGAGATGTCGTGGCGCTCGACCCTGAGCCCGAGATGCTGGCGCTGAGCCCCATCGCCGAACGTGTGGTGGGTTACGGCGAGTCCCTCCCATTCCCCGACGGTTCGTTCGATGCGGTGTTCTCGGCCTACGTGTTCCGGAACCTCACGTCGCTCGAGGACACACTGGCCGAGATCCACCGCGTGCTGCGGCCGGGAGGCAGGGCTGGCGTCGTCGACCTGGCCCGCCCGAAGAACGCAGTCCTGGCCGCGGTCCACCGGGTC
>JBFKPQ010000099.1:0-8049 GCA_041628225.1 Acidimicrobiia bacterium | reverse complement strand
GTTGGCGGCGCAGTCGAAAGGCCACACCGTCGTTCCCGTGGCCCACCCTGCCGCAACGCTGTCGCCGTTGAATCGACTGGCCTACCGCCCTCCGCCCTCGATCGTCGACATCGTCATCCGGGACTAGGGCGACAGAAACTCGCCGAGGCGCTCGAGGCCTTCGGCGAGATCGGCGTCGCCGAGCGCATAGCTCATCCGCATGTAGCCGGGAGCACCAAACGCCTCTCCGGGTACGAGCGCCACATGGGCCTTCTCGAGGATCACGGCGGCGAGGTCGAGCGTCGACTCCGGTCTCGTTCCGGCGAACTCGCGTCCCACCAACCGTTCGAACGACGGGAAGGCGTAGAACGCTCCTTCGGGAGTGAGACAGTCGACTCCTTCGATGTCGCGCAGGAGGCCGACCATCGTGCGGCGCCGACGATCGAAAGCCTCTCGCATCTCATGGACGGGATCGAGCGGCCCGGCGACGGCTGCCAAGGCGGCTCGTTGGGCGACGTTGTCGACGTTCGACGTGGCGTGGGACTGGAGGTTCGTCGCCGCCTTGATCACGTCGGACGGGCCGATCATCCAGCCGACCCGCCATCCGGTCATGGCATAGGTCTTGGCCACGCCGTTGAGGACGACGCAACGGTCGGCGATCTCGGGCACGACCGCCGGCATCGATGTGAACACGGCATCGTCGTACACGAGGTGTTCGTAGATCTCGTCCGTGACGACCCACAGGCCACGCTCTGCCGCCCACCGGCCGATCACTTCGACGTCGGACGGGCTGTAGACGGCTCCCGTGGGATTCGAGGGCGACACGAACAGCAGGGCCTTCGTTCGCTCGGTCCGAGCCGCCTCGAGCTGGTCGACCGAAGCTCGGAACCCCGAAGCCATGTCGGTCGGCACGACCACCGGAATCGCTCCAGTCAGCCGGATCGCCTCGGGATAGGTCACCCAATACGGCGCCACCAGCAAGACCTCGTCGCCGGGATCGAGCAAGGTCGCCAGCGACTCGAATACCGCCATCTTGCCGCCGTTGGTCACGAGCACCTGGCCGGGATCGACGGCCCACCCCGAATCGCGCTCCGTCTTGGTGGCGATCGCCTCCCGCAGCTCAGGAAGGCCGGCGGTCGCCGAGTACTTGTGGTTGCGAGGGTCGGCGCACGCAGCGCGCGCCGCTTCGACGATATGGGCGGGTGTCGGGAAGTCGGGCTCGCCCGCGCCGAACCCGATGACCGGGACTCCCGCGGCCCGCAAAGACTTCGCCTTGGAGGTGATAGCCAGTGTGGCCGAGGGTTCGATGGCGCCGACTCGCTCAGATATCCGTGACATGCATCTTCCCTTGCTCGTCCGAGCACGATACCCGCTTCCGAACCGGCCGAGGATATGGCCAGGGGCGAATTCAATGAAGTTCTCGGGCATCGGTACACTGCCGCCACCATGGAGGTCCCCCCAGCGTGAATGCTTCCGAAGCTCGGGCGATGATCCTCGTGGAGCCGAAGCGGTTCACCGCCACGAGATTGCCCATCGCGGACGTGGAACACGGTGGGTGGCTGGCGGTAGAGGCAACCGGGATCTCCGGGGTCGAGGTGCAGGCGTGGGAAGGGACGAGCCGTCTCGTGCGCTACCCACTCATCCCCGGCCATGAGGTCGTCGGCCGGATCGCGCACCAGGCCAGCGACTTCGGACTGCCCCTCGGAACTCGTGTCGTGGTCGAGAGTTCCATCCGCTGCGGGGCGTGCCGTCGGTGCACGGGGGGTATCTCATCGTGCACGTTCCGACGCCCCGTGAACGCCTATGGCCAGCTGCCGTCGACGGAACCGCCGGGCCTCTGGGGTGGCTTGGCCGAATATCTGTATCTCGACCCTGGCGCCCGCCTCCACGTCGTCTCCGACTCGATCCCCGCCGTCGTGGCGACCTTCGCTCATCCGCTGGCCGCCGGATTCACCTGGAGTGTCGAGATACCGAATCTCCAAGTCGGGGAGAACGTCCTCGTCCTGGGTCCCGGGCCACGCGGCCTGTCGTCCCTCGTCGCAGCCAAGGCGGCGGGTGCGGGATGGGTCGGCGTGACCGGGCTGGCCGACGATGCCGACCGGCTCGACCTCGCCCGGCAGCTGGGAGCCGACATGATCGCCTACGCCGACCGCGAGGACGTGGAGAGCGCCGTCGCCGATTCGCTCGGATCCCGGCCCGATGTCGTCATCGACGTGACGAGCAACGACTCCGAGGCCGTCCCGCTCGCGCTCGATCTCGTGACGGCCGGAGGACGGGTCGTCCTCGCCTCCACGAAAGGAACCACACCGGTCAACCAGTTGTTCACGGACATCATCGTGACGAAGGAGATCACCCTGCGGGGAGCCTTCGGAGCATCGTCCGCCGGCTACCACTGGGCAACGCGCCAACTCGCCTCGGACCCGCGCCTCGACAGCATGGTGTCGCACGAGTTCCCCCTTTCGGAGGCCGACCGCGCCATCCAGGCCACGGCCGGCAACCTGGGACGCGAGGACCTCATCTCGGTAGCCGTGACGTTCTGATGCGACGACTCCTCCTCATCGCCAACCCCACGGCGTCGCAGTTCACCGGGGGCATGCATCGTGACGTGACCACCGTCTTGCGCAAGGCGTACGACATCGAACCCGCCTGGCCGGGCTCACCCGACGAGGCGACCGAACTGACGATGCAGGCGGTGACGGACGGTGTCGACGTCGTGGTCGCCATGGGTGGCGACGGCGTGGTGCACCGGGTGGTCAACGGCCTCGCCGAGTCGGAGACGGCCTTGGGCATCATCCCGGTTGGAACCACCAATGTGCTCGCCGAGATCCTGGGGGTGCCGTCCAAGCCGAAGGACGCCTCCAAGTTCCTGGCCACCTCGCCGACGGGCCGGGCGTGTCCGCTGGCTCGGATCACGGTCGACGACCGGTCGATCCACTGGGCGACGTTCGCGGTCGGGGCTGGATTCGACGCCGAAGTGGTTCGCCAGGCCGAACGCCAACCCCACCGCAAGTACCACTTCGGAGGCGTTCACTACGCCCGCAGCGCCGCCTCGGTCCTGTGGTCGTCGTTTCGGGGCAGATACCCCACCATGCGGGTGGAGACGAACGCCGAACCATTCGATGCGGTGTCGGTACTCGTCCAGATCCACTGGCCGTATACCTTCTTCGGGAGGATGCCCCTCACCCTGGCCGAGGAACCCCCTATCCATGGGGTGCACGTCGCAGGTTTCGAACGACTGGCGCTGCATGCGGCACCGACGATCGCGGCGCGAGCCATGCGCGGCAGACTGCATCGTGCCGCCGGAGCGCATCTCGTCGAGGACACGCCGTACGTCGTCGTCGAGGCGGAACCACCGACGTATCTCCAGGCGGACGGCGAGTTGTTGGGCCTGGCTGGCCGGATCAGGATCGAAGCGGTTCCGGCCGGGGTGACGGTCCTGGCTCCTGGTGGCGAGGTTCGTCGACGACGGATCCGCCGGAGGCGTCGCCTCCAAGCCGAGACCTGATCAGCGCAACGCCCGGGCGACGGTCTGTTCGGTGGCGAGACGCGCCACGTCGCCCGGCGTGAGCACGCCATCGTCGGTCACGATGGACGTGAACCACGAGAGCGGCACGAGTTCCATGACGTCGGCGCGAATGCGATCCCTCGTCGCCTCGAACAGCTCCTCTGCCACGATCTTGTCGGTGGTGGCCACCACGTGTGTTGCGACATGGGCGTCGGCCGCAGCTTCCGCCAGCCGGCCGGTACCGATCTTGTTGATCATCCGACCAGGCCCGATCGCATCGGCACCGACCAGCACGGCATCCATCCCGGCCACCCATTCGATGGCGTCGTCGAGCGCGAGGACCTCGACGTCGAATCCGTCTGCGCTCAACTCGTGGGCGAAGTCCCGTGCCGGCCAGTCCGGTGACGTGTCCGAACACACCACCTGGAACCTCACCCCGTGCTGCCGACAGGTTTCGAGCATGGCTCGCACGGAACTCGACACCGAATGGACGAGGACCGTGCTCTCGTCGCGGATGATGTCGAGACCGACCAGTCCCAACCGCTCCGGAGCCGCCTCGAGACGCCGGCTGGCGGCGGAGATCTCCTTGCGCAGTACGTCCGGATCGCCGGCGATGCCCAGATAGACCAGGTTCCGCAGATTGAGGACCGGCGCCGAGGTCGGATGTGCCCGCGCCACGAGATCCACGGCATCGACCAGGGCATCGGCATCGAACGGATCGAGAGCATCGAGGAGTTCCAGGAGCGCACCGGCCAGGGTTTGGGCCCGCCGCGTCGCGCTCGACGTGGCATCTTCTGCCGCGTCCACCACCCGGCGCCAGCACGCCCACGATCGCCAACGGGTCATCGACTACCTCCATACGAAGAGGCTCCGGCAAGGGGGGTAACCGGAGCCTCTTTCGTTCGTCCCAAAAAGCTCGGCGCGAAAACGATGCCAGGGAAGGTCACGTCCCGCAGCTCTCTGGTGGCAGGAATCATGCTCGCATATGCACATCTGGCAATACTCAAGGGCCGGTATCGACCTACCTGCAATCCGGTATACGACCGGAAATCCCACATGCTGGCTGGGTTTCTTCCATATGGAGGAAAGCTCACGGCGCCATGTGCACGCGCAACTGCTGGAACGGAATCTGGATCTCTTCCGCTTCGAACCGCTGCACGATCCGTTTGAGCAACTCCCGTTTGGCATGCCAGCGCGTTTCCGGATCCAGGGTGAGAACGAGCCTGATGATCACCGCCGACTCACCCAGTGCATCCACCCCGAGCACGGTCGATGGCTCCTCGACCGCGTCTGCCCACGTTTCATCGCCATCGAACCGCTCGAGTTCCTCTCCCAAGACTCCGATCGCCCGATCCAAGTCTGATCCGTACGCCACCGGGACATCGACGACCACCCTCGAGAACTCCTGTGTCATGTTCGACGCCACCGCGATCTCGCCGTTCGGTATGTAGTGCACGACGCCCTCGAGGTCGCGCAACACCGTCACTCGAAGTCGTATGTCCTCGACCGAACCCGCCACTCCGGCGATCCGGATCACGTCGCCGATGTCGAATTGACGCTCGGCGAGGATGAAATAGCCGGCGATGACGTCCTTGACGAACGCCTGGGCACCAAAGCCGATGGCCACACCGACGACCGATCCGACCGCCAGGAGGGGCGTCACCGGGATCGCCCAGATCAGCAAGATCGTCAGGACGACGATGACGAACAGCACGATGACGGCCGTACGCTTTCCGACCGTCCACAAGGTGGCCACGCGCTGTGATCGCTCGCGCTCGGCCAGGTCATCGTCCTTCGTGATGTGCCCGATGGCCCGGTTGCCCACGCGGACGATCAACCACCAGAGGATCATCCCGATCACGACCACCGCGGCGGTCTTGGCCAGTTCTGGCCGGTACTGATCGAACAGGTCCGAGAAGTTCATCGGGGCGATGCTAGGAGATGTTCTTCGGCGGCCGCGACCAAGACCCCGACCTCGGCATGAGCGGCTGCGATGTACGAACGCTCCCTCAGCATCATGCGAAGCGGGGTTCCGAGGCCGCGATCCAGACGATCGGCGATCTGCTGCTCGATCGCCTCGGCGTAGCGTTCCACCGCGGCCCGGCCCGATCGTCTGCCACTCGTCTCGACGAGGCGCGTCAGCACCAACCCGACCACCAGCGCCCCCACGACGGTCACGATCGGCCACGGGATCTCTCCCCGGGCCGGCGGCAGGAAGTACCACCACAGTGCACCGGCCACGAACGCCAGCGTGAGCAGGGCTTTGACTCGCGCCGTCCACCGCCACCAACGCCGCTCGATCGCCTCTGGTCCGGCCTCGTGATGGGTTGCGACCTCCACGGCCTCGGCGGTGGCACGGTCGATGGTCGCCGGGCCGAACCGAGCGCGTAGATCGGCTCCGTAGGAACCCCCGACGTCGAACGCCACATCCGCGACCAGCCCCGAGAGCCGGTTGGCCACGGCCGAGCCGCCGGGCCGGGCCGCCCACGACCGCGTGGCACCTTCGACATCCGGGACCGTCATCCCGAGCGCGCGCGACATGCGGCTGGCGCGGGCCGAACGCATCACCCGCCCAACGGGTCCCGAACCGACCCGCAATGCTCTCGCGCCCCCGGCCTGGACGGCGCGACGGGTGGTCTCCTCGCTCACGACCATCTGCGCGAGCTGCGCCGCGGCGGCGTCACGCACTTCCGTCCACCGAGCTTCGAACTCGACGGACGTGCTGCCGGAGACCCCGGCGGCGTCGGCCAATCCGGCCGCCGATCGCCGCACGTCGATGACCAGCTTCTTGAGCGATGCTTCCTTGTCCCGGTGCCTCGCCACCACCAGATCCCACAGCGCCGCGACGTTGCGAGGTTCGCCCACCACCGGTTTGGCGGCCACCGCCACCACCTGAGGGCGATCGATCCCGTCCGCGGCGAGCCGATGGCGCAGGTCGGCCTCCACCGCTACCTGTTCGGCTGCCGTGAGCCGGTCGATCTGATTGAGTACGAAGACGAATTGCGTCTGGTAGTCGGCAAGCGGCTCGAGGTACTCCTTGTGCAGCAGCCGGTCGTTGTACTTCTCGGGGTCCACGACCCACCACACATCGTCGACCCGCGGAAGGATCCGTTCGAAGGTGTCGCGGTGCGCCCCGACGACCGAATCGACGTCCGGCATGTCGATGATCGCCACCGGCACGGAGTGGTCATGGCCGATCCGGTCGGCGACACCCATGTCGTCGAGCAACCTCGTGAGCCCGGGCTCTGGAGTCGCCGGGATCCAGGCCAGCGGTCGTGACGTCGTCGGCCGAATCGCCCCGACCTGGGCGACGGTCTCCGAGGCCAGCGCATTCAGCAGACTGGACTTACCCGAGCCCGTTCCACCACCGAGAGCGATGACGACTGATTCACCCAGAAACCCGGAGCGTCGACGAACGTTGCGACCGACGTCCGCGGCCGGGCGCACGGCATCCTCATCGAGGACCACAGCCGCGGCCGAGACGAGGCGATCGTAGGCGTCGAACAGGGCCGAGAGATCAACCACGCCAACCTCGCAATTCAGAACGGACGGCGTCCGCCGCGTCGCGCAGTTCCGCTGGATCCCGAGGATCCAACCCGTCGAGCACGGCGTGGAAGCGGGCTGCATCGCGCTGGAGGACGGTCAGCAACGCAGCCAGCAGATCGTTGCGCGCCGTTTGCGCCAGCGAACGCGCCGCGGCTGCCCCAAAGAGGTGTTCGAGAAGCCGCTGCTGAGCGGCAGCTGCCCCGGCGGCCACGCCGACTTCGGCACCGCTCAGTCCGCTGGTGTGCACGAAGACGGTGACGATGAGCGTGACGGCAACCGCGTTGACGCCCAGCGAGGCCGCGCGAGCCCAGCGGCGTTTTCCTTCACCGGCCTCGGCCACGAGCGCCGTCAGTCCGGCGATCCAATCCTCGACGGCTTGTTCGGCGAACCGCCCTGTCTCCGGGTCGTGGCGCCACAGCGTTGCGTCTTTGACCAGGCTCTTGCCACCGGGATGGACCTCCCAGGCGGTGGCCGTGGCCGAAGCCGCGATGTCCGCCCGTCGCTCGATGGTGGCCACGAGCTCGTGCTCGGCTTCTCGTTCGACGGTGGCGACATCGGCGCCCCCGAACACCCTCCGAAACCACGATGACACGGTGCCGGCGCCATCGCTGAGGGCCTTGAGCAGCTCGCCGGTCCCGATGAATGCCTGCCAGCGTTTCACCACCTCGGCGCGGATGAGCGTCCCCTGATCGAGCGCACGCTCGAGTTCTTCGGCCTGCGCCGCGTAGGCGTGATCGATGGCGTCGCGCATCGCGGCGACTTCGTCCCTTTCGAACTCCACGAGGGTCACCAGCCGCTCGGCTCGTGCGATCACGTCGGCGACGGCGCCGCGCACCGCTCCGACCACGGTGCTCGAGCTCGAACCCATCGACCGCAAACGATCGACCACCCCGGCCACGGCATCGGCTACCAGCCCGTCGAACCGTGGGTCGATCGGCTGTTCGGGGATCACGACGAGTTCGTCGTCATCTTCGAACACGCGGCCCGCTTGCAGGCGGCGCCGGTAGTCCGAAGCAACC
>JBFKPQ010000098.1:0-8160 GCA_041628225.1 Acidimicrobiia bacterium | reverse complement strand
TCCTGCTGCTCACGTTGATTGCGGGAGTTTCGGTGGCCGCCGACGTCGTGATCAACGAACGAACCGGCGAGGTGACCTAGGCCTCAGGCGCGCTGTTCGTTGGCAATCGTCGCCAGCACGCCGTTCACGAAGCGACCCGACTTCTCGGTCGAGTACGTCTTGGCGAGCCGCACGGCCTCGGACAGGATGACCGCTGAAGGCGTGCCAGGTTCGTGCACGAGTTCGAACGTGGCGATGCGCAGCACCGTCCGGTCGACCACCGGCATGCGCGGCACCGACCAACCCTCCGAGGCCTCCTCGATGAGCTGGTCCAGCTCATCGAGATGGGCGAGCACCCCATCGATGAGCCGCTGGGCCTTCGCACCAAACGGACCCGTCGGGGGTGCGCCGCGCTGATCGACTTCGTAGAGCGCCTGCAACGCCTCGTCGCGTGGTTCGATCACACGCGGGTCAGGTAGTCGCCCGAGCGGGTGTCGACCTTGATGACGTCGCCCTCTTCGATGAACAACGGAACGTTCACGACGAGGCCAGTCGACACGGTCACCGGCTTGGTGGCGCCCGACACCCGATCCCCCTTCACCCCCGGTTCCGCGTGGGTCACCTCGAGCTCGACGGCAGCAGGGAGTTCCACACCGATGGGCCGGCCGTCGTACACCGGCAGCACCACGGTCGCTCCTTCGACCAGGTAGTTGCCGGCGTCGCCGACATCATCGGATCCAAGCGCGAACTGCGTGTATTCGTCGAGGTCCATGAAGTGGAACCCCATGTCGTCCCGATAGAGATACTGGTGGTCCTTGCGGTCGATGATGGCCCGATCGACGTTCTCGTCGGCGCGGAACGTCCTGTCGAGCACCTGCCCGGTCTCGACGTTCTTCAGCTTCATGCGGACGAACGCCTTGCCCTTGCCGGGCTTGACGTGCTGGTAGTCCACGATCGTGAACAGGCCGTTGTCGAGGGCCAGCGCCATGCCGGGTTTGACGTCGTTGGTCGAGATCATGTCGATGCTCCTGTGGTCGGCAGGGAGTGTAGGTGGCGGCCGTCGATCAGCCGAGCCCAACGGCTGCCATCGCCTCGTCGACGACGGGATCGTCGACGTGCTGCACGACCGGGTCGGCGAGCGCTCGCAGCAACACCATGCGGATCCCGCCGGCGTCGCGCTTCTTGTCGCGCAGCAGCAGCCTCCGTACCTCGGCCGGATCGGCCTCGACCTCGACCGGCAACCCCAGACGCCCCAGCGTGTCGACGACGGGATGCTCGAATCCGAACACGCGCTGCGAGGCGGCCCCGGCGGCGACCATGCCGACCGCCACCGCCTCGCCGTGTGTCAGGCGAGTGCAATATTCGATGGCGTGGCCGAGCGTGTGCCCGTAGTTGAGGATCGCGCGCCGTCCGGTCTCCCGAAAGTCGTCCGAGACCACCGCAGCTTTGACGGCGACCGCGGCGGGCACGACGACATCGAGCGGCACGTCGGGCCCGTGGGTCTCGTAGAGTGACACGAGATCGGCATCGGCGATGAGCCCCGCCTTGAACGCCTCGGCGTGGCCCTCGCGCTGGATTGCTTCGGGCACCCGTTCGATGACGTCGAGATCGATCGACACGAGCGCCGGGTGCCAGAAGGCACCGACGAGGTTCTTGCCGGCGAGGTTGATGCCGGTCTTGCCGCCGATCGCCGCGTCGACGGCCGCCAGCAACGTGGTCGGGTGATAGACGGACTCGATCCCCCGCAGCCACGTCGCCGCCGCGAACCCACCGACGTCGGTGGCGGCGCCTCCGCCGACCACCACCACCGTGTCGTGCCGGCCCAACTCTGCTCTGGCGAATGCCTTTTGGAGATCCGCCACCACCTGCCAGGTCTTGGACTCCTCACGGTCGGGTATGACGGCGGTCTCGAGGCGGACCTGATCTTTGAGCTGCTTGGCGAGCGCAGCCGCAACCCGTTCGGCTTCGCCTCGCTGGACGACCATGAACGCGGTCGTGCGGTCGGGCCGCGCCGGAAGGGTCGTAGCCAGCCCGCGTCCCACCTCGATCCGGCTGGCAGGGGCACCGCCGACGGTGATCTCGAAGGTGTGGGCCGGCATCAGAACTTGGCGAGACGGGCGCGGTACCGGTCGACCGAGGCGACGAGGTCGCCGACGGTATCGCCGCCGAACTGCCGCTGGATCTCCTGAGCGAGCACGATGGCCACCATCTGCTCGGCGACCACGCCGGCAGCCGGCACGGCACACACGTCAGAACGTTCCCGGAACGCCACATCGGCCTCCTTGGAAGCCACGTCGACGGTCTGCAGCGGCTTCATGACCGTCGAGATGGGCTTCATGGCGGCTCGCACGCGGAGTGGCTGACCCGTGGTCATGCCACCCTCGGTGCCGCCCGCTCGGTCGGTGTGGCGGACGAACTCGTCGTCCTCACGATGGATCTCGTCATGTGCCTCCGACCCGCGGCGGCGGGCCGATGCAAAGCCATCACCGACTTCGACTCCCTTGATCGCCTGGATGGACATGAGCGCCTGGGCGAGACGCCCGTCGAGGCGCCGGTCCCAGTGCACGTGGCTGCCGAGCCCCGGCGGCAAGCCATAGGCGAGGACCTCGACCACGCCCCCGAGTGTGTCACGATCGCCTTTGGCGGCTTCGATCTCGGCAACCATGGCATCCTCGCCCGACCAGGCCCGAACCGGCGAGTCGTCGACGGCTGCCAGGTCGCCCGGGCGAGGGACGTCACCCCTGGAGGTTGCGGTGCCGATGGCGACGACGTGCGAGAGGACCTGCACGCCGACGGCTTCGAGCAGCTTCTTGGCCGTATATCCAACGACGGTGCGTGCGGCCGTCTCTCGGGCCGAGGCGCGTTCGAGGATGTTCCGAGCGTCGTGGGTGTCGTACTTCTGCATCCCCACGAGGTCGGCGTGTCCGGGCCGGGGGGTGGTGAGGGCCCGTTGCGGCTCGCCCGGATCGGGCGACATCTCAGTCTCCCAGCGCGCCCACTCCGTGTTCCGAACGATCACGCAGATAGGGCTGCCCAGCGTCACGCCGTGGCGGACCCCGCCCATGATCTCGAGTTCGTCCCGTTCGAGTTTCATCCGGTTGCCGCGCCCGTAGCCGAGCCGGCGACGGGCGAGCTCGTCGGCCAGCTCAGACCTGAGGAAGCCGAGGCCGGAGGGGACGCCCTCGATGACGGCGGTCAGCCCCGGGCCGTGGGATTCTCCGGCGGTCAGATAGCGCAGCATGGCGGGTCAGGGTACACGACCACCAGGAGGGGTCGGGGCTGCGCTACTTGAGGATCTGCTGGCCGACTTCGAGCTCGAAGGCGTTGTCGCCGAACAGGAACACGCCCGATCCGAGCGCATCGGGATCGCCGTCTTCGGCGTCCTCATCGGGCGGGGTCAGGGAGATCACCTTGAACGAACCGGCGAACACGTCGCCGACGCCGACGTCATACTCGACGCCGTTGACCTCGACGGTGGCTCGGAGTACGCCTTCGCCGGTCACGCTGATCAGCCGAACGCCGATGCCGGTGCGTTGTCCGGACCCCTCGCCGCCGATCTGCACCGTGTCGGTGATGAGAGGACGGAACGGATCCCGCGGCTGCGACACCTGCAGGTTGGCGATGATCGCCACGCCTTCAGCGAGGGCCGCCGTGTCCGCCTCGACTCCCACCGAAGCTCCCGGCAGGTTGCCGTCGAACGCCGGGGACTGATGCCCGAAGATGCCCGGCGCGATGGTCAGCCATCCCAGTGCGATACCTACGCCCACCATGAGAATGGCGAGGGCGGCGGCCGAACCGGAGCTACGACGCTTGCGCATGTCAGCCTCCCGCCGTGGTCGTCGTCGACGACGGGATCGTCGTCGTGGTCGTGGTGGTCGTGGCCGGGATGTCGGGCTCTTCGACTTCGGGCTGCTCTGGCACCACGATCGAACCCGTGGTGAACGCGACCGCATTGATGGTCAGCGTGATCTCGTTGAAGCCCTCGTCGGTGAGCGACGGGGAGAAGCTGAGCGTGTCGATACGCACCAGCCGGTCCAGCTCGCTGACGCCGTACAGGTAGCCGAGCAGCTCGAAATACTGGCCGGTGACGGTCATGTTGACGGTGATCGTGCGGAAGCCCTCCGGCGTCTCCTCGCCCGGCGTCGAGAAGGCGACTGCGCTCCAGACCACGTTGGTGTCGTCGGCGAGGACCTTCAGATCGTCGATGAGCGAATCGATCTGCGGCGTCGGCGGAATCGATCGCTGCATGTCGGCCACGGCCCGCTGGTACTCCGGGAGCCGGTCGTTGACCTGACGGAGCGCCGACAGCTGCTGGCGCAACGAAGCCTCCTGCGTCTGCAACACGTCGAGCTGCGACTCTTGATCGATGATCTCGTCGTTGATCGGTGTCACCACCAGGAACCACCACGCCGCAGTGATGAGGATCGCCACGGGGAGGCCGATGATCAGGAGGCGTCTCATTCTGGGATCTCCGGTACTCGGTCGAGCGCCCGGTCCGACAGTGCCGCACCCGTGATCGATGCCGAGCTCGAGAACTGCACGATGAGGAAGTCGCCGGCTGTGATCGTGTTGATCGACGACACCCATCCACCGCCGACCGCCGGCCACTCGACCGAGTCGACCGTGCGGAACCACGTGGCGGCATCCGGATAGTCGAACGCGGAGCCTCCAAAGGCCAGCGCGCCGTAGGAGGGAATCGGCTCGTCTTCGGGAGGTGGCGATGCGGTGGCGCTCAACGACGTCAGCCACACCCGATCGGGAATGACGCGGCCGATGTCGTTGAGCATGCGTCCCCATTCGACGTCGATCGCCAGAGCAGCCATGATCTGCTGCTCACCGCGCCGGTAGTCGTCGCGCGCCTGGCGGGCTTCGCCCAGGCTGTTGATGTCGCGCTGGAGGTTGTCGTTCGTCAGCTGCTGTGCAATGACGGCATCCTCGGCTGCCGTCCGCTGCGCGATCTTCAAGAAGGTGAAGAACGCCAGGAGCGCCAGGAACGCGAGGGCTAGGAACACACCGAACAGGGCCCCACGCCGTCGCTTGGCCTTCTCGGCCTGCTCCGGGGGAAGGAGATTGATGGGTCGCATCTAGACCTCACCCCACAGAGCGAGGCCCACGGCGACGGGGAGCACGGGTTGTGCCTGGCGGAGTTCGTCATCGGAAAGCCCGGTCTTGCCGGCTTGGAGTCGTTCGGTGTCCAGGAGCCGAACAGGCTGGAGATTCATGTTGAGCCGCGACCGCATCCGGTTCGCCAGATGCGGAAGCCGCGCCCCGTTTCCGGAGATGAGGAGCGTGTCGATGCCGCCGTCCGGACTCTGGCTCAAGAAGAAGTCGACGGACGACCGCACCTCTTCGATGAGCTGGTCGGCCTGGCGGGTCAGCGCAGCGATGGCGGCATCGTCGCCGTTCGTTCCCGTCGGTGCATCGCCGGTGGCGACACCGACGCGGCGCTTGAGTTGCTCAGCCTGTTCGGTATCGATGCCGAGGTCACCGGCCAGCACGCTCGTGAAGTCTCGGCCGCCCATCGGCACGATCCGCATGAACCGCAGCGTTCCGCCCTTGACCACGATGACCTGTGTGAGGCTCGCACCGATGTTGACGATCGCTTTTGGGTTGGGGTCGAGGTCGAGTTCGCCGCCGGTGGCCGCTCGCACGAGTGCGAATGCCTGGAGGTCGATGGCCATCGGCTTGATGTTCACGCTGTCGAGGACGTTGACGACCTCGGTGGCCATGTCCTTCTGCGCTGCCACGACGAGGACCGACATGCGGGCCTCGCCGTCGGGTGTGGCGAACGACTCGAGCGGGACAAAATCGAGGATGGCCTCATCGATCGGAATGGGGATGTACTCCTGGGCCTGGAACGCCAGCGACTCGGCGAGTTCCTCCTCGGCCATCTGCGGAAGGTCGATCTGCCGGACGATGACCCGCTGGTTGGCGAGGCCGACGATGACGCGCTTCTTCGGGAGCTTGGCCTGGCTCATCAGACGTTTGAGGGCGTCCTTGACGACTTCCTCGTCGATGATTTCGCCGTTCTGCACGGCACCTTCGGGAAGTGCGACCTCTCCGTACTTGCGGAGCGTCGGGGGTCCCTTCTTCGAGGTTTCGACGACCGCGCCGCGCACGGCGCTCGTTCCGATGTCCAGACCGACGTTGACGGCCATCTACCTCTGCTCCTCGCGGTTTGGCACCGCTAACCCCTTGGCCCTCCAGCTCGGACCGACACACACCCGTGTAATTACAGGTTTGTGATTCGGTGAGCGTAGCAGTGGGCCGTGGCATGCGCCAGGCAATCGGCGTCAGCCGAGATACCAATCCGCCAGAGCATCACCAAAGGCGATGGCCAGCCATGACCCGAGCACGAGCGAGGGGCCGAACGGCAGCTGATCCTTACGACCGACGCGGCGCAGAACCAGCAAGCCGATGGACACCGCTCCCCCGATGAACACCGCCAAGAAGATCGAGACGGTCAGTGCCGTCCAGGAGATGTAACCGGCGAAGACGCCGAGCAGCAGCGAGAGCTTAATGTCGCCTCCCCCGAAGCCGGCCGGTGCGATGAGGCCGATGACGAGGAATCCCGCGAAGTAGGCGGAGCCGGCCAGGAGTGCGCGCCCGAACGACGGGAGGTGCCCATCGGCGAGAGCGCCGATGCCCAGGAGTACGACCGCAACGGCGGTGCCCGGATACAGGATGCGGTTCGGGATACGCTTCGTGTCGAGGTCGATGATGCTCAACGCAAATGTGACGACGGCGAACCACAGATAGGCAGCCAGGACCCACCGCTCTCCGATGACCCAATAGGTGGCCAGGAACAGCAGGGACGTGCTCGCCTCGACGAGCGGATAGCGCGACGAGATCGAAGTGCCACAGTCCCGGCATCTGCCGAGCAGCAACAGCCACGACAGCACCGGGATGTTGTCGCGCGGCCGGATGGGCGCACCGCAGCGGGGACACGCCGACGGTGGATGCACCACCGACATCCCAGCGGGTATCCGGTGTACGACTACGTTGAGGAACGAGCCGACGGCCAGACCCACTAAAACGAGACCGACGACGACCACGGGGGTCATCGTCGGTCTCTTGGCATGTGGTCGGATCGCATGGCCGGAGCCAGGCTAACCACGTCGTATCACCATCCGGTGCTACACGCCACCCGGTCGGCGAACGTCGCGGCATCCGCCGCAGTTCCGTAGTAGGTGCCGGCCAGCGAACCCGATGCTTCGTCCCAGAGACAGAACCATGCTCCGCTGGAACTCTGTGACACGAAGCGGACGGCCTGGTCGGGGTCTCCGTCGGCGTTGGCGAACGCCGTGAAGCCGACTTCGCCGGACACCGCCGGTAGACCGGCCACGAACGTGAGGTTGGCGTGGACGTCATCCAGGTCGGCCACCGTGAAGCCGTAGTCGGAGGCCTGGTCCGAGTAGTAGACCTTGCCGGCCGTCAGGGCATTCCGAAGATCCGCTTGCGTGGATCGGTCCTGCGCACGAGTTCTGGCTCCCAGGAACGTGGGGATGGCGACGGCTATGAGAATGGCAATGATCAGCACGACCACCATCAGTTCCACCAGGGTGAACCCATCTTCTCG
This sequence comes from Acidimicrobiia bacterium, assembly GCA_041628225.1. Classification (GTDB taxonomy): domain Bacteria; phylum Actinomycetota; class Acidimicrobiia; order Spongiisociales; family JAENVV01; genus JBFKPQ01. The sequence continues at coordinate 602 of JBFKPQ010000098.1, read as the reverse complement.
ACGCAACGCTCTCACCTCCTTTCACGAGCTAGCAAATGGGGGCGGCCCAGTGGGCCGCCCCCATTCGATGTCTCAGCTTGTCAGCCGATTGGTCGGATTACGGAGCCGGCGGGAAGCCGTCGGTCGCACCGGCCGGAGCGGCGAGCAGAGCTGCGCAGCCTGTATCGGCGTTGAAGTAGTAGGTACCAGCGTTGGCGCCGGTGGCGATGTCGTAGATACCCCACTGCGTACCGGTCTGCGAGATGACCTCGACGATCATGCCCTGGCCGTCGGTGGCGACGTTGGCATCACAGAGCGTCACACCCACAACACCCACGTCCGTGGGATCCGGAGCGGCGGCGAACGCGAGGCTCGGCTCGATGCCGGCAGCCTGCAGCTGCGCAGCATCCGCGTAGGTCTCGGTGTCGGTGTAGTACACCTTCTGGGCGGTCAACGAGTTCCGCAGGTTGCTCTGCGCGGCCCGGTCCTGAGCCCGCTCACGAGCGCCGAGGAACGTGGGGATTGCGATGGCGATCAGAATGGCAATGATCAGCACGACCACCATCAACTCGACGAGGGTGAAACCCTCTTCCTTGTTCAGACGCTCACGCATCCAAGTAATC
>JBFKPQ010000097.1:0-8175 GCA_041628225.1 Acidimicrobiia bacterium | reverse complement strand
GGAGACGCCACCCGGCCATTGGAACACGATCGCCAATTGGGCCGGCGACCAGATCTCGGACCTGCGCATCGGTGGCACCGGCGAACCGGTCGACCGGCTCGAGTGGGACGTCAAGCTGTACTTCGTCCTCAACGGCGCCCTTCACGACGCGGCGATCGCCGCCTGGGGCGCCAAGGCACATTACGACTACGCCCGACCGATCTCGATGATCCGCTACATGGGCGGCGCCGGCCAGTCGACCGACCCGCAACTCCCTTCCTACGACCCGGAGGGCCTTCCGCTCGTCGCAGGGCTCGTAGAAGTGATCACCGAGCAGTCGAGCGCCGCCGGTGAGCGGCACGATCATCTGGCCGATTCCGTCGGCGACATCGCCATCCGCGCCTGGCAGGGCCCGCCCGAAGACGCCGACATCGAGGTCGGCGGGGTGGGATGGATCCGGGCCGTGGATTGGCTCCCGTACCAGCAGGCGACCTTCGTCACCCCGTCCTTCCCCGGTTACGTCTCGGGACACAGCACGTTCAGCCGTGCCGCTGCCGACGTGCTCGCCGCCTTCACCGGTGACCCGTTCTTCCCAGGAGGGCTCGCCGAGTGGGAGCTGCCCGCCGGCTGGCTGGAGTTCGAGGCGGGGCCGGAGAGCCCGATCACGCTCCAGTGGGCTCGGTATGCCGACGCCGCCGACCAAGCCGGGCGTTCCCGCATCCACGGGGGCATCCACGTGTCGGTTGACGATCTCGCCGGTCGGATCATGGGCGCCGAGTGCGCCACCGCCGCCTGGAGCCTCGCGCAGCGCTATTTCTCTGAGAGCTAGGGCCGGTCGACGCGCACGATCGCGCCCGGCTCGACGTCTCCGACGGTGATCTCCGCCCCGTCGGGCCAGCGGACCGTGACACGCTCGATGGAAGCCTCCCCGAGACCGAAGTGTGGGCGCGGATCCTCGGTCGACAGGTAGCTCGACCCGGCCAGAAGCTCGGCTCGCAACACGACGCCGTCGTCGCAGACGACCTCGACGACCGTGCCGGGCTCGGCTCCCTCGGTTGCAACGGCCAGCCAGCCACCGCGCGGGCCCTCATTGCGCAGCAACAGAGCCGGTCCGCCGATGGTATTCACCGCGACGTCGAGGTCACCGTCATTGTCGAAATCGCCGGCCGCAGCTCCTCGGGCGGAGTGTTTCCCCACGTCGAGGAGGCCGAATCTGCCCGTCCCATCTCCGAACATACCGGCTTTCCCGTCCGAGGTCTGGTTGAGGTAGAGCCGGATCGTTTCGGCGTCGGCCGCGAGGTCGGTGAGGGGCACGTGCCCATTCACGACGAGCAGATCGAGATCGCGGTCGAGGTCGGCGTCGAGCCACGTCGCACCCCAACCTGTCTGGTTGTTGCCCAGGCCGGCGAGACCGATACGGAAGGTCGAATAGGCGTAGTTGGGCGCTCCGTCCGTCGCCGGTTCGCCCCGGTACAGGGCGTGGAGTTCTCTGCTCCAATTGGTGACCAGCAGGTCGGGGAGACCGTCGAGGTCGTAGTCGCCGGCGGCCACGCCCATCCCACTACCCGAATCTCCGACGTCGGCAGCATCGGTGACATCGACGAACCGGACGCCGTCCGGACCCGACTCGGGTTCGGCCATGTACAGCCGGTTCGGGTTGCCGTCGTTGGCTACGTAGATGTCCAGGTCGCCGTCGAGGTCCAGGTCGGACACGATCACCCCGAGCCCTCGGTCGGAACGATCCAGTCCCACGTCGGAGGTGACGTCGGAGAACTGCGGAACGCCTTCTGCGTCGAGACCGCGCCCAAGATAGAGCCGGTCTCGTATGCCGGGATGGTCTTGCGGGAAGTGACCGGTGGGTGCCGGCACCGTCACGGCCAGGTCGACATACCCGGTGACGTAGAGGTCGAGCCAGCCGTCGCCGTTGACGTCACCCGCCGCAGCCCCCGCGTTCCACTCGCCGGCACCGCCCAAGCCGGACTCAGCCGTGGCATCGATGAACCGCACGCCATCGTCGTTGAGCAAGAGGTGATTCGGGCCGTCGGCGGTCACGAACAGGTCGGTCCATCCGTCGTGGTTGAGGTCGGCCGCCAGACAGCCGGTCCCTCGGATGTCGAGTCCGGCCCCGACCTCGGCGATCTCGAACGTTCCCCCTGCGTTCCGATACAGCTGCGACCGAGCGGGCTCATCGGCGTCGAGGCTGTGCGAGTTCACGAAGTACAGGTCCAGCCATCCATCGGCGTCGTAGTCGATCCAGCACACTCCGCCCCCCATGGCCGCCGGAGGATCGTCGATGACGCCCGCCCGAAACGCACCGTGACGGAAGTCGATACCCACCGCGCCCGCCACGTCGGCGAAGCGTCGGGGCGTCGCCGGCTGCGCGGCGTCGGAGCCGTCGGGCACGAGCCGCACGACCCGTCCTGAGAACACCTCGCTGATGTACAGGCTGCCGTCACTGGCCGCCAGCACCGCACCGGGATAGTTCAGGCCTTCGGCGACGGCTTCGAGTCCGACGTCCGTGAGGCGGCTCAGGCGACCGGTTCCGGCCAGGTACCCGGCGCCCGTGAAACACGACGCATCGTCGTCGAAGTCGGCGAATTCGAGGACCCAGATCGTGCCGTCGGCGGCGAGTTCGACATCGATCGGCATGTACAGACCGTCTGCGACGGTTCTCTGAGACCGATCGTCGCCGATCGCCACCAGTTGACCGGAGCCGTCGGGGTACGGGCAGCCTCCCGTGAGCGTGACGTAGTACTCCTCCCCGACGCGCGCGATGCCCGTCGGCACGGGATCGATCTGCATGGGAGAGGCCGGGTCGGACAACTGCCCGAACCGGTGGATGAACACGGTGGATCCGGCCGTGTCGAGCGTGGCGACCCCGTTGCCGGATGCGTCGGAGACGACCGGCCGGCCGGCTCCGTCGAAGGTGATGTCGAAGGGGTTGGTGAGCCGCACGTTGTTGAGCGGCTCCATGACCGCAACCAGATCCGATGGCTCGAGCGGCGCATCGACGGCGAGAAGTTGGTCGGCCGGCATCGTCCACAGATGGCCGGCGCCGAAGTTGCCGATGTACACGGTGCCGTCGGTCCCGACTCCCACCAGCGCCGAACCGGACAGGTCGCCCGAGTCACGCCCGCTGGGAAACCCGGACACGAGCCTCCGAGCCTGGCCGCCGTCGATCACCGAGATGCCTCCGGAGAGATCATCCTCGCCGGTACCGTCCTCGGCGACCAGGATGCGGCCATCGGGGGCCTCCGCCAGGCCGATCGGTGCCAGCAGGCCGGTGGCAACGACCTCCAGCTCGACCTCGGCGACGGGCTCGGACGTCGCACACGCCGCTCCTACGAGGGCCAGGGCCAGGACGGCGGCGACGCGTCTCATGGGCGCTCGAGGAGAAGGTCCGGACGATCGGTGATGATGCCATCGACTCCCAAGTCGATGAGCGCAGCCATGTCGGCCGGATCGTTGACAGTCCACGGGACGACTGCCAAGCCGGCGGCTTGGGCCGACGCCAGCAGCTCGGCGGTCAACGTCGACGCCGAGGGCGACCAGATGTCGGCCCCCCACTCGACGTAGGCAGCCGGGTCGTTGACCCGGTCTCTCGTGAGCGGGGCCAGCTGCACCGTGGCGCCGGTAGCCGCCACCGCCCGCAGCGACCGGTGATCGAAGCTCTGCACGACGACCCGCTCATCGAGTCCGGCCGCGGCCACCACGGCAAGGATCGCGAGCTCGAACGGTCCCGCCGTGCTGCCGTCGAACCCGTCGTCGATGGTCTCGGGTTCGGCGGGCACGCGCTTGGTTTCGATGTTGAAGTGCACCTGAGAGGCCGCCTCGCGCTGAGGGTCCGATTTCAGGTCCGAGGCCGCGTAGGCCTCGACGAACGCGAAGAGCTCGGCGAGCGGAATGATGCGGAAGTCCGCTCCCGGGAGTTCTCCTGGGATTGCCATCTGGTCCGGGAAACGGCCGGGGTCCGGGTTTCGGTCGCACACGTACCACCCGAGTTGTTCGGCCGTGAGCCGGCGCACCCCCAGGTCGGCGGAGTCGGCCGTCTCCGGATCTGGCACGCGGGACGGGGCTCCGTCGGCGAGCCGGCATTTGGAAGGGTCGACGATCGGATCGTGCCAGACCACCGGCACGCCATCGGCCGAGAAGTGCAAATCCAGTTCGAGGGTCGTCACGCCCAGGTCGAGGGCGATCTCGAACGCGGCCAGCGTGTTCTCGGGACGCAGGCCACGGGCGCCACGATGACCTTGGACATCGAGGGTCTCGGGTACGTCGGCCTCGACGATTTCGGGCGGAGTTTCCGAACCCGTGCAGGCGCCGACCGTCAGCAGCAGAGCGGCGAACACGCAGACGAGCCGGCCGGCGGTTGATCCGCCGGCCGGCTCGTTGCTGAGCGTCGTCGTCTTATCCGTCGAAGAACGCGTTGTAGTCGGCAAGAGCTTGGTTCGCCTTCTCTGCCGCTTCATCGAGCGCTTCTTGGGCCGTCTTGCCTTCGTCGAGCACGGCCGAGTAGGCCTCGACGATGATCCGCCGGATCTCCGGGAACGGACCGGCCCGTCCGCCGAGCACGGCGTAGTTCACCGAGCCGTCGGCGTTTTGGGTGTCGGTGGTAGCCAACTGCCGGATGGCCGTCACGAAGTTCGGGTTCTCGTCCCAGAACGACGCGAGGTCCGACGGCGGCGAATCCTGCAGGCTGGCCAGGACCGGGAAGTACCCGGTGCCCGTGTGCCAAGTGACCTGCTGGTCGGCTTCCGTCATGAACTTCATGAAGTCCCAGGCGGCCTGGTTCACCGCGTCGTCACCGGAGTCGATGAGCCACAGTGCTGCGCCACCGATGACCACGCCGTTTCGGTCCGACGAGTCACTGTGCGGGATGAAGGCGGTCTTGACCTCGAAGTCGGCATTGTCCTGGAAGCCGCGGGCTCCCGCCGTCGAGTCGAAGATCATGGCCGCTTCACCCGCGAAGAACACGGAGTCGGTATCCGACCACGTATTGCCCAGATTCGGGGCGTGTCCGTCGGCGATGAGCCCCGACAGGAAGTCGAACACCTCGACGCCTTGGCCCTTGTTGAACTCGACCTCGGTGGCACGGCCGGTACGGCCGTTGTCCTCGTTGAAGTACAACCCGCCTGAGTTGGCGAGGATCTGCTCGAAATACCATCCCACGGTGCCGAACGTCACGCAGAACTGAACACCCGATGCTTCGAGTGCGTCACACGTCTCCATGAAGTCGGAGAAATTCCAGTCGTCCGCGGGGGCGTCCAGGCCGGCGGCCTCGAACATCTCTGCGTTGTAGTACACGATGGGCGTCGAGCTATTGAAGGCCAACGCCACCATGCCGGTCTCGTCCGAGTAGTAGTCGCGCGGTGCTGCCAGGAAGGCGTCCGCATCGCCCGCAGCCATCAGCTGGTGCGCCGGGACGAGGCGTCCCGTGTCGAACATCGTCTGGGCGGCCAGATCGAAGTTCTGCACGATGTTGGGCGCGGTTCCCGTATCGAACGAAGCCAGCAGGGCGTTGTACGTGTCGTCGTACGAGCCTTGGAACGTGGCGTTCACCACCACGGCGTCCTGGCTGGCGTTGTACCGGTCGACGAGTTCGTCGACGACGGCGCCGAGATCGTCGGCCATCGCATGCCAGAATTCGATGGTGATCGGTTCGCCGGACGGAGCCGCCGTCGTGGCGGCCGCTCCCGCGGTCGTGTCGGTCGCGCCGTCGCCGCCGCAGGCCGCGACCACCAACGCAAACACGGCCAGTAGAGCCAGTAGTCGGATCGGTCGTGATTTCATATTCATCCCTTCTCAACACAGGGCGCAAGCACACCCGGGTCCACGTCCAGCACCCTACCGGGAACGCCGGACGGTTTCTCTGTTGTCGATCAACCTTTCAAGCCGCTCATGGCGATCCCCTTGACGAGCTGGCGCTGCGCAAGCAGGAACACGAGCAAGGTCGGGATCATGACGAGAACCGTACCCGCCATGATCGCTCCCCAGTCGGTCGCTCGCTCCTGATTCACCAAGAAGAAACGGATGCCGATCTGCGTCGTCCGCATCATTTCTTCGTTCGTGATCACGAGCGGCCACAAGAACTGATTCCACGCGCTCAAGAACGCGAAGATCGTGAAGGCCGAAATCGCGCCCTTCGACAAGGGCACCACCACGCGCATGAGGTAGTAGAAATCACCCGCGCCGTCGATCTTGGCGGCATCGTAGAGATCCCGCGGCAGGCTCATGAAGAATTGGCGCATCATGAAGACACCGAAGGCACTGGCCAGGAACGGGATCGTCAGACCGGCGTAGGTGTTTCCCATACCCCAGGCGGAGATGAGCAGGAAGTTGGGGATGAACGTGAGCTCGAACGGGACGATGAGGCTGCCGATGACGAGGGCGAACAGGAACGCCTTCCCCCTGAACTCGAACATGGCGAAGGCGTAGCCGGCGAGCACGCTGAGGACCACCTGGGCGATCGTGATCACTCCGGTCTGCACGAAGCTGTTGAACAGATAGCGACCGAACGGCGAGGCGTTCCACGCCTTTCCGTAGTTGGCGAGCGTCCACGTCTCAGGGAGGATCTCGGGAGTCGCCCGACCGACGATCTCGCGGAGCGGGGTGAAGCTGATGAAGAACGCTATGACGATCGGCATGGCGATGACGATGCCGATGACCAGCAACGCCACATGCACCGGCAGGTCACCGAAGCGACGCAACGCGGTACGGCGGTTGACGCTTTGGGTGTGGGTGGCGGCCGTCATTGGTAATGCACCCGCTTCCCGAGTCCCCTGAACTGTGCGAACGAGATGAAGATGATGAGCAGGGCCAGCAAGAACGCCTGGGCGGATGCCAGACCACGGAACGACGTTCCCACGAAGGCGTCCACGAACACCGAGTAGACGAGGTTGGTCGTGGCCTCGCCAGGCCCGCCGTCGGTCAGGATGTTGATCTCTCCGAACGCCTGCAAGCTGGTGATGATGTTGACGACCATGAGGAAGAACAGTGTGGGCGACAGCATCGGCAGCGTGACGTGCCAGATGCGTCGAAGCGCCGAGGCGCCGTCGACCTTGGCGGCTTCGTAGAGCTGTTCATCGATGTTCTGGATCCCGGCGAGCGCAATGATCACGTTGAAACCGAGCTGGCGCCACACGACGGTGATACACACGGCGACGAGCGCCCACGACTTGTCGTTCAGCCAGTTCGGCCCGTCGATCCCGAGCAGGTCCAGCCAGTGGTTGAAGAACCCGACCACCGGGTTGTACAGCAGCCGGAAGAGCACACCGGCCACCGCCGACGAGATGACCACGGGCACGAAGATGAGGGTCCGGTAGAACCAGTTGAGCCTGCGAAGGGGATACGAGAGCAGCAAGGCGATGGCTACGGCGAGCGCGATTCCGACTGGCACGGTCCCGACCATGAACCACAACGACACCTGCACGGTGTTCCAGAAGTCGGGCGATTGGAACAGACGGGTGTAGTTGCCGAAACCTACGAAGATCAGATCGCTCCCAAAGGGCGCCACTCGGTTCAGTGAAAGCCGGAACGAGTCGTAGATCGGGAAGTAGACGAACGTACCCAACACGGCGAACGTGGGAAGCAGATAGAGGTATGCCTTCCAGTTGCGTCGTAGACCCAGCCGTTTGGCCGGAGTCTGCGTGTTGGATCGTTCGACCGCGACAGCCATCGATGCGTCACACTACTCGCGCCGCCACGGTGTGGCATACGCTCGGAAACCAGGGATCAGCCGCGTCCACCTGCGAGAGAGGAGGCCCACCGGCTCCGGCGGAGACGGACCATCGCCAGCGTACCGACGATGGGACCTGGCACCAGCACGAGAAATGCCCACCGCCAACCGGCCGCCGCGGCAACCTGCGGCACCATCCAGATCGTGACCAGCGTCAGCAGAAAGCCCACTGCGGTTTGCAGCGTCAATGCGGTGCCGCGGACGTCGTCGGGCACGACCTCGGTCACCATGGCGGAGAACTGTGCGGAGTCGGCCACGACCGACATACCCCAGACGACCAGCACCGTCACGAGGAGCCACTGGGGCCCACCGAACACGAGCGCGGTCGCGGCCGCCATCGCGCCGGAGACGACGAGGGCCCCACCTGCGGCCAGTGTCCGGCCGCGCCGGTCGGCGAGTATGCCCGCCCACCAGGCTCCGACTCCTCCGACGGCGATCACGGCGAAGGTGATCGTGGACGC
>JBFKPQ010000096.1:0-8344 GCA_041628225.1 Acidimicrobiia bacterium | reverse complement strand
GGCCCGTCGATTCCCGCCTAGCCTGTCCATGGTGTCCTACACCCAGGCCTTGTTGCGCTATCTGCGCCCACAGGCGGGACGAGTCGCCGGACTGGCAGGGCTCCTGTTCACAGCCACCGGATTGCAGTTGCTCGTGCCCCAGATCGTGCGCGCCTTCATCGACGGCGCGCTCGCCGGTGAGGCGACGCGCCGGCTCGTATCGATGGCTGTGTGGTTTCTCGTCGTGTCGGTCGCCACACAGCTCCTGGCGGCCGCGGCCACCTATGTCGGCACCGACCTTGGTTGGCGGACCACCAACCAGATGCGAGCGGACCTCGCCGACCACCTCCTCGCCCTCGACATGTCGTTCCATAATGACCGGACACCCGGCGAACTGATCGAGCGAATCGACGGCGACATCACGGGCCTGGCCAACTTCTTCTCTCAGTTCGTGGTGCGGGTGCTCGGGTCGGGACTCCTGCTGGTTGGGATCCTTGCCGCCCTCTTCCGAGAAGACGTCCGCGTCGGAACCGCCCTGGCCGGATTCACGGCTCTCACCTTGGTGGCGATGTACCGAACCCGATCCCTTGCCATCAACGCCTCCAACTCCGAGCGCGAGACCTCGGCTCAGCTGTTCGGGTTCATCGAAGAGCGCGTAGCCGGCCTCGACGACATACGCGCGAACGGCGCCGGGTCCCACGTGATGCGGCGGTACGCCGAAGTCGCTCGTGAGTACTTCTTCAAGGGACGTTCCGCGTGGATGCGCCGCTCGATCATCTGGGTGCTCATCATCGGCCTCTTCTCGGCCGGGTTTCTCATCGCGCTCGCCGCCGGCATCTGGTTGTACCTCGAAGGCGCGATCACTCTGGGCACCGCCTTTCTGTTCTACCAGTACATGAACATGCTGCAGGACCCCATCGAACAGGTGACGAACCAACTCCAGGAACTCCAGAAAGCCGGCGCCGGGCTGATCCGCTTCGCCGGCCTCATGAATACGACCACCGACCTCCCGGCCGGCGACGGACGACCGCTCGGTGCGGCGGCTCCTCGGGTCGAGTTCCGCGACGTCACGTTTGCCTACGACGAGCAGCCCGTGCTCCACGATGTGAGCTGGACGCTCGAGCCGGGCCAGGTCCTCGGCCTGCTTGGCCGTACCGGAGGCGGCAAGTCGACGATCACCCGACTGCTCTTCCGGCTGTATGACCCAGCCACCGGCAGCGTCCGGTTCGACGGTCGCGACCTCCGGACCGTCGACGTCGACGACGTGCGAGCACGCGTCGGCATGGTGACCCAAGAGGTCCAGCTGTTCGCAGCGACGGTGCGAGACAATCTGACGTTCTTCGACGGATCCATCGATGACGCCGAGATCAGCACGGTGCTGTCGGAGGCAGGTCTCTGGTCATGGCTCGAGAGTCTCCCCCACGGCCTGGACACCGAGCTGGGTCCGGGCGGCTCGGGGCTCTCAGCCGGTGAAGCCCAACTCGTGGCGTTCGCACGCGTGTTCCTGAAAAACCCGAGCGTCGTCATTCTCGACGAACCGTCATCACGGCTCGATCCGGCCACCGAAGCTGCCATGGCCGATGCGATCGATCGGCTGTTCGCCGGCCGCACCGGCATCATCGTGGCGCACCGCCTCGAAACCGTCGCGCGGGCCGACCGGATTCTCGTACTCGACGAGGGACGCGTCGCCGAACTCGGCGACCGGGACCGTTTGGCGGCCGACCCCGAGAGCCGGTTCGCGGCACTGCTCCGAGCCGGATCGCTCGAGGAGACGGCATGAACCCGATGCGAGCGATCGTCCGCCTGGCTCGCTACCGCCCGGCCCTCTTCGTAGCCACCAGCCTGTCGTGGTCGACGTTCCACGCCGTGCCACTTGCCTACGGGCTCCTCATTGCTGGTGTCTTCGACCGCCTCGCAGACGGAGCTCCGGCGCGTTCGATCTGGGGGCTGGTCGCCGGTCTGGCGGCCCTGATGGTGGGACGCCTCGCCGTGTTCGAATCCGGGTTCTTCGCCTGGGCGACGCTCTGGCACCAACTGGAGCTCATCATCCGACGCAACGTTCTGGGCTGGCTCATGACCGCGCCCGGATCGCGTGCGCTTCCGGTGTCGCCCGGTGCTGCCGTATCGACCTTCCGGGACGATGCCAACGAACTCGTCAGATACGCGGAGAACTGGATCGACTTCGGCGGGGTCGGGTCGTTCATGATCGTCGCCTACAGCATTCTGTTCTCGGTCGACGCCTCCATCGCCCTCGCCTTGCTCGGCCCCCTGCTCGCCACCGTGATCTTCACGCGTTCGATGACGCCCACCATTCGAACCCTGCGGCGGGCTCGCCGCCTCGCCACCGAACGGGTCACGATGTTCGTCGGAGAGACGTTCACGGCGGTGCAGGCCGTGAAGGTGGCCGGCAAGGAGCCCACGGTCATCGAGCGGTTCGAGCAACTCAACGAAACCCGTCGCAAGGCTGCGTTGCGCGACAGCCTCCTCACGGAGCTCCTTCGTTCCGTCAACGTCAACATGGCCAACGTGGCCATCGGGATCGTCCTGCTCATGACCGCCACCGATCTGCCGTCCGGCGCCCTGAGCGTCGGCGACCTCACCCTGTTTCTGCTGTTCCTTCCGCGGATGACGAGCTGGATGGCATTCCTCGGCGACATGATCGCCCAACATCGCCGAGCTGGTGTCTCGCTGGGACGGTTGACGGACCTGACCGTCGACGGAGAGGCCGAAGACGTACTCGACCGCGCTCCCCTCTCCCTGCGAGGAGCGCTCCCCGAGGTCAAGAGCCATGACGGCTCGTCGGTCGAAGCACTGCGCAGGCTCACCGTCGAGGGCCTGACCTACCGGTTCGACGAGACCGCCGGTATCCGCGACGTCGCGTTCGTCGTCGATGCCGGCGAGTTCGTCGTGATCACCGGACGGATCGGTTCGGGAAAGACGACCGTCGTCCGCAGCCTGTTGGGTCTGGTTCCTGCCGACGGCACGGTCCGCTGGAACGACGTGGCGGTCACGGACCCGGCCACCTTCTTCGTCCCTCCCCGATCCGCCTACACGGCGCAGGTCCCGCGCCTGTTCTCGGAAACCCTCCAGCAGAACATCACGCTCGGCCAGACGGTCGCCATCCACGAACTCGACGACGCGATCGACCTCGCCGTCATGCGTCCTGATCTCGCTTCCCTCGAAAGAGGGATGATGACCCTCGTCGGCACACGCGGGGTCAAGCTCTCCGGCGGACAAGTCCAGCGGTCGGCCGCGGCGCGGATGTTCGTCACCGACGCCGAACTCCTGGTGTTCGACGACCTGTCGAGCGCCCTGGACGTGCGCACCGAACAGCTCCTCTGGGAGAATCTCTTCGCCACGCGCCGGTCGACGTGTCTCGTCGTCTCCCACCGCCGCGCCGCCCTGACTCGGGCCGACAAGATCATCGTCATGCACGAAGGGTCGGTGGCCGCGACCGGTACGCTGGCCGAACTGCTCGAAACGTCGGAGGCCTTCCGTGAACTCTGGAACGAAGCCTGAGGGCCAGAGTTCGGCCCTCTTGTATCCTGACGAAGCGAAGGGATCGGGGTCGGGTACCAGGGATGTAGCAATAGCCGGCTTGACGGGAGGGGTGGCCGCATGGCTCCTGTTCCTGTTTGAGGGTCGGAAGGGTTTCAACTACGCCGACGAAGGCTTCCTGTGGTACGGGATCCGCTTCCTGGGCTCAGGAGCGTTCCCTCAGCGGGATTTTCAGGCATACGCGCCCGGCCGATACCTGCTCGGTGGGTGGCTTCCTGGAGCCGAGGACGGACACATGGTGCACCGGGTTGTGGCGTACATCGCCCTCGGTACAGCGCTGGCATTGTCGTCCTGGCTCCTCAAACGCTACGTATCATCGCGCTGGCTCGCCCTCTCCTGGCTGGGAGTCGTCGTGATTGCGTTCGTCCCCTGGTATCGAGCATTCGATCACCTGGCCCTCGTCGGAACAACAACTGCCGCCACGATCGCCGCAGATAAGCGCTCGTCGGGTGCATTTGCGTCGCACGGAGCGGCCGTCGGCTTGGCTTTGATGATCGGCTTCAATCACGGTTTATACGCCGGCGTTTCCGCGGCAGTCCTTGTCGCAATCCTTGGAGCGACTGGTCGAGTCCCGTTCCGGCGCATGCTCAAGCCGTATTCGGTGGGCCTCGCGGTTGGCTTCGTTCCCTTCGTAATGGTCTTGTTGGTCGTAAGCGATTATCCGTCGGCGTTCGCAGGCTGGATCGGGGACACTATCGCCCGAGGACCGACCAACATTTCGCTTCCACTGCCTCTGCCGTGGCAGTCTCCCGCTACGGTCGCTTGGGTTGTGCTCGGAACTGCCTTCCTTGCGCTACCCGTCGTATATCTCATCGCAGGGGTAGCGACCCTACGCGGTTCGCCAGATGCGGCGCGGCAAGCGCTGCTAGGCGCAACCGCCGTTGGGTTGCCGTACATACACCACGCGTACTCTCGTGCCGATCCAGCTCACCTCGCGGAGGCGATCTTTCCGGCTGTCCTCATCGTGGCCGCCCTGACCCAATCACTGGAGCGCCAAGAACTCGTCCGTAAGGCAACTGCATGGTCCTCGGTGGCGCTCGCTGTCGTTGTGGCCATCCAAATCATGGGACCATATCACCCAGGTTATCTACTCGGGAACCGCCCCACGGCGAACCGGGTCGTCAACGGGACCGAACTGACGGTCAGCTTGTCGGAAGCCACTCACATCGACACCGTGGAATACCTTCGAGGTCAGATTCGACCCGGCCAGACGCTCTTTGCGGTGCCGGACCTCCCTGGCGTCTACGCACAGCTCGGCTTGGAATCGCCGCTCCACACGACGTTCTTCGGTTGGGTTCCCTCCGACGAAGAGCAGGAATCGGCAGTCGCGGCCATCGAGCAACATCACATCGAGTGGATCGTCGTTCGACGCGGCCCATTGGGCGGCCGCGACGACCTTGCGTTCGAGTTGGCCTACCCGGTCGTCATGGATCACATCAACACCGAGTTCAGAATCGATGCCGAACCGGGTGGCTGGGTGGTATACCGACGGGTTCCATAAGTGCGACCGACAAGATCATCGTCATGCACGAAGGGTCGGTGGCCGCGACGGGTACGCTGGCCGAACTGCTCGAAACGTCGGAGGCCTTCCGTGAACTCTGGAACGAAGCCTGAACGGTGCGCCTGGGTTCCGCCCGATGACGCCCTGTACATCGCGTACCACGACGACGAATGGGGCCGGCCCGTCTATGACGATCGCGTGCTGTTCGAGTTTCTCGTCCTCGAGGGAGCTCAAGCCGGACTCAGCTGGCGGACCGTTCTAGGGCGGCGTGACGGATACCGAGCGGCCTTCGCCGACTTCGATCCGTCGGTCGTCGCCTCCTACGGCGAAGATGACGTCGCGCGGATTGTCGCCGACCCCGGCGTCATCCGGCATGAGCAGAAGATCCGATCCGCCATCTCGAATGCGGCATGCTTCCTGCAACTGGCGGCCGAACACGGGAGTTACGCCACCTGGTTGTGGGGTTGGGTCGACGGCACACCCCTGGTGCACCGACCGGCGACCGTGGAGGACATCCCCGCCCAGACCGAGCTGTCGCAAGCGATCAGCCGCGATCTGAAGCGGCGCGGGTTCCGGTTCGTCGGCCCGACGATCATGTACGCATACCTGCAGGCCGTCGGTGTCGTCGACGACCACACGGCGACCTGCTTTCGCTCTTCAGCGGCCGACGGCGTCCCGTCATAGAATCGGCGCGTGATGACCAAGACACCGCTGCCGGACGAACCGGCTTGGCCGGGATCCGACGATCGGCCGACGGTCGTGCTCATCGACGCGTCTTCGAAGGTCGAATACCAGCTGATCGTCGACTGGGTCGAACGGACGGCAACGGGGCCGTACGAGACCATGCGCATTCCCCCGTCGCGGCGTCGCCGCCGGCTCGTCCGCCAAGACCCCCGGCTGGAGGTCAGGCTGGGTCGAGGCGACGACCCGCTGGTGCTGCCAGTCCGGGTCATGTGGCAGGCGCCAGAACGCGATGGCACGCGGACCGTCCGCCTCGTCGACCTCCTCAAGCTCGGCGACCCGCGCGACCCCGACGCCTTGCGGCAGCGGGCCATCCTGGCGGTATCGCCCGATCGCTGCAGCATCGTGCTCGGCGAACCGGCCGGCGCCGACGAACTCCGCACCGCCTGGCGCGCGTCGACCGAGACCACCGCATTGCGCGACTTCGTCGCCCGGCGAGCGTGGTTGGCGCTCGAACGAGCCGAACGGGCAATGCGTGGCAACCGGTACAAAGTGCCGCGGTTTCTCCACGAAGAGATCCTGCACAGCGGTGAGTTCAAGGACGGGGTCGCTCGCCTCGCCGACGAGGTTGGACGCTCCTACGAGTCGGTACACCGGGAAGCGGGTCGGAACCTGCGCGAAATCGCCGCAACCCACTCCCCCTTCGTCATCGACATCCTCGCCAACGGCATTCACTGGCTGTACCACCAGGGATATGGATCGCTCAACTACAACCGCCGGCGGCTCCACGATCTCTACGCACTCGGGCAAGACCATCCGCTGGTCTTCGTCCCTTCACACCGCAGTCAGCTCGACCGACTCGTCCTGCAGTACATGCTGTGGGAGAACAACCTCCCGCCCAATCACACGGCCGGTGGCATCAACCTGAACTTCTTTCCGATCGGGCCATTGCTGCGCCGCACCGGCGTGTTCTTCATCCGCCGTTCGTTCAAGGACAAACCGGTCTACAAGTACACCCTTCGGTCCTACATCGACTTCCTCGTCGAGAAGCGCTTCCCCCTCGAGTGGTACCTCGAAGGAGGACGGAGTCGGTCGGGGAAACTCCTCCCACCCAAGTTCGGGATGCTCAGTTACGTCGCCGACTCGCTGCGCCGCGGCAAGGCGGACGACGTCATGCTGCTACCGATTTCGATCGCCTACGACCAGATCCAAGATGTGGCCGATTATGCACGGGAACAACGCGGCGAGGCCAAGGAAAGCGAGAGCTTCACCTGGCTGCTGAAGGCGATTCGGTCGCTCCGCCGACGCTACGGCAACATCCACATCCGATTCGGTGAGCCCATCTCGATGGCCAAGGCACTGCCTCTCGATCACGACGCCGACGAGCATTCCATCGCACTCCGCAAGCTGGCCTTCGACGCCATGGTGCACATCGGTCGGGTGACACCGATCACGCCGACGTCCGCCGTGTCGCTGGCCCTCCTGAGCCGCCCGACGGAAGCCCTCACGGTTTCGGAGATCATCGACGAACTCCGAGAACTCACCACCTATGTCTACCGGCGCCGGTTCCCCATCACCGAAAAGGTCCGCCTCGACGGGGTCGATCAGGTCCGAGAAGTTCTCGATCGCCTCGTCGAACACGACATCGTCACTCGTTTTGCCGGCGATCCCGCCCGCTATCGCATCGGCGAAGACCAGCACCTGGCGGCGGCCTACTACCGCAACGTCATCATCCACTTCTTCGTCACCGGCGCCATCGCGCAATTGGCGTTGGACGCCGCGTCGGACGCTTCGGATGACCCGACCACCGCATTTTGGGATCACGTCATGGAGCTGCGCGATCTCTTCAAGTTCGAGTTCTTCTTCGCTCCCAAGCAGGAGTTCCGTGCGGAGGTCGAGCGGGAACTCAGCCTGCACGACCGCGCCTGGGAGGCCACCGTGGCAGACGGCAAGGCACGTGAGGTCCTCACCACGATGCGGCCGCTCACGGCGCCTTGGGTACTCCGACCGTTTGTGGAGGCCTATCTGGTGGTCGCCGACGAACTCGTCGACTCACCACCGGACCTCGATGCCTCAGACCTCATCTCCCGGGCGCTGACGCGTGGCCGAGCGTACCTGGCGGCCGGCCAGATCGCAGCCGCCGAGTCGGTGTCGCAAGCCTTCTTCAAGGCCGCCACCGAACTCGCCGAGAACCGGGGCCTGCTCGGATCCGATCGACTCGGCGCCGACCTCGATCTGCACCGAACTGCATGGGCCGAGGAGCTCCGATCGGCTCTCGCCTCTCTCAACCGCATCAGCCGGTTGAAAGGGACTTAGTTCGGTTGAAGAGCGCCAACCTGGCGCCCGGTGGGCTCGCTTCAGCAGAACCATGGCTCGGTGAGCCGTGGCCTCCCCTCCAACGAACCAGCATCGATCCCCAGCGAGCGGTAGGGGAGACCGGCGGCCTCCAACGTCGCAGCCCACATCCGCTCCAGGAGCCCGAGGCGATCGTCGTCGCCCGCGTCGGCTGCGGCCGCGACCATCTCGGCCAGTTCGGCCTGGAGCGCGTCGACACGCGGGTCGGAAGAGCGCCATCGGTACGTGAGCAACTCATCGTCATAGGCTCCGAGTTCATGGACCTGGGCG
>JBFKPQ010000095.1:0-8351 GCA_041628225.1 Acidimicrobiia bacterium | reverse complement strand
GCCGCGGCCGCCGCCTTCGCGCTGGGTGCGTTGGCCAAGGAACCGTTCTTCGCGTTCGCGGCCGCCTCCGCCGCCTGGCTGTTCTTCGAACGGAGACGACGGGAGTCCGCGGTGGTGGGCGTGATCCCCGCCGTGGCGCTCATTGCCGTCGCGTCGATCATGCAGCGATTCGTGCCGGGCTCGGCCGTCGAAGCCGGCAACGTGCGGTGGCCGTTCGTGGGCATGTGGCGGACCTTGGACTTCTGGACGACGGTCTCGGCACGCGACCTCACGATGACGGTCATCGCGCTCGCCTTGGTCGTCGGCGGCGCGGTCGGCATCGTCGCTGCCCGCCACGCCTTGGTCCGATGGCAGCTCGCCGCATGGGTCGGATTGGCAGCCATTACGTCCGAATGGGTGTGGCGATTCGGGAACAGCAGCCTACGGGGCTTCGCTTCCCTCGGGATTCTGCTCGCCCTGGCGCTCGGCCTCCGACGACGCTCGCACGCCCAGCCATAGGGCCACGAGGATCGGCACCGAACCCCATGCTCTGAGGAGATTGACGGCGTCCTGCGTCACCTCGGCCGCGAGGACGATCATGAGACCGATCGTGGCGACCCAGGCAAACTGCAGTCGTCGCGGACGAATCCACCACGCGACCACGCCAAGCACCACCAACAGCGGTATGCAGGCGATCAACAGGAGGTCGTCGAGTTCGCCCCCCAATCCGGCGACGTAGCCTCGAAAGGGCAGCCCGAGCCTCGCGAACCCGTCGAGGCCATCGAATCTCAGCAACCGGGCCGCCACGCGCAAGCTCACGAACGCAGCCACCGCTCCGAGCACGGCAGCCCCCGGACGCCGCCCGGCGGGGAGCACCGTTGCATAGTCGGGGCGAACCGCTCCGACCAGCGCACCGACCAGGCCGACACCACGGGTAGCCGAGAGGGCTGTCACCAACGCGGCGAGCGCAAGCGGTTCGGACGAGTCGGACACGAATCCGATGAGCATGGCCGGATTGGCGAGGAGAAGGGTCAACCGACCATCGCGTTCGGCACGACGTACCACCCAGGCGCCATAGATCGCGGCCGACCCGACGTTCACGACCAACGCCGCGATGGGCAAGAGGGCCGTTTGACCGAACGCGACGAGACCCATCGCCCAGGCGTATCCCGACTTGGTGAATCGATAGCCGGGCGACCTGATGTTGGAGGCTTCGTCTTCGATGAGCGGGTCGGCGGCCAAAGCCAGAAACACCTCCCCGTCGCCGCGCGCCCACGTCAGGAGCGGCGGGACCTCGGCGTACCAGCTCGGGAGTTCGATGCCCGTGTTCGCGCGAAAGCGATCCAGGTCGGCTTCGCCATATCCGCCGGCGAACCCGACGAGAACCTTCAGCGCCACCAACACGCCGAGGTAGCCGATCACGATGCGCCTTCTCGACATTCGCACAATCGTACTGGTGCGGGCCTTCGGACCCTGGCGTCGAGCGCCGGATCGCGGTACGACAACGACGCGTACTGAGAGGACCGACCATGATCATCGTCGAGGATCTCGACCTCCATGCCATCGCCCGCCAGCAGTTCGACCGCGCCGTTCCCTACGCCGACGATCTGCACGGATGGCGAGGCATCGCCCAATGGCTGTTCGAACCCGAGCGCATCGTCGAGGTGTCGCTGCCGATCCGGCGCGACGACGGGTACGTCTACATCTACCAGGGCTACCGCGTGCTGCATTCGACGGCCCGGGGCCCCGGCAAGGGCGGCATTCGCTTTCATCCTCAGGCCGGCCCCGAAGAAGTCAAGGCGCTCGCCACATGGATGACCTGGAAATGCGCCCTCGTGGACGTCCCGTTCGGGGGCGCCAAGGGCGGCGTCGTGTGCGACGCCCGAACGCTGTCGATCGGCGAGAAGGAACGACTGACCCGCCGGTTCACCGCCGCGCTGGGCGACACGATCGGCCCCCACACCGACATCCCAGCTCCTGACCTCTACACGGACGCACAAACCATGGCGTGGATCTACGACACGTACTCGATGATGCATCCGGGTGACGCGAACCTGCCCGTCGTCACCGGAAAGCCTGTCGCGCTCGGCGGTCTGGCCGGTCGGGCCGCCGCCACGGCACAGGGCGGTTTCTGGGCGACCGAACACTTCCTCGAGCTTGGATCGATTCCCGGCATGTCCGACGTCGACGGCCGAACGGTCGCCATCCAAGGGTTCGGCAACGCCGGCCGTCACGCGGCGCAGCTCTTTCACGAGGCGGGCGCCGTCATCGTGGCGGTGTCGGACTCACAAGGCGGCGTCATCGACTGGACCGGGCTCGACCCTGGCCAGGTCGGGCGCCACAAGGACGCCACCGGATCGGTGATCGGGCTCGCAGGCGCCGAGACGGTGACCGACGGCGAAGTCCTGGAGCTGCCGTGCGACATCCTCATCCCCGCCGCCATCGAGTGCCAGATCACCAACCACAACGCACCGCGGGTGCAGGCCCAACTCGTCGTCGAACTCGCCAACGGACCCCTCACGCCCGAAGCCGACGACATCCTGACCGAGAACGGGATCCGGGTGCTGCCCGACATCCTCGCCAACGCCGGTGGGGTCGTGGTTTCGTACTTCGAATGGGCCCAGAACATCGAGAACCAGCACTGGTCCGACGCCGACGTCGCCACACAGCTTCGGGAGCGCATGCGCCGCGCCACCGAACGAGTCGTGACGCGCCGGGCCACGATGCTCGAGTCCATCGACTCGTATCGCCGCCGGTGGCGCGAGGTGATGCCCGACGACGGAGAACTGCCGACGCCCAACCTGCGTACCGCGGCGACCGCCGTGGCGGTCCAGGCGTGTCGCGAGGCCGCCGTCCAACGAGGCGTGTGGCCGTAGACCTCAGTCGAGCAGCTCGCCGGGAATCGGCACGATCCGCGCCCTGAGCCACTCACCGAGGCTCTTGGCCTGCGCGTCCTGACGCGACGACGCAGACACGCCCTCCTCGAGCAGCCCCTCGATCACGAAGTTGAGCGCCAGCAGGTTCCCGAACGCAAACCGCTCGATGGCCAGGTCTTCCACTTCGGGCAGCAGGTTCCGGAGCCGCTCGACGGTCAAGAAGCCGGCGAGCCACGGCCATGCGTCCGGCCGCCGGACGAACACGCCGAGGTTGGCGTCGCCACCCTTGTCGCCAGAGCGGGCGCCGACCAGACGTCCCAGGGGGGCGTCCACGGTCGCACCGGTCCATGGTGCGAACGACTCGGGGGTCGGCTCCTCGATCGAGACATCGCCGGCGGGCGCGACCGAGTCGACCTCTGTCTCGGGTCCACCGAGGATCGTCACGTACTGCGGTACGAGCGGGACGGGCACGAGAGCGGGACGGTAGACCCCATAGGGCGTGGCAGCCGACGGACCACCGGTCAAGCCGTAGAAGCCGGGGATCGACGCGAGCGCCGTTTCGATCATGGCATTCGAGAAAGCACGGCCCACCTTCTGTTCGTCGGGGTCTTTCACGACGAGTCGCCAGGCGGCGGTCGCCTCTTCGTTGGTGGCCGGATCCTCCTTGGCCGTCGGCACCACTCGTGACGTCACCGACGCGAAGTCGGAAGGCTCCGACGGGCAGGCGTCCCAGAACGCCGACGCGGCGAGGGCGGCTTTGGCGTCGAGGTCGAGCCCCGTCAAGGCCACGGCGAGCTCGTTGCGGTAGCCGCCGAGTTCGTTGATCGCCACCTTCAGGCTGTCCGGGGGCGGCTCCCCTCGTACCCCGCTCAACCGTACGCGATCGTCGGCGGCCTGCTCGATGGCGATCGTGTCAAAACGAGCCGTCACGTCCGGGCCGAGATACCGCGGCCCACCGATCTCGTAGAGGAGTTGGGACGTGACCGTGCCGACCGACACCATTCCACCGGTCCCGTCGTGCTTGCCGATGACCGAACTGCCGTCGTCGGCGACCTCGGCCCACGGAAAGCCGAAGCGGGGTTGCTGCGCGTAGTCCGGAATCTCCGTGAAGAACGAGTAGTTGCCACCCGTGGCCTGGGCCGAGCATTCGATGACGTGGCCCGCCACCACGGCACCGGCCAGCCGGTCCCAATCGTCCCGGCGCCACCCATGGTGCCACGCGGCCGGCCCACAGACCACCGCCGCGTCGGTCACCCGTCCGGTCACCACGATGTCGGCACCCTGCTCGAGGGCGTCGACGATTCCCCAGCATCCCAGATAGGCATTGGCCGACACGTAACGGGCCGGATCACCAAGTCCGACGCGCCGGTCGAATGGCGTCAGGGCATCCGCGGCGACCAGGTCGGCGACTCGGTCGAGCAGGTCGTCGCCCGTGACGTAGGCGATCGTCGGGGCAAGCCCGAGCCGGTCGGCTACTTCAGCCACCGCCTCGGCGCAGGCGCGCGGGTCGAGACCGCCCGCGTTCGACACCACCTTGATGTCGCGGTCGAGGCACGTCCCCATCACCTCCTCCATCTGCGTGACGAACGTGCGGGCATAGCCGACGCCGCGGGTGCGGCCTCGCGCCAGGATCAGCATCGTGAGTTCGGCGAGCCAGTCGCCCGTGAGAACGTCGATCGGCCCGCCTTCGGTCATCTCGCGGGCCGCCGACAGGCGATCGCCGTAGAAGCCCGAACAGTTGGCGATACGGACGGGATCAGCCATCAGGTCCGCTGCAGTTCGACCAGGAGATCGCCGGTGTCGACTCGGTCGCCAACGGCGTAGTGGACGGCCAGCACGGTCGCCGGGGCGTTGGCCGTGATGGTGTGCTCCATCTTCATGGCCTCGACCACCATGAGCACGTCTCCGTCGGCAACCGTCTGGCCCGCTTCGACATGAACGGCGATCACGGTGCCGGGGAGTGGACTGACCGGCCCGCGTCCCACTTCGTCGGCGCGATGGATCTCGAACCGGGGGGGCCGCGACCACGTCACCCGCCCGGCTGCGGACGACGTCTCGGCTCCGCTATCGAAAGCCTGCACCCGGACACGCTGCCGCACGCCGTCGATCTCGATGACACAGGTGTGCTCGGATCGATCGAGGATCCGAACCGATCGCACCGCTCGTTCATCATCAGGCATGGTTCCGTCCTCGAGGGGTTCGGGCCACGGCCCCGGCCGCACCTCGGCTCGGTCGGCGTCGGTCCAGACGTATTCGAGGGGATGGGGCTGGTCACCGTCGGTCCACAGCTGCCGCTGCCCGACGGTGCGCAGGTTGCGCCATCCGGACGGGGCGAATCCGGTGACGGAGTCGGCTCGGCGGCCCAGCAGCTCAGTCACGAAGACGGCTCCCAACAGGAGGGCGAGCCGCTCATCGCCCTCGGGGCCGGTAGCCGTTTCGACCTCTGGGTGGTCGGCCAGGTAGGAGGTGTGCGTGTCGGCGGCCAAGAACGATTGGTCGCCGAGGGTCGCCGCCAGCATCGCCAGGTTGGTGTCGACACCCGACACCCGAGCCGTGCGCAAGGCTCGTCGCAGCCGGCTGGCCGCCTCTTGACGGGTCGGGGCATGGACGATGACCTTGGCCAGGAGCG
Source organism: Acidimicrobiia bacterium (assembly GCA_041628225.1). Lineage (GTDB taxonomy): Bacteria > Actinomycetota > Acidimicrobiia > Spongiisociales > JAENVV01 > JBFKPQ01. Next base: position 2,867 of record JBFKPQ010000095.1, on the reverse strand, counting down.
AGTCGTACTCAGGCGAGATCAGGCTGCCTTCCCGAATGCCGGTGTCGACTCGAACGTCGCCGTCGATCGCGAACTCGCGGATGATCCCGGTCGAAGGCAGCCAGCCGCGGCGCGGATCTTCGGCGACCACGCGCACCTCGATGGCGTGTCCGTCGAACCGGATCTCGTCCTGGACGAGGCCGAGCGCCTGGCCGGCTGCAGCTCGGAGCTGGAGCTCCACGATGTCGAGACCTGTGACGGCCTCGGTGACCGGGTGCTCGACCTGGAGGCGCGTGTTCACCTCGAGAAAACTGATCGTGCCGTCGTCGCCGACCAGGAACTCGACGGTTCCGGCATTCTCGTAGCCGACGTGGCGGGCCAGCGCTACGGCGTTCGAGCAGAGCTGGCTCCGGGTGGCGTCCGAAATCCCGGCCGACGGTGATTCCTCGATGATTTTCTGACTGCGGCGTTGGATCGAGCAATCCCGTTCGCCGAGATGCACGATCGTTCCGTGCCGGTCGCCGATCACCTGCACTTCGACGTGTCTGCCGCGCTCGAGCAACGGCTCGATGAAGACCGATCCGTCACCGAAGGCCGCCTCCGCCTCGCGCGACGCCGCTGCCACCGCATCGGCCAGGTCATCGGAGCTGTACACGACTCGCATGCCTCGGCCGCCGCCACCAGCAGAGGCCTTGATGATCACGGGATAGGTCAATCCGGTCGGGGTCTCGCCTGGCGACACCTCTACGGCGGGTACCGACCCGACGCCCGCCTCCGCGGCGGCGCGTTTGGCTGCGAGCTTGTCGCCGAGCAAAGCCATGTTCTCGGGTGTGGGGCCGACCCACACCAAACCTGCCTCGATCACGGAGCGGGCGAAGTGGGCGTTCTCAGCGAGAAAGCCGTAGCCAGGGTGAACGGCATCGCAGCCCATCTGCTGCGCGACCGCCACGATCTTGTCACCGTCGAGATACGAGGCAGCCGTGGTCGAGCCACCCAACGCGACCGCACGATCGACGACGTCGACGTGCAAGGCCTGGGCATCGGCCTCCTCATACACGCCCACGGTCTCGATACCGAGACGGTGAGCGGTCCGTGCGATCCGGCAGGTGATCTCGCCTCGATTCGCGATGAGCAGGCGGCGCATCATCAGTGCCTCCACACGCCGTACTCGCCGGCGCCTTCCACGACGTTCGAATGCGCCGTCGCCAGCGCCAGACCGAGCACCGTCCGCGAATCGGCGGGATGGATGATCCCGTCGTCCCACACCCGGCCGGTGGCATAGAGCGCGGTCGATTCGTGATCGATCTGGGCTTCGAGTGCCGCCGTTTGAGCCGTCAGCATCTCTTCGTCGATGTCGATACCGCGGCCGGCCGCTGCCTTCCTGGCGATGATGTCCATGACCCCTGCGAGCTGCTTGCCGCCCATCACGGCGATCTTGTGGTTGGGCCACGAGAAGATGAAACGAGGGTTGTAGGCCTTCCCCGCCATCCCGTAGTTGCCGGCTCCGTAGCTGGCGCCCACCATCAGGTTGAAATGCGGCACCGTCGAATTGGACACCGCATTGATCAGCTTGGCGCCGTTCACGATGATGCCGCCCTGCTCGGCAACCGACCCCACCATGAAGCCGGTGATGTTGTGCAGGAAGACGAGGGGCGTGTCGGTCCGATTGCACAGCTGGATGAACTGTGCGCCTTTCTTGGCCTCTTCGGAGAACAGAATGCCGTTGTTGCCGAGCAGCCCGACCGGATACCCGTGGATCGAACCCCATCCACACACCAGTTTGTCACCGAACAGCGGCTTGAATTCCTCGAAGCGGGACCCGTCGAGGATGCGGGCATAGATCTCCCGGATCTCGAAGGGAATCCGAACGTCGGCGGACGCACAGCCCAAGAGCTCGGCGGGGTCGTATACCGGCGGGTCGGCCGGCTCGGAAGGGCCAGGTCCGAGCCGCTCCCAGCGGAGGTGCCTGACGATCTGCCGGCAGATGCGCAGTGCGTCGAGTTCGTCGGCGGCCAGGTAGTCGGACAGGCCCGAGGTTCGGGAGTGCATCTCGGCACCACCGAGCGTCTCGGTGTCGACGATCTCGTCGATGGCCATCTTCACCAGCGGCGGACCTCCCAGATAGGCGGTGCCGCGCTCGCGCACGAACACGGTGTAGTCGCTCATGCCCGGCACGTACGCTCCGCCCGCCGTGTTCGGGCCGAACGCGACGGCGATCGTCGGGATACCGAGTTTCGACAATTGGGTCAGGTTGCGGAACTGCTCGCCGCCGGGCACGAAGATGTCGGCCTGGCGCGGCAGGTCGGCACCCGCGGACTCCGTGAGAATCACCATGGGAAGCCGGTTCTGGCGCACGATCTCGTAGAGCCGGGCCGCTTTGGCGAGGGTCGTTGGATTGGCCGACCCACCCCGGTAGGTCATGTCGGATCCGGTGATGGCACACAGGACACCTTCGATGACCCCGAGACCGTTGACGACGCCCGCACCGATCGGATCAGAGGTGCCCCACGCCGCCAGGGGACTCAGCTCGAGGAATGGCGTATCCGGGTCGACGAGCGCCTCGATGCGCTCTCGGACGAGCAGCTTGCCGCGCTGCCGGTGCCGATCGACGTAGCGTTGCCCACCGATCGCGGGGACCTGGGCGAGCTCGGCCGCCACCTGGTCCCACAGCGACTGCATGGCGTCCAGATTCTCCCGGTAGCCGTCCGATCGCGAATCGAGCCGGCTTCGCAGGACGGTTCCGATGCTGCCCACACTGATCCTCCTCGGAGCGTATGGTACCAAAACCGATGATTCGGTACCATAGGCACGTCACCCTGGTCGGAGGCACCATGAACGTAGATCACTTCCGCGCAGACCTCGCCGCCGAACAAGAAGCCCTCGATGCG
>JBFKPQ010000094.1:0-8396 GCA_041628225.1 Acidimicrobiia bacterium | reverse complement strand
TCGAGTTCGATGATCCCGACCACGGCCGTACCGAGCACGGCGACGACCGACCCCGCCCACAGCACCATGAACCATGGCTGCCGATCTTGGATGACCTCGTCCATCACCTGGAAGGCCCGCAGGAACGCGCGGTCCTCCAGGGTTCCGATTCCGGGCATCGCCACGATGAGAAAGCCCAAGAGCAGGCCCGTGACCAGGGCACACAGCAGAGCGGCTGAGACGACCATCAGATCGAGCAGCACGTCGGTGGGCCTCCTCCCCGCCTGTTGCCGAACTTAGCAATGACAGGGTGACGAAGGCTCAGGCTTCGGCGGCGCGGCGGCGTTCTTGATCTTTCAGGAGCCGGCGGAGGATCTTGCCCGAAGCCGACTTCGGGATGTCCTCGCAGAACTCAACGAGGCGGATCTGCTTGTACGTCGCGACATGGCCAGCCACGTGCTCCTGGAGGTCCTCGGCCGTGGCATCTTGGCCAGGCTTGAGCACCACGTACGCTTTCGGGATCTCGCCCGCTTCCTCGTCCGGTACCGGGATCACCGCGACGTCGGCGACCGCCGGATGGGTGAGGAGGAGGCCCTCCAACTCGGCCGGCGCCACCTGGAAACCCTTGTACTTGATGAGTTCCTTCAGGCGATCGACGATGTAGTAGTGCCCGTCCTCGTCGACGTGGCCGATGTCGCCGGTGTGGAGCCAGCCGTCCTCGTCGATCGTGATCGCGGTCGCTTCCGGGTTGTTGAGGTATCCAGACATCACCTGCGGTCCGCGAATCCAGATCTCGCCGTCCTCGTTCAAACCCAGATCCACGCCCGTCTCGGGCTCGACCACCCGGCACTCCGAGTTGGGCACGAGCACCCCGATCGATCCGGGTTTGAACCCGCCGACGGGAGTGGCATGGGTGATGGGACTCGTCTCCGTGAGGCCGTATCCCTGTACGACCTCACAACCGATGCGAGCCCCGGCTTCGGCCGCCAGTTCGGCGCTGAGCGGAGCCGCCCCTGAGAACACCTGCCGAGCGTCCGACAAGTCGTAATGATCGACGAGCGGATGCTTGGCAAGAGCGAGCACGATCGGTGGCACCAGGTAGTAGCGGGTGACGTGATTGTCCTGACAGATCTGGAGAAACTGCTCGAGGTCGAACCGCGGCATCGTCACGAGCGTGGTCCCGGCTGCCAGTGCGCCGTTCATGAGGACCTGCATCCCATAGATGTGGAAGAACGGCAGCACCGCGATGCCGACGTCGTCGTCGCGGATGCTCAGCACCGGTTCGGCTTGCGCCAGATTGGCGACCAGGTTGTGGTGCGTGAGCATCACACCTTTCGAGAGGCCCGTGGTGCCCGACGAATACGGCATGACGACGACGTCTGCGGGTTCCACCGGCTGCTGCCCGATCGGATCGCCGTACAAGTCGGAGAACGGCGTGGCTCCTTCGGCCTCCCCGAACACGAAGATCTGTTCCACATCCGTGCCTTCGATGGCCGCCTGAGCGTTCATGAGAAACATCGGAACGGTGACGAGATAGCGAGCGCCGGCGTCGCGCAACTGGTACTCGATCTCCTCGGCCGTGTACGTCGGGTTGATCGTCGTCACCGTTCCGCCGGCGGTCGCCACGCCGTGGAACGCGACGGCGTATTCAGGCGAGTTGGGCGCCAAGATGGCGAGGACGTCGCCCTTGCCGAAACCCCGCGCTACCAGGCCGCCCGCCACTCGCGCAATCGCGTCGGCCAGTTGGCCAAAGGTCAACGCGCGACCGGTCGGGCCATCGATGATGGCCGGCTTGTCGGCGAGGACGTCGGCGTGCCTGAGAACGTGTGCGGTCAGAGGCGAATCGGGAATTGCGACGTCGGCGAGCGGGCTGGTGTGGATCATCGGCTGGTCCTTGTATGGCGACCGTCCGATCATGCCAGATCACCGATCGGCCCGCTCCGAAAACCCCGGACGCGCCATGCCACTCGACCGATAGCATTGGGCGGCTGATGTCTCCTTCCGACTCTCTGCGCGTCATGCTGTCCGACGGGTTCGCCCACATCGGACGGATGGTGCGCGCCCACCCGCGCGCCTTTGCGGCGGCCGTCACGGGCTCCACGCTGTTCGTGTCGGCCATCGTGGCTGCGTCCGTGGTGATCGGAGACATCACGGACTCCCTCATCATCCCGGTCCTCGACCGAGGTGAGGACTATCGGGGGCGGGTCCTGGCCGCCGTCGCGGCCATCATCGGCATCGCGCTGTGGAAAGCGATCGGCATCACGATCCGCCGCACCGGCGCAGGTTGGCTTCAGAGCCGGACCCAAGCCGACCTCCGCAGTCGCCTGTTGGACCACCAGTACCGGCTCGAACTCGGCTGGCATCGCCGCCAATCGACCGGTGACCTGTTGGCCGTATCCGACTCGGATGCCAGCCAGGCCACCTTCGTGCTCGGGCCTCTGCCCTACGGGATCGGTGCCAGCCTCTTGCTCATCGGCTCGCTGATCCTCATCTGGGTCACCGACTGGACCCTGGGCATCGCCACCACCGTGGCACTGTTGACGACGCTCGTCATCGACGTTCGGGCTTCCTGGAGGATCTTTGGGGCGTTCCAGGTCGTCCAGGAGGACAGGGGCTACGTGGCGACGGTGGCTCACGAATCGTTCGACGGTGCCCTGACCGTGAAGGCGTTGGGACGCGAGCAGATGGAAAGCGATCGGCTCGAAACGGCTTCGAACCGGCTGCGCGACAACCTCGCACACGTCGGTCGGGTCGCGGAGACCTGGCGGTCGGTCGTCGATGCGCTCCCGGCGCTGGCGATGCTCTTCGTGTTGTTTCTCGGGGCCATGCGCATCCAGGATGGCTACCTCACGGCCGGCGATCTCGTGACCGTCACCTACCTGCTCTCCCTGCTGGCGTTCCCGATCCGCCTGATCGGCTTCGTGTTGTGGGAGATCTCGTTCTCGCTGGCGGCATGGCGTCGCGTCGAGCACGTCCTCGAAGCCGACGAACTGGTGCAGCATGGCGCGTTGGCGCCATCGCGAGTTCCGGTCGGCGCAGGCGTGGGCGCCTCTGACGTCCACTTCCACTACGGCGACGACGAGCCCGTGCTCACCGATGTTCACCTCGAGGTTCAGCCGGGAGAAACCGTGGCGCTGGTCGGGCCGACCGGATCGGGGAAGTCGACCGTGGCCTTGCTCATGGCCCGGCTATGGGATCCGGTGCGCGGTGCCATCGACCTCGACGGAAGGGACCTGCGCGATCTCATGGCGGGTGCTGTGCCGGCCGAGGTGACGCTGGTCGGCCAGGACCCCTTCCTGTTCAACACCACGGTGCGTAACAACGTCACGCTGGGCGAGACGTTCGACGACGACCTCGTGGCCGAAGCGTTGCGTCTGGCCGGAGCCTCCGAGTTCGTGGCTGCGCTCCCGGAGGGCATCGAAACCCGGATCGGTGAGCGCGGAACGTCGCTGTCGGGCGGCCAGCGTCAGCGGATCGCGCTCGCCAGGGCGCTGGTCCGGCGGCCTCGCCTGCTGATCCTCGACGACGCCACGTCGGCGGTCGATCCCACCGTCGAAACCGAGATCCTCACGGGATTGCGCGACGCCGATCTGCCCTCGACGATCGTGGTTGTCGCCTACCGGCGGTCGTCGATCCTGCTCGCCGACCGCGTGATCTATCTGGAAGCCGGTCGCGTCGTGGCACAAGGTTCCCACGAGGATCTGCTGGGGCACGAGCCGGGCTACGCGCGCCTTCTCACGGCCTACGCCGACGATGCGGCCACCCGGAAGGAGCCGTCGTGACGACGCGCCAACCCACCCTCAAGGTGCTCCGCCGAGCCTTCCGGGTCGCCCCGACCTTGGGGCAGGGCCTGGCCGTCACGATCGGCCTCGCCGTCATCGGAACCGCCATGCAACTGGTCGTCCCGGTGGCCGTGCAGCAGATCATCGACCACCAGATCCTGCCCGGCGACGTCGACCTGATCGTCGTTGCCCAGGCCGCCGGAGTGGCAGCTGCCGCCGTCGTACTGGCCGGGCTCGCCAGATGGTCGTCCCTCATGCGACTCGTCAAGGCTGCCACCTGGGGGCTCTCGGAGTTGCGCGTGGCGGCGTTCCGGCATCTCCAACGCCTCTCGACCTTGCACACCCAGACCGAACAGCGGGGCGCCATGGTCGCCCGGGTCACCTCGGACGTCACCACGATCATGGACTTCATGGAATGGGGCGGTGTCGGCATGGTCGTCGGCATCGCTCAGGTGATCCTCGCCATCACCGCCATGACCATCTACAACTGGCGCCTGGCGCTCCTGGTCGTCGGCGGAGTCGCCGTGTACGGCATCCTGCTCTGGTGGTTCCAGAAGATCCTCGGCAAGGCCCACGACGGCGTGCGGTCGCGGGTTTCGGACACCTTCGCAGTGATGTCCGAGTCCATCTCGGGCCTACCCGTGGTCCGCGCCCACGGTGCGGAGGACGTCGCACTACGGCGTGTCGACGACGCCCTCGAACGGCAGTTCAAGGCGGAGTTCAACACCGCCCGGCTCGGCGCGGCGTTGTTCTCGTCCGCCGACCTGTTCGCCGGCATGATCACGGCCGCGGTGATTGCCGTGGGAGTCGTGCTCGGGGCGGCCGAGGGCACCTCCGCCGGGACCCTCATCGCCTTCCTCTTCCTCGTCAACCTGCTGATCGAACCCGTCCAGATCCTCGTCGAGACGTCCGACTCGGCCCAGTCGGCCGCAGCCGGGCTCCGACGGATCCTGGATGTCCTCGATACTGAGATCGACATGCCAGAACCGACAGCGCCTCAGTCGCTGCCGGCGGGGACGCTCGACGTTCGTTTCGACCGTGTGCGGTTCCGATACCCGACCGGACCGGACGTTCTGGCGGACCTGTCGCTCACCATCGCGGCTGGGCGTCGAGTCGCCGTCGTCGGAGAGACCGGATCGGGCAAGACGACGTTCGCCAAGCTGTGCGCCCGCCTCCTCGACGTCACCGACGGAGCCGTTCTGGTCGGCGGCGTCGACGTGCGCTCCGTGCCCAACGCGGAGCTCCGCGCGCGGGTGGCATTCGTGCCACAGGAGGGTTTCCTGTTCGACGGAACGGTGTTCGACAACGTCCGGTACGGCAAGCCGGACGCCACTCCTGAGGAAGTCGCGAACGCCTTCACCGATCTCGGGCTCGCCGACTGGGTCGCCGGCCTACCCGACGGACTGGAGACCGCCGTCGGTGAACGCGGTGGGCAGGTCTCGGGAGGCGAGCGCCAGCTCGTGGCGCTGACCAGGGCGTGGATCACCCGACCCGACTTGCTGATCCTCGACGAGGCGACGTCGGCGGTCGACCCGGCGCTCGAGGTCAGTATCCGACAAGCCATCGAGAGGCTCTCGGCAGGCCGGACCTCCATCACGATCGCTCATCGCCTGTCGACGGCGGAGGCGTCCGACGAAATCCTGGTGTTCGACCAGGGCCGGCTCGTCCAACGCGGCACTCATGCCGAACTGGTGGCCACCGATGGCGTGTATATGAATATGCACGCCGACTGGATGAGCGCAGCCCACGCCTGAGGGGTTGACGTCTCGACCATAGACGATACGCTATATAGGTATGGATACCGACGACCGTGTTGCGGGCTCGCTGCTCCTCCTGGCGCGTCAGCGACTCGGACTCTCCCAGACCGCTTTCGCCGACCTCTTGGGCATCGCGCAACCCACGCTGTCGGCCTACGAATCGGGGCGACGCCAACCAACGCTGCCGACCCTCTCGCGGATGCTCGCCAAGGCCGGGCTCGAGTTGCGATTCGAGCTGGCCGACCTCGACCGTCACGATGCGGTGCTGGCTGAGTGGGAGTCGACTCTCGATCGTTCCACCAGGGAACGGCTCCGCTCCCAGGGATACCGCTTGGTGAGCGATGCCTCCTGAACTCAGCGACAACCACGTCGCGGCGATATGCCAGGTCCTTGTCGAATCCGGCGTGGAGTTCGTAGTCATCGGCGGGATGGCGGCCCGCCTCCACCAGACCGGGCACTCGACGGTCGACGTCGACATCTGTCCGTCTCCGGATCCGGCCAACCTCGAGAGGTTGTCAGCCGCCCTCATTGATCTCGGAGCGCGCCTTCGCGTCGAGGGCGATCCTGAAGGTGTGCCATTCCGCCCACATCCCGAGCTGCTCGCCAATGTCGACACGATGACCCTCCTGACGTCTGAAGGTCCTCTCGATCTGTGTTTCGTCCCAGCGGGCTTCCCCGATGGCTACCGGACGCTGGCACCGCGTTCGGTGCAGCTCGAAGTTCAGGCCGTGCTGGTGCCGGTTGCCTCGCTCGAAGACGTGGTGACCTCGAAGCGCACTGCTGGACGGCCCAAGGACATCCTGGCGCTGCCGGCGATCGAGGCGCGGCTCCGCGATCGTTGAACAGTCGTCACGGCCGTCGACCGAGCAGGAATTTGGTGGTCAGATGCCAGGCCGGCGGTTCGTGGGTGCCTTCCATGAGCCACACGGTGTCCGCCCGCAGGCTGATCGGCAGCCGCGGTTCGGCCTGGACGGCGAGCCTCCGCATCTCGTCGGGATCTTCCTGGTCGGCGAGGGTCAGGTGCGGGACCGGATCGAGGCCGTGTTCGCCGCCGTATGGCAACCGGTCGGGCCACTCGGCCACCAAGCGGCGAGTCAGCACGGCGAACGGCTGGGCGGGATGGGGGCGCAGGTACACGGTACTGTCGGCGAACCACGCTACCTCGTCGAGCACGTAATCGAACGGCTCCACCGTACGGAACAGCGTCCGGAGCCGGTCGAGCGTCTCGTCGGGCACCGGAGGGTCCACGAACGGGTACAGCAACGTGATGTGCGGCGGCATCGAAGCCGCCGTCATCGCCGGAGAGACCAGGTCGACGACGTCCAAGGCGGGAATGATCAGTCCCGACTCGGCGGCGCCTTCCATGACGGCGAGGCTACCGACGAAATGGCGATCGGTCCTGTCACCGGCGAGGAGTAGGGTTCACGCTCCATGATCGAACCACTCGTCGAAGCCCACCATCTCACCAAACGATTCGACGACTTCACCGCCGTGGACTCGATCGATTTCAGCGTCGCCAAGGGCGAAGCTTTTGGTTTCCTCGGACCCAATGGTGCCGGCAAGTCGTCCACCATGCGCATGATCGGCGCCGTGTCTCCGATCACCAGTGGCAGCCTGCGCGTCCTCGGCTTGGACCCGGCTACGCACGGGGCGCAGATCCGCGCCCGCATCGGCGTCGTCCCCCAGGAGGACACGCTCGACATGGAACTGACCGTGGCCGAGAACCTGCTCATCTACGGCCGGTACTTCGACCTGCCCCGGTCGGTGATCCGTCCTCGCATCGACGAACTGTTGGACTTCGTGCAGCTCGAGGAGAAACGGAACGCCAAAGTCGACGCCCTGTCGGGTGGCATGCGGCGCCGGCTCACGATCGCTCGATCGCTCATCAACGAGCCCGACCTCATCCTGCTCGACGAGCCCACGACCGGCCTCGACCCGCAGGCCCGCCACATCCTCTGGGATCGCCTGTACCGGCTCAAGCAGCAAGGCGTCACCCTCATCATCACCACGCACTACATGGACGAGGCAGAGCAACTGTGCGACCGGCTCGTCGTGATGGACAAGGCCCAGATCGTCGCGGAAGGGTCGCCGACGCAGCTCATCCAGGAGTGGTCGCATCGCGAGGTACTGGAGCTGCGCTTCCCGGTCGGCGTGCAGGAGACCGTCATCGATCGCCTCGACGGACTCGCCAAGCGCATGGAGATCCTGCCCGACCGCGTGCTGCTCTACGCCGACGACGCCGACGCGACCATGGCCGAGGTGCACGCTCGCGGGCTGCAGCCCGAGACCGTCGTGTCCCGCCGCTCGACGCTCGAGGACGTGTTCTTGCGGCTGACCGGCCGGAGCCTGGTCGAATGACCGCCCGCGCGATGCGCGTGTACGAGGTACACGCCCGGTCGTACAAGCGGGTCTGGCGTGGCAGCGTCATCAGTACCTTCTTCGCGCCGGTCTTGTTTCTGCTGGCGATGGGCATCGGACTCGGTCAGATCGTGGACGAGGGCGGCGGCTCCGACGCCTTGGGCAACATCCCCTACTTGTTGTTCCTGGCCCCGGGGCTGCTGGCCGCCACCACCATGCAGACCGGAGCCGGCGACTCGGCCTGGCCGGTCATGGCCGGCGTCAAGTGGCAGAAGGTCTATCACGCCGCCTTGGCCACGCCGGTGGGTTCGAACGATCTCGTCCACGGACACCTGCTGTGGGTCGCGACTCGACTGACCATGGTGTCGGTGGTGTTCACCTTCGTCATGGCGCTCTTCGGTGCCGTGGCGCTCCCGTGGGGCGTCCTGGCGATCGGACCTGCGGTGCTCACGGGCATGGCGTTCGCCGCTCCGATCACCGCCTTCACCGCCCACCTCGAATCCGAAGTCGGCCTCACCAC
>JBFKPQ010000093.1:0-8400 GCA_041628225.1 Acidimicrobiia bacterium | reverse complement strand
TCCGTCACGCACGCGTCGCAACCGGGCCCGTTCCCGTTCCATCAGGCGCCGGGTGGCGTCGGCCCGCCAGGTCACCGGCAGACCGTCGGTGGAGGACACCACCTCCGGCGCCGCCAGCACGAGGCGCCGGCCGAGGGCGTCAGGGAGGTCTGCCGTTGCGACGGCGACCGCACGGGGAGTGGCTTCGATGAGCCAGGTGATCAGCTCCGACTCGAGCACCCGCGACTCGGCGAGCCACCGATCGAGGAGCGGATCGTTGTCGGATCCGGCGAAGCCGACGATCCGCTGCCACACGAGACGGAGTGCGTCGGCTGCGGTCTGCTCTTCGTGCCGGAGTCTCGACACGCCGACCCGCAGCTGGCGGCTTCGAGCTGCAATCGCTTCGGGTGGCAGAGCCGCGACAGACCTCGACCAGCGTCCGACCGCGCCCAAGGCATCGGTCGCCCGGCCCCGACACTGCTGTACCTCCGTTGCCAGTGCGTCGAGCCGGGTCGCCGCGATCATCAGCACCTCGAGGTCGAACCGATGAGCCATACTCGCCTTTACGATATTCGATCATGTTTGACATTAGTTTATGGCTCTCGAGTTGGCGAGAGCTTCTGCGCGTCGTCAGCCGTGGCGGTGCGCGATACTGAGGACATGTCCGAACGCCGCTACCTGCCGCCCGGGTGGCTACCCGACGAGCGCGATGCGGGGGTCGCCGAGCGCCTCGACGCCATGCGTTCCGCCACGGTGGAGCGTGTCCTCAAGCGTGCCATCGAACTCCAATCCGATGACACGCACGGACCCGACACCTACGACCGCGCCATGCTCTCTCAGATCGCCGACGAACTCGGCATCGATCCTGCCTACGTCGAACGCGCCCTTTCCGAGGAATTGAGCGCGGTGCCCCCCGAACTGCCGCCGAGCGTCTGGCACCGATTCTTCGCTCCGAGAATCATGGTGGAGCGGGCGTCCCTCGAGGCCGACCACCACGAAGCCCAATCCACCGTCCGCACCTGGATGACCCGCCACGAAGGCCTGCGGCCCCAGCGGCGAATCGCTTCTGGGATGGTCTGGGAGCCCGACCGGTCGCCTGTCTCGGCCATTCGCCGCGGGCTGAAGCTCAGCCAGGGAACCGGCGCACTTCGCACCGTCCGGAGCGTCACCCATCACATCGAACCCGTCGGCGACCATCGCCATGTGGTCACCGTGGAGGCTGACACGGGCATCGTGACGACCGTTGCGGCGTCCGTCGGTCTGTCGCTGGCCGGCGCTGGCGGTCTCACGGGAACGATCCTCGGATTGGCGGGGGTTCTCCCGCTGTGGGGCGGTCTGCTCATCGCCGGCGGAGCCGTCGCCCTGGGCCTCGGTGTGAGCCTGACCATTGCCAAGACGTGGGCGTCCAGCTTGCGGCGGGGCCTGCATCGCGCCATCGCCGGCATCACCAACCCCGATCTCGTGGAAGCGCCCGAGAGCGTTCCGTCGATGATCATGCGGCTCCGCGACGAGTGGCGGCGCGCCAAGTCGGGGCGCTGACGCCTCAGACCTTCGGGAACAAGACTTCGGCTCCGACGGGACGGAAGCCGGCGTTGTAGAAGGCGCGGACCGACGCGGCGTTGCCGGCTTCGACCTGGGCGAACAGCGGGACGCCGGGGGGCGTGAGAGCGATCGCCGACCGCACGAGTCGGCGACCCGTTCCCGCCCGTCGCTGCGAGGCGGGCACCTGGACGGCCAACTCACGCCGGCCGGCGAGGCCCCGTCCCAGTACGAGCACGCTCTGGCCGTAGCGATCGGAGTAGAGCTCGACGTCGTCCCGCGCCACGATGTCGGCGGCCATTCGTAGATGGCCCGCAAGGTCGTCGCGCCGTTCCAGGACCGTGGAGCCCTCGCCGGTTCCCTTCGCCACCATGACGATGCGCAGCGTCCCCGGAGTGGTGTCCAGTTCGGTGGCCAACCAGCCGAGGAATCCCGCAGCCATCGGAGCGTCGGGATCCGCCGCGTCGAGCCGTGCCCTGATCAGATCGGGGTCGACGGGAGCCGCGATCACGTGGTGCTGTGTGAACGCGACGACCGCGTCTGCCTTGCCGGGGGGCGAGTCGAGGATCTCGACGGTGCCGTCGCGAGCGGGAAACACGTCGTGGGCCAGTCGGTCGAACAGATCGGTCAGGCGATGCATCATCAGCCTCCGAGCTCCGGCGCCGCCCACCGGGTGATCGCTTCCGCCATGGCGGAAGCGTGTGTGAGAGGTGCCTCGTGGCGCGCCCCGGCCAACTCGACGACGTCAGCCGCCTCGAAGAGCGACGCCAGTTCGTACTGCGAATCGGGCGGCATGAGCTGGTCGTGGGTGGTGATGACGACGAGGGGGGCCCGATCGAGCGCGCCCGACCAGGTGCGGGCGTCGAACCGGCTGATGGCCGAGCCGGCCTGCCAGTACAACTCGGGGTCCCGAGCCATGTGCTGCGTCCAGAAATAGCGTCCGTGTTCGGGCGCCACGGCTCCCACCCTCATCAGGTACCGGGTCCGGACGCTGGAGATCTCGTGGCGGGTGATCCGCTCGAAGGAGCGCGCCACGGCCATGGCCGCCACGACGGCCGGGCGCGGAAGGTCGCGAAGCCGGCCGACGGACGCAGCCGTGCCGCCGAGGCCCATCCGGCCGACCAGGTGGGGATGCCGTCGGGCGAGCTCCTGCACGATCATGCCACCCATCGAATAGCCGAAGACGGCCACCCTCGCGAGTCCCAGCTGCTCGAGCACGCCGGCGACGTCGTCGGCGGCGTCGGCGATCTCGTAGCGGGCCCGGATCTCGGCCGAGCGACCGGAGTTTCGGTTGTCGAGCGCCACGACACGGAACCTGGTGGCGAGCAAAGGAATGAGCTTCGAGTAGATCACGAGCGAATGGTCGCCCCATCCGTGCACCAACACGAGCACCGGTCCGTCGTCCGGGCCCGTCTCTCGCACGAAGATCTCGTTGTCTCCTACGAAGAACGACCGGCCGGGCAGCCGCAACGGGTGGGCTTGGCCGGGCGCGAAGCGCGGCTCGATCTCCGGGCCGAACAGCCGCCAGATCAGCCACATCAGGCCGGCACGCCTCATCCACATCACGGGTCGAGTCCGTCTCGGGCGAAGCACAGCTCCTCGACGATCTCGCCGCCGATCAGGTGCCGCTGGATGATCTCCTCCATCGCCTCGACCGTGACCGAGTGGTACCACGCACCTTCCGGATAGACCACGGCGATCGGTCCCTGCTCGCAGATTCGCAGGCAGTCTGCCTTGGTTCGCAGGACACACCCGGTGCCCGAGGTCGCGTCGTCGGCCCGCACCGTGAGGTCGCCGTGCCAGCGCGGCGGGGCCGAGGCCAGGCCCAGTTCCTTGAGGCGCGCCTTGAGGTACTTCCAGACGACGGTCGTCTCTGCGACAGGGGCGCACTTGGGCGTCGTCTGGTCGGCGCACAGGAAGATGTGGCGTTCGAGGCGACCAATCGACAAGGCGTCGGCGATCGCGGTCAACCGGTCGGCGTCCATCGGCTTGCAGTGTAGGGGGCGCCTGGCGCCATCAGGTGAGGCGGATCTGTCCCTCGTGGTCGTCGACGATCGATCCGATCTCCGACGCCACGACCTCCAGGTCGTCGCATGCGGTCCGGAACGCCGACACCTCGGAGTCGGGGATCGAGATCAACAACCCCCCGCTGGTCTGGGCGTCGGCCAGGACGATGAGATCGATGTCGTCGGTGGCACCCGTGTCGAGATGGCGACGGACGAAGGACAGGTTGCGTTCCGTCCCACCCGGGACGACGCCGTCGGCGGCCAGGTCACGGACACCATCGAGCACGGGCACGGCGGCCACTTCCACGACGGCCCCGATGCCGTGCGTGGCTGCGAGCAACTCGTGCAGGTGCCCGAGCAGGCCGAATCCCGTCACGTCCGTGGCGGCGTGGGCATCGACGCGACCCATCGCCTCGGAGGCGGCCCGATTCAGGGTCACCATCACGGCGACCGCCCGGTCACGCAGGTCGTCCGGTGCAGCCCCGCGCTTGATGCCCGTCGCCACGATGCCGGACCCGAGCGGCTTGGTGAGAAACAGGCGATCACCGGCCCGAGCGCCGGCGTTGGTCTGGATCCGGCCCGGCTCCAAGAGGCCCGTGACCGCGAACCCGTACTTGGGTTCTCGATCGTCGACCGAATGGCCCCCGACGAGCGTGCAGCCGGCGTCGCCGAGCACGGCCAACCCGCCGGCTATGACTTCCTCCAGCAGCGAGAAAGGGAGCGTGTCGCGCGGCCAGCCGATCAACTGCAGCGCGGTGATCGGCACGCCGCCCATGGCGTAGATGTCGGACAGTGCGTTGGCGGCGGTGATGCGACCCCAGTCATAGGCCTCGTCGACGACGGGCGTGAAGAAATCGACCGTCTGCACGATGGCATCGCCCGACGGCGTCATGTACACGGCGGCATCGTCGGCATCGGCCACCCCGACGATCAAATCGGGGTGCTGTGTGACCGGTGAGTTGTGTAACGGTCGCAGAACCTGCGCCAGCTCGTCAGGAGCGAGCTTGCACGCTCAACCGGAACCGTGGGAATACGACGTGAGACGTTGCGACATCGCACCTCCTCGATCGCAGTCTGCCATGCCTACCGATCGGACGCGGCCTCGTCGAGCGAGCCGGGCTGGCGCAGCGTCGCCGCCACCCGATCCAGAAAGCGGTCCACCTCGAGTTCGGAGTACCCGCGCATGGAGATCTCGAAGGCCTTCTTCGACACGGTGGCGGCGTCGAGCGTGTCGACGCGGCGGCCGGCTTCTCGCTGCTGGAGAGCGTCGGTGACGATGCCCATGAATCGGTCGACCGACCGTACGTGGTAGCCGCGAAACACCACGGTGAACGAAACGTCTTCGGCTTCGGCTGCCGTCACCGGATCGAACGCCGGCTGATCGATCAGCTCCAACGACGGACGGGACCGCTCGTAGGCGCGCACGATCCGTACGGCACGCGCCAGGAACGGGTCGACGTCCTCGTGGTCGTATCCGCCCAGTACCCAGGGAAACGTCGACAGTTCGATCTCGTCGGCACTGATCCCGAGCGATCCACCCTGGTTCCGTTCGATCACGAGCAGCGCCGTGACGATGCGTTTCCGCATGCGGTCCACGTCCTGACGCCGGTATCCCCGACCGGCGCGTTCGAAACGCGTCTTGGCTGCTTCGGTTGCGGTCAGCGCCACCGCTCCACCTCCGGGGCGGCATCATAGGCGGTGGGCCCTCGGTCGTTTGGTTTCGGTCGGGCGCTATCCTCCCCGGCCATGACCGACCAGACCACGTGGCTGACTCCGGAGGCTCACCGCAAGCTCGTCGACGAGTACGAGTACCTCACGACCGACGGACGCCGCCACATCGAAGAACGCATCGCCGAGGCTCGCAGCCACGGCGACCTGCGAGAGAACGCCGACTACGACGCAGCCAAGAACGAGCAAGGGCTCATGGAGGCGCGCATCAGGCAGGTCCGGCACCTGCTGGACAACGCCGAGGTGCGAGTCGCGGCCGACACGGGCCGGGTCGAAGTCGGGTCGATCGTGAAAGCGGTCGATGACGACGGCGACGAACTCGAATACTTCGTCGCAACCCCCGAGAACCGCGTACCGGGGTACGTGCTGGCATCTCCCTCGAGCCCGCTCGGCTCGGCGCTGCTCGGCGCGAGGGCCGGCGAAACGGTGACCTATGAGGCACCCGGCGGTTCGTTCTCTCTGAAGGTGCTCGAGGTCCGCCCCTTCGACGGCTGAGGCGGCACCCGCTCCGTTTACTCTTCCCGTGTGAAGTTCCGACTCAGGACACCGCGCGAATACGCCACGCGCCTGCGAGCGCGGGCCCGGCAGACGCCGCGCCAGGTCGCCGAGTACCTCGACCAGCACCCCGAGGAGTGGGAAGCCCTGGCGATCGCCGACCCGGCCGATGCCGCCGACATCCTCGAGGAGCTCGGTGACGAGGCCGCCACCGAACTGATCGGCGACCTGGACCCTGACGACGCCGCCGAAGTCCTCGACGAGCTGCGTACCGACCTGGCGGTCGAGATCATCGAGGATCTCGATACCGATACCTCTGCAGCCGTCCTGGGCGCCATGGCTCCGATGGAGGCTGCGGACGTCATCGGCGCCCTCGACGACGAACGTCGGACCGAGCTGCTGAGCGCCATGGAGTCCGGCACGGCGCAAGCGATCGAACAGCTCTTGTCGTATCCGCCCGACTCCGCCGGTGGCCTCATGACCACCCAGGTGGCGGCCCTGCCGATCGGTTTGACGGCAGGCGAGGCCATCGAAGCGATCCGTCGCCTCCACGAGACGTTCGAGGACCTGTCCTACATCTACGTCGTAGACGACGATCACCGACTGGTCGGCGTCCTGTCGTTCCGGGACCTCGTGTTCCAGCGACCCGGTGCGGGTTTGGCCGACGCCATGATCGCGGACCCCGTGTCGGTGACGCCGCTCACCGACCGCGAAGAGGTGGCGGAGCTCACCCAGCGCTACAACCTGTTCGGTCTGCCGGTCGTCGAAGAAGACGGGGCGCTGCTGGGGATGGTGAACACCGAGGCCGTACTGGACACGATCCAGCAGGAGGCTTCGGAAGACTTCGCCGTCGCGGTAGGCGCCGGCGTCACCGAAACCGCATACAGTCCCGTCTGGAACTCGTTCAAGAACCGGCTGCCGTGGCTCGCCGTGAACCTGGTCCTGGCGCTCGGGACGCTCGAGGCCATCCGCAGCCAATCCGCCGTCATCGAGGGCCTACCCGTGCTGGCAGCACTCATGCCCCTGGTGGCGAGCCTCGGCGGCAACGCCGGAGCGCAGAGCCTGGCCGTCGTCATTCGGTCGCTCGCCACCGATGATGTACCGCGGTCGGAGGTAGGGGGCATCCTCGTCCGTCAGTTGGCGATCGGCGCCGGCACCGGCGTGGCCATCGGGGTTCTGGCCTTCGCCGCCGCCACCCTTCGCGCTCCGCTCGACGTGGCGCTCGTCGTGGGGGTTGCCAGCTTCGTCAACCTGATCGTCGCCACGGTGGCCGGATCGGGCATTCCGCTCGTGCTGCGCGCTCTCAACCTCGACCCGGCGCTCGCATCCAACATCTTCGTCAGCCTCGTCACCGACCTGGCCGGATTCGGCGGGTTCCTGCTGATGGCCGGAATACTGCTGTTCTGACCGATCACCCACTGCCGGCGGCACGGCGGAACGCGACGACGTTGTCGCCCTGCTCGACCACGCCGAGCACGCGCGCCAGGGCCGCCACTACGTCCGGATCGAACTGCGAGCCGGCGTGTGAGGCGATCTCGGCATAGGCCTGCGCCTCCGTGCGCGGCGCCTGATACGGACGCACCATCGTCATGGCGTTGTAGGCGTCGGCAACGGCCAGGACCGTGGCGAAGCGCGGGATCAGGTCGCCGGCGAGACCGTCGGGATACCCGGTGCCGTCGAACCGCTCATGATGGTGCCGGACCGCCGCCAGCACATCCTCGTGTACGGCGCCACGGGCCAGGTCGACACCGTGCTCCGGATGCCGCCGCACCTGCGCCCACTCGAACTCGGTGAGCGACCCTTCCTTTTGCAGGACGGCGTCGGGAACCCCCAGCATGCCGACATCGTGCAGAAGCGCCGCCACGCGCAGGCGCTCGAGGTCGGCAACCGTCATCTTCAGCTCGTTGCCGACCTCGATCGCCACGTCGGCGATCCGTTCGGCGTGTTCGACGAGCTGTGGAGCCCTGAGCCCGAGGGCGCCGAGCAGCGCCTTCACCACCGGGCTCGACCCGCCGGCACCGCCGCGTCGCACGGCTCCGCCTCCGACGAGATGGGTACGGTTCTTGCCGGATCGCTTTGCCTCGTACAGCGCGCGATCCGCTGCTTCGACGAGGTCTTGGCCCGTGTCGGCGTGGAAGGGGAAGACGGCCACGCCCAGGCTGATGGTGACCGAGCCGACCGGATCGACGACGACGTCGTGGACCGCCATGCGGATCCGCTCGGCGGCCATCAGGGCTCCTTCGGCGTCGGTCTCCGGGATGAGGACGGCGAACTCCTCGCCTCCGACCCGACAGGGGATGTCCGACTCGCGTACTGCGTGCAGGATGGCACCGCCCGCCGCCCGCAACACCTCGTCGCCGGCGCCATGACCGAAGGCGTCGTTGACGGCCTTGAAGTCGTCGATGTCGGCCATGATCACGGCCAGCGGGCGGTCGTATCGGCGGGCACGCTGGATCTCCTCGGCGAGCCGATCCCAGAAGAACCCGTGGTTCTTCAGGCCGGTGAGCCAGTCCGTGATCGAGACCGCTTGGAGGCGCTCGACCGTACCTTCGAGTTGGCGGGTTCTGGCCTGTTCCGCTTCATAACGGCGCTGCACTTCTTCGAGTAGCGGCCGGCTGGCCTCTGCGGACAGGAGACCCGATCCGGCGGCTAC
>JBFKPQ010000092.1:0-8469 GCA_041628225.1 Acidimicrobiia bacterium | reverse complement strand
TCCGTCGCCACCATCTCTTCGATGCCCCGCGCCAGCGCCTCCATGTCCCGTCCGGACATTCCGCCGTACGTGTGGAGGCCCTCGAAGGCGACCAGCAGGCCCCGGGCTCGTTGGGCGAGATCGGCGTCGCGCAGCGCCAGGAAACCGCCGATGTTCACGAGATTGTCCTTCTTCGACGACACGGTCGCACCGTCGGAGAGGTCGCAGATCATCCGAAGGATCTCGCCGATCGAGCGGTGCTGGTGTCCTTCCTCACGCTGCTGGACGAAATAGGCGTTTTCCAGCGCGCGCGTGGCGTCGAGCATCACCAGGATTCCGTGCTGGTGGCACAGCTCGTAGGTGGCGGTCAGGTTGGCGAGGGAGATGGGTTGCCCGCCGGCCATGTTCACGTTCGTCTCGACCGACACATAAGGGATCCGGTCGGCTCCGTACGCGCGGATCGCGTTGGTGAGCTTCGTCAGGTCGACGTTGCCCTTGAACGGATGCGGCGAGGCGGCGTCGTGCGCCTCGTCGATGATGACGTCCACGAAGCGTCCACCCGCATACTCCTGGTGGAACTTGGTGGTGGTGAAGTACATGTTGCCGGGCACCACATCTCCGGGCCGGATGAGGATCTGCGACAGGATGTGCTCTGCCCCCCGGCCCTGGTGCGTCGGAATGAGCTCTTCGTATCCGTAGACGGAGCGAACGGCGTCTTCGAGGTGATAGAACGAACGGCTTCCGGCATAAGCCTCGTCGCCGAGCATGAGACCCGCCCACTGATGATCCGACATCGCCGACGTGCCGGAATCCGTCAGCAGGTCGATGTACACCTCGTCGCTGCGCAGCAGGAACGTGTTGTAGCCGGCTGCCGCGATCGCCTCCCGGCGCTCGGCGGCGTCGAGCATGCGAATCGGCTCGACCATCTTGATCCTGTAGGGCTCGGCCCAACTCCTCGGCACAGCGGTCCTTTCGGTACGGATTTCCGCCACCATGCCGTCACTGGTGATGTCCCACCAGGGCCGGAGGACACAACCCGGTGGGCCCGCCTGCTATCAAGGGCCCATGCGCTACTGGTTGGTCAAGTCAGAACCCGACGCCTACTCCATCGACGACCTCGCACGCGACGGTACCGAGCACTGGGATGGCGTCCGCAACTACCAGGCCCGCAATCTCATGCGCGATGAGATGGACGTCGGCGACCTGGTGCTCTTCTACCACTCGAATGCCAAACCGCCTGGGGTCGCCGGCCTGGCCGAAGTGGCGTCGGAGGCCTATCCGGATCACACGTCCTGGGACCCCGAGTCGGCGTATTTCGATCCGAAATCGTCTCCCGACGAGCCGCGCTGGTTCATGGTCGACCTCCGATATGTGGAGACCTTCCCGACCTTCGTGCCGCTGGAGCGCATCAAGGCGGCGCCGGAACTGGCCGAGATGGTGCTCGTCAACCGGTCCCGACTGTCGGTGCAGCCCGTTCGGCCCGCCGAATTCGAGTTCATCGTCGATCTCGCTCGTCGCTGACCGACCGCACCCGCGCCGCCACGGCGGCAACGGCCACGCCTGGAGCCGCCAGACAGCAGAATCCACCAACGATCAACACTCCGCGTGGTGCGTTCCCCGCCGCCAGGGCCACCAAACCCGCCAGGCCGCCCATCCAGACCACGATGATCGACGCGGCGTAACGGGTCGCCGCCTTCCGTCCGAAACGCGCCGCGGCCACCGCCGCGAGGGCCACCGCCGCCACCGGGATACCGACCTGATAGACGGCAAACACGAGCTGGGTCACGGAAGCCGCCACGCCGAGGAGTGTACGAGGACCCCGGTAGAATGGGCTCATGCATGAAGCGTTTGGACCGTTGAACGGCGTGAGGGTTGGATTGGTGACGGCGGCGTTCGTGGCAGCCGTCCTGGCGGTGGCCCTGGGACAGTGGCTCGTGGGGTTGGTGCTGGGTGCGGGCATCGGGCTGCACGGTCTCGGCTGGTGGTACCTCTATCGCACCCACCAACGAGCCGGCTGAGTTGGCCGACGTTCCGCACCTGTCCTCCGACGAGTTCCGCCTGCGCGGTCGAGAGCTGATCGACTGGATCGCCGACTACTGGGAGGCCCTCGAGCATCTGCCGGTGGCGTCCGATGTCGAGCCTGGCGACATCCGCAGCCTGCTCCCCCGATCGGCTCCCGATGAGCCCGAGTCGTTCTCCAGCATCCTGAACGACCTGGATCAGATCATCGTGCCCGGGTTGGTCCACTGGCAGTCACCGCGGTTTTTCGGCTACTTCCCCGCAAACGCATCACCTGCCGCCGTTCTCGGCGAGCTGGCATCTGCCGGTCTGGGCGTGCTGGGCATGATGTGGTCGACCAGTCCGGCGGCGACGGAACTCGAGAGTGTCGTGCTCGACTGGCTCATCGAACTGCTCGACCTGCCGGTCGCCTGGAGGTCTGACGGGCCGGGTGGCGGCGTCATCCAGATGAGCGCCAGCGACGCGACCCACACCGCGCTCGTGGTGGCCCGACACACCCACGGCGGCTCGCCGACCGACATGGTGGCGTACGCGTCCTCCGAAGCCCACTCGTCGGTCGAGAAGGGCGTCCGCGTGGCCGGCATCGGGCGCTTCCGTAGGGTTCCCGTCGGTCGCAACCAGGGCATGGACACGGGACACCTCGCGGCGATGGTCGCCGACGATATCGAGGCCGGCCGCATCCCCGTGGCCGTGGTGTCGACGATCGGCACCACCGGAACCGCCGCCTTCGACCCGCTGGATGACGTTGCCGAGGTGGCCACCCGATACGGCATGTGGCAGCACGTCGACGCCGCCTATGCCGGCTCGGCCATGATCTGCCCAGAATTCCGGCGCTTCCAGCACGGACTCGAACTCGTCGACTCGTACACGTTCAACCCGCACAAATGGATGCTGACCAACTTCGACTGCTCGGCCTTCTACGTCGCCGACCGCCGGCTCCTGCTCGACACGCTGAGCGTCACGCCGCCCTATCTGCGGAACGCCGCATCGGAGTCCGGCACCGTCGTCGACTATCGCGACTGGCACGTCCCGCTGGGACGACGGTTCCGAGCGCTGAAGCTGTGGTTCGTGCTGCGGTCGTACGGCGCGGAGGGGATCCGCACCCACATCCGCAACTCGGTGCGCATGGCGGCAGGCTTGGCGGAGCGTGTCGAGTCGGATCCCCGCTTCGATCTCGTCGCGCCCACCCACCTGTCGCTCGTCTGCTTCGCCCACGTCGCCGGCAACGAAGCGACCGACGCTCTGGCCTCGGCACTCAACGCATCGGGCCGGGCGCTCATCACGCCGTCCGAGCTCGGTGGTCGCCGATTCCTGCGGGTGGCCATCGGCCAGCCGCGCACGGAGCCGAGGCATGTCGACGAGCTCTGGGACCTCATCGACACGCTCGCCCCGGCGATCTAGAAAAACGCCATCCTGACGGCCGCCGCCACGGCTGCCACGACCAAGATCCAACGCACCCACCCGGCGCCCCGCCGCATAGCGACTTTGCTCGACACATAGGCGCCCGTCGAGTTGCCGGCCGCCAGCACGAGACCGACTCGCAGGTCCACCTGAGCCGCCCCCAAGAAGATCAACAGGGCGACGGCCGTGTAGGTGGCGATGATGACGACTTTGGCTGCGTTGCCGCGTACGAGATCGAGGCCTCCACCAAGGACGAGGCCGGCCAGCAGGAGGAAACCGACCCCGGCCTGTACGAAGCCGCCATACAGACCGATGCCGAAGAAGACGATGCTCCGCCACGGTTCGCGCAGGACGGCCTGTCGGTCTTGAACCCAGCGCTGCGGGCGTAGGGCCACGGATGCAGCCACGAGCACGAGCACGACCGAGAAGACTCGCCGCATGGCGCCTGCCGACACGAGGCTGGCAACCCACGCTCCGATGGCCGAGCCCAATACTGCCGGCAGCAGCAGTGGACCGACCGCACGCCACGGCACCGCCCCGCCCTTGTGGAAACTGGCCGACGCCGTGATGTTGGCGATGAGGATCGCGACGCGGTTCGTGCCGTTCGCGAGGGAGGCATCGAGCATCTCGGTCAACACCGGTAGCGTGATGGCGGACCCCCCTCCCGCGACAGCATTCACGAACCCCGCCGCCAGGCCGGCTACGAAGAGGAGGACTGCTTCGGTCGCTGACATTGCAGGGACTCTAGGCTGCGGCCCATGGAGTGGACCGAGTTCGAGACGGGAGCTCGTCAGACCAGTTGGGTGGCGTATCTGGCGACCGCCGATCGAACCGGACGACCACATGTAGCCCCGGTCGCGCCGGGGTTCTCCGATGGGACCCTGTGGGTGGCGACGCGCCGCTCGTCGACCAAGTTCCGCAACCTCACCGAGAACACATCAGTGGCACTTCACTGGCCGGTGACCGGTGGAGCCGGCCCGGGCGAGATCTTCGCCCGAGGCACGGCGAGGCTCTGGTCGGCAGAAGCCGATCGCACCCGCCTGTGGGCCGAGGCGCCCATGCCGTACGACCTGTCGCAGTTCTTTGGTTCGCCCGACAACACCGACCTGGCGTTCGTCGAGATCAGCGTGTCCGACGCGTCGATCCTCGGACCCGACATCAAGCGGCGCCGCTGGCGTCGCTAGGCGTCGATCAGTCCCGCACCGGGCGCGACCATCGATCCGAGTGCTGCCACGTGCGCCCCCGCGGCCACCAACCACGACCAGGTATAGGTACCGGTGGCATCGACCAGCGCGGCCAGGAGAATCGGACCCAGGCCCAACCCGGCCAGGAATCCACCGACCACCAAACCGGACGCCGTGGCGGCCCGGTCCGGGCCACGCGCGATGATGGCGAGCATGCCGACCGAATTCCACGAAAGACTCGACGCCCCCAGACCGATGGCGCCTACCCACAGCAGCCAAGGCAAGCCGGCCTGGGAGGCCAGGAATACGCCGATGCTGACGAGGCTGCCCCCGGCGATGAGAGCCAGCGCGCGGAGAAAACGGCCGGATCGCTCTGCGTAGCGGCCCCACCAGATGCGCGTCCCGACGGCCGTGAGACCGAACAGAGCCGAAGCCAGACCTCCGGCGCGGCGGCTCATTCCCAGGGCTTCTTCAGCGAACAAGGGAACGAGATAGGCCATCGATCCCCCGAACCCCAGCAAGAACCCGTAGGCAGTGAGCCAGCGGACGAACGGCAGCCGAATGCCGCCACGCTCCCTGGGCGTTGGGGCGATCTCCGCCTCACCGTCTGGCGCCAACGCCTTCGTGACGACAGCTGCGATCAGGAACACCGCCCCGACGAGCGCGAAGCTCCACCGCCATCCGATCCGTTCCGCCCCGAGGGGCACCGTGATACCTCCCAGGAACACGCCCACCTGGACGCCCGACTGCTTGAGTCCCGTGATCACACCGCGCGCTCCCGGAGGTACGGCCCGAGCGATGAGGAGATTGGTCGCCGGGTTGCCCGCAGCCCCAGCCGCCCCGACGGCGGCGATCGCCAGCAGGAGGAGCCAGTAGTGCATCGCCGCGCCCATACCGCCGAACCCGAGACCCGCGACGAAGAACAACCCCATCATGCCGTTGCGTCCGCCGATCCGCTGGATGACGCGTCCCGCCGGCGGTGAGGCGGCGGCGCCGGACAACGAGGCGAGCGCGATGGCGATGCCCAGCTGGGTGCGCGAGATCGCCAGGTCTTCGAGGATCCACCCGGCCACCTGACCCAGAGCAATGGGTGCATAGGTGGCGGCCGCCATGGCGACGACGAGAAGCGGAACGAGCAGGGGCGACCGAGGCGTCAATCGCCGAAGCAGACGCCAAGCGAGCGGGCGGCCCGAATCCAGCGGTGGTCGGGCGGAACCGTCTTGCGGCGGCCGGCGACTTCCTCGAGGTCGACACGTGCCGTGTTCTCCCCCTGTGCGGCGATCATGACGCCGCCGGCGCCGTCGACGACTGCATCGATGCAAGCTGCTCCAAGGCGCGTAGCCAGGAGCCGATCCACGGCCGACGGCGCTCCGCCTCGCTGAACGTGCCCGAGAATGGTCACCCGCGATTCGAGACCGGTCAGCGCCTCCAGTTGACGCGCCATCCGCTTCGTGTGATCGCCCTCCTCGTCGCGGATGGCGTCGAGTTCTCGATCGGCAGCCGTCCGATCTGCATCGGTTTCGGCCTCGTCCCTACGCTCCGACGCGGTGCGCTTGCGCTCTACGTGCGCTCCCGAGCGAGCACCTTCTGACACGGCGACGATCGAAAACGTGCTGCCGCCGGCCCGACGAGCGAGGATGGCTTCGGCGACCACGTCGATGTCGAACGGGATCTCCGGGATGAGGATGACATCGGCGCCGCCGGCCAGGCCGGCTCCGAGCGCCAGCCATCCGGCGTTGTGTCCCATCACCTCCACCACCATGATCCGGTGGTGGCTGTGGGCCGTGCTGTGCAAGCGGTCGACGGCCTCGGTGGCGATGCCGAGGGCGGTGTCGAACCCGAAAGTCGCGTCGGTGCCCCAGACATCGTTGTCGATCGTCTTGGGGAGGGTGAGCACCCGCATACCCTTCTGTGCCAGGCGGAGTGCGTTCTTCTGCGTACCACCACCGCCGAGGCACACGAGCGCATCCAGCTGGTGCTGTTGGAAGTTCTCGAGCATCAGATCGGTCATGTCCATGCGGCTGCCGCCCACGTCCATCTTGTGCGGTTTGTCGCGCGACGTACCGAGGATGGTCCCACCCTTGGTGAGGATTCCCGACAGGCTCTCGCTGTCGAGGCGCACCGTCCGGTTCTGCATGAGGCCGCGGAAGCCGTCTCGGAACCCGAGCACGTGCATGCCGTGTTGATGGATGGCCGACTTGCCGAGGGCGCGGATGGCCGCATTCAGTCCGGGCGAGTCACCACCCGCCGTGAGAATACCGATCGTGGTCACACCGTCAGCGTAGCTCAGGCGCCGGCGAGGACTCCACGCGCTGCGTCGACGAGCACCTGCGTGTCCGTGAGCGCGGCGCGTCCGGATCGCTGAACGAGCACCTTCCCTGCGCCATCGGTGACCATCACCGTCGGGACGCTGCGCACGGCCGGCCGGTCTTCCTGTGCCACGTCGACGACGGTGATGGGGAGATCCGGCCCCTGCTCGCGGAGTCGGCGGATCGTCTGCGGGCAGATCGAACACGTCGGTGACGTGAACACGGTGACCCCTGCACCCGTCGTCAGGACACCTCGCGCTCGGCGCCGCTCCCACGCCACCACGAGCAGCCAGGCGACCGCCACCACGGCGACGACCACTCCGAGTCGCGTCACGGGCATCACGATGCGAACCGGCGGTAGAGCACGCACCCGACGCAGATCCTGGCGACCGCCGCCAGGGAGGCCAGCGCCGTGACCAACAACGTCAAGCCCCAGCCGACGACCGTCCATCCGATCGCCAGGCTGGCGGCGGCAGCACCGAGCGTCACGGTCCCGAGCAGCTGCGCGAACGCGGGAGGCGCGGCTGCTTCGAACTCGATGTCGTCGGTGCGGCGCGGACGGACCAGCCGTACGTAGAACTGGGTGAGCGGCGCAACGTCGGGGCCGAAGACTCTCGACACGAAGAGCAGGCCGAAGCCGACCCACACGAGCACGGGCATCTGGAAGACGAACGCACACGCGGTGACCACTGCGATGACGGCCTGATTGAATCTGGGGACGTTGACGTCCACGACGGGTGAGGTGGCGACAGACATTGAGGGGACCTCCGGAAGGTGGTGGTGGGCGGCGGGGCGACGGCTCTCGGATGGTCCGCCGCAGGAGGTCAGGCGCAGGTGCCCGAGCTCGGATGCACCATCCGAGAGCTTCGACACCGACAACAACGCTTCGCCATGAGGTCAGTCACGTTACCTGCAACACCGCGAGTCGGCCAACTATTCCTCACGGCAGCCGCGCTATGCGCTCTACGAGGAGGTCGAAGAACCGCTCGGCATCCACATGGGCCATCACCGTGGCGTTGGCAGGCCGATCCGTCACGTGCCACCAGTCGACCACCGTCATTCCGAGCGTGAGCGACGACATCGTTTCGATCTCGACGTTGCACGGCTGACCATCGAAGAGATCGGCTGCGAGCAGGTAGGCGATCACGCAGGGATCGTGGAGTGGCGCGCCGTCGGTGCCGTATTTGGCGCGGTCATGTCGATCGAAGAAATCCAGCCACGCCGCCACCACCGGACCGGCTCGATTGGGCATCCGGCGGAACCGATCGACGCGAGCCCGGCTCGCCAGCACCTGATGGGTGACATCGAGGGGCATCATGACGATCGGAACGCCTGAACCGAAGACGATCTCGGCCGCTTCGGGGTCGACGAACACATTGAACTCCGCGGCGGGAGTCACGTTGCCCCCTTCGAAGAACCCGCCGGCCATCATCACGATCCGCTCGAGGCGTTCTGCGAGCGCCGGTTCCTGTTGGAAGGCCGCCGCGACGTTCGTCAGCGGCCCCAGCGTGCAGAGCGTCACCGATCCGGACGGCGACGACATCACGATGTGCCGGATCGCCTCGGCAGCGGAAGGT
>JBFKPQ010000091.1:0-8604 GCA_041628225.1 Acidimicrobiia bacterium | reverse complement strand
GTGCTGTCGACCAGCGACGATCCGAAGACGTCCCCGATGGCGAGGTCCCGCTCGCCTGCTCGCAGTGCCGCAACGTCGACGACGAGCTCGGGCAGCGAGGTTCCGATCGCCAGACCGAAAAAGCTCACGAGGAACTCCGGGGCACCGAACGACTCGGCGATGCGGATCACCGCCGTGACGGTGACGGTGGCTCCGCCTCCGACGAACGCCAGCGAGACCAACGTAGCGAGGATGAGGCGCCCGGCGCGGCCGGTCGGCACGACCATGGCCGGGTCGGTGGCGGGGTGGCGCCGCGTCAACAGCACCACCGTCGCAAGCGCCCACGAACCGACCAGCAGCGCGGCATCGAGTCGCGACAGTCGTCCGTCGCCGGCCAGGATGCCGGCGAGCGCCAACACCACGGTTGTGGCTAGGCCGACCCACAGCACCCGCTGCCGCCCGACTGCGAACGATCCGACCGCGAACGGCAAGATCCCCAGCACGAGGGTGAGCTGCGTGACCGCCGATCCGATCGAGTCTCCGAGGTTGATGTCTCCGTGTCCCGATGCCGACGCCACGACGGAATTGGCCATCTCGGGGAGGTCGGTGCCGATCGCCATGAGGCTCACGCCGACCAGAAACGGGGAGACGCCGAGGCCGAGCGCCAGCGCCGACGCATGGTTGACGGCACGCCGGCTGGCGATGATGGTGACGACCAACCCGGCGGCTCCGGCTGCCAGCCATCCAACGATCATGTCCCCTTCATGGTCGCATCAGCCGACCGCGTTGGGCAGGGTCCGAACGTCCTACCGGCCTAGCAACAGCAAGATCCCGAGCAGGACCAGCAAGAGGGCCGACACCGTCAACGCAGCTCCCTGCCACCGTTCGTACCGGCGGCCGGCCCCGGCCGCGAGCCACGCCAACCCCACCTTGGAGACCACGAGCAACGTGTAGAACCCCACCACGAAGGCCACCGCCGCGGCAGGGGCTTCCACCCAGGCCGTGAGGACGACGGGCGCTCCCACCGTGAACCAGAACAGCCAGGGGTGTGGATTGGCCAGGTTGGTCATCACCCCCTTGGCGAGGGCACGGGCACCGGCTTCGGCGTCGGTGCGATGCCGCGCCCGGAACGTGTCGATGCCCAACCACACCAACCAGACACCCCCGACCAGGGACAGCGCCCTGACGACGCCATCGTCGAGGAGCCCGACCAGCCCGAGCGCGATCGGAACGACGAGCAGATCGCCGACGAGCGGCGCCAGCGCCACCGCGATGGCCGGCCGGCGACCGCTGCGAAGACCGGTCGCCACGATCAAGGAGTTCAGGGGGCCAGGGGCAATCCCGGCCGCCCACCCGAGGGAGACGCCGAGCAACAGCTCGGCACCCACGTCAGCCCGCCCGATCGATGGCTTCGAGCATCGCCGCACCCATGTCGGTTGGCGTCGGAGCGACCACGATCCCCGCATCGGTCAAGGCGGCGATCTTGTCGGCCGCGGTGCCCTTGCCGCCGCTGATGATGGCCCCGGCGTGGCCCATCCGCTTGCCAGGGGGAGCCGTGGTGCCGGCGATGAAGCCCGCCACCGGTTTGGTCATGTTGGCCTTCACCCACTCGGCCGCTTCTTCTTCGGCCGATCCCCCGATTTCGCCGATCATGATGACGGCCTCGGTCGCCGGATCAGCTTCGAACATCGCCAGGCAGTCGACGAAGTTGGTGCCGTTGACGGGATCACCGCCGATACCGATGGCGGTGGTTTGCCCGAGACCGTTGTTCGTCAGCTGGTAGACCGCCTCATAGGTCAACGTGCCGGACCGCGAGACGACCCCCACACGCCCCGGCTTGTGGATGTAGCCGGGCATGATGCCGATCTTGCATTCGGCGGGGGTGATCACGCCCGGACAGTTCGGTCCGACGAGCCGTACGTCCTTGTCCTCCAAGAACCGCTTGGCGCGCACCATGTCGGCGACGGGAATCCCTTCGGTGATGCAGATGATCAGCGGGATCCCCACCGAGGCGGCTTCCATGATCGCGTCCGCCGCGAACGGCGGCGGAACGTACACGACGGAGGCGTTGGCCCCCGTGGCGGCGGCGGCTTCGCGCACGGTCGCGTAGATCGGCAGCTCCTGCCGATAGGTATCGGGACGGCCGGGCACACCGGATTGGTCGGTCTCGCCTTCGAAGAGTTCGGTTTCGCCCGCCCGGCTCGGATGGACGGCGCCGACCATCTGCGTTCCGTAGGCGATGGCCGTGTCGGTGTGGAATCGACCGGTGCGTCCCATGCCCTGGACGATGACACGGGTGTCGGCATTGACGAGGACGCTCATGAGGTCAGCTCCACGATCTTCTGGGCTCCATCTTTCATGTCGGCGGCGCTCACGAGGTTGAGGCCGGATTCGTCCAGGATCTGCTTGCCGAGTTCGACGTTCGTTCCTTCGAGGCGGACGACCAGCGGGACTTCCAGCCCCACCTGCCGGACGGCTTCGACCACCCCTTCGGCGATTGTGTCGCACTTCATGATCCCGCCGAAGATGTTGACAAAGATGCCCTTCACATTGGGATCGCGGGTGATGATCTTGAAGGCCGCGGTCACCTTGTCGGCGGTGGCGCCGCCGCCCACATCGAGAAAGTTGGCGGGCTCGGCACCGAAGTACTTGATGATGTCCATCGTCGACATCGCCAGCCCGGCTCCGTTGACCATGCAGCCGATCGTGCCGTCGAGCTTGATGAAGCTGAGCCCGTGTTCGGTGGCTTCCAGTTCGGCGGGGTCCTCTTCCGACTCGTCGCGCATGGCGGCGATGTCAGGGTGACGGAACAAGGCGTTCGAATCGAAGCTCACCTTGCCGTCCAGGGCCATCACGTCGCCTGACGACGTCACGACGAGCGGATTGATCTCGATGAGGTCGGCGTCCCAGTCGACGATCGCCGCCGTCAAGGCCTTCATGAATCGAGTGCCGTTCTTGAACGCAGGACCGGCAAGGCCCAATCCGTGGGCGAGTTCGGCCGCCTGGAAGTCGAGCAGTCCGAACGCCGGGTCGATCTCGGCGCGCAGGATCTTCTCGGGAGTCTCGGCCGCCACCTCTTCGATCTCGGTACCACCCTCGGTCGACACCATGAGGACGTTACGGCTCTTCGATCGGTCCAAGACCACCGAGAGGTAGAGCTCACGGTCGATGTCGATCCCCTGCTCGACGTACAGTCGGTTCACCTGCTTGCCGTCCGGACCGGTCTGGATCGTGACGAGCGTCGATCCGAGCATGCGTTCGGCCAGTGTACGGACGGCGTCTTCGGCTGCGCTCGGACCACCTTCGATGCCGTCGAGGACCACATTGACCCCGCCGAGGTCGGGATACTCGGAGAAACGGCCCTTGCCGCGTCCCCCGGCATGGATCTGCGACTTGACGACCACCACCGGGTTCCCCGATTCTTCGATGAGGGGACGGACGGCGGCGACGGCTTCGTCGACGGTGGTGGCGACCCGGCCCATCGGCACCGCGATCCCGCGGGCCTTCATGAGCTCCTTCGCCTGATACTCGTGGATCTTCAACGGCAGCCTCCTTCGGCGCCGCAATGCTAGACGGGAGGGTTCAGCTCACCGTTCGGCGATGTGTTCGGCCACCCAGGCCGTGATCTCGGAGAGGGGCGAACCGGGGGTGAAGATGGCGGCCAGGCCGGCGTCGGCGAGGGGCTGCCGGTCTTCGTCGGGAATGATGCCGCCTCCGAACACGACGATGTCGGATGCGTCCCGCTCGGCGAGCACCTCGACGACGCGCGGAAACAGGGTCATGTGGGCGCCGGACAGAACGGACAGGCCGATCGCGTCGACATCTTCTTGGATGGCGGTCTCGACGATCTGTTCGGGCGTCTGGTGGAGACCGGAGTAGATGACCTCGTTGCCGGCGTCTCGCAGCGCTCGTGCGATCACCTTGGCACCGCGGTCGTGCCCGTCGAGGCCCGGTTTGGCGATGAGGATTCGGCGTGGCATCGGCGCTGAGACTAGCCGCAGCCGACCCGTGGTCTCCTCGGTTGGCGCGCCGTCACGGGACCCAGTCGGCGAACGCGTCGATCACGACCCGCGCATCGGCACTCAACGGGTACAACACGGGCGTCGTGCAACCGTGTTCGAGGTACTCGGCGACCTTGGCGCGACACTCGGCGACCGTTCCGACCGCCGTGAGCATGCGCACCACCTCGTCGGGCACCAGTTGGGATGCAGCCGCCACCTCTTCGTGCGTAGCCGGCCACGTCAATCTCGATCCGATCGCGTCGAGCAGACTCCCGGGCACACCAGATGCCTTCATCAGGTGCGGTTGCTGGCCCAGGTATTGGGTCACGAGCAAACGTGCCGCATCGATGCCCCGTCGTCGCTCGTCGTCGATGGCGCATACGATCAGCTGGGGCCGATCGATGTCGTCGATCGTGCGGCCTGATCGCGCCGCGCCGGCAGCCAGGCTCTCCATGGCGCGATCGTTGTAGTCCGGTGAAACGAGGTAGTTCAGCAGCACGCCGTCGGCCACTGCCCCGGCCAGCGCCATCATCTGCATTCCGGTGGCCCCGACGTAGATCGGCACCGGCTTCGGCTGCCGTGGTTGGTGTACATAGTCGAGCTCGACACCGTCCAAATGGACGAACTGCCCGTGGTACGTGACTTTCTCGTCGGCCAGAAGCGCACGTACCGCTTCGATCGTTTCTCGCATCGCCCGAAGAGGTTTGTGTCTTCGAATGCCGACGGCGGCCGCCAACGGATCCCACCACGCGCCGAGTCCGAGCAGAATCCGACCAGGCGCCAGGTCGTCGAGGGTGGCGAAGGTGGATGCCAGCAAAGCTGGATTCCGCGTCCAGTTGTTGACCACGCCCGAGCCGATACGGATCCGGTCGGTGACGGCAGCAAATGCCGCCATGGGTACGGTGGCCTCTCGAACGAGCCGACTCTCGGCCTGCCACACCGCATCGAACCCGCGCGCTTCGGCGTAGCGGACGAGGTCCATCCCCACACGGATGGGTCGGGCATCCTGGAGATAGAGTGCCATGCGCACCACCGGCGAGCTCCTCCATCGCTTGTCTGGAGCGTACCCGCGCCACTTCCGAGCAGGCAGGAGCGATGCCCGGTTCGGCTCAGACCTTGGTCAACGGCGCCCAGGCAAGCAGGAGGCGCTTGACGCCCTGCGTCTCGAACTCGACCCGCGCCTCGGCCCGGTCGCCCTGACCGTGGATCTCGATCACGACGCCTGGGCCCCACTTGTCGTGCCGGACGCGATCGCCGGCCGTGATGTCCGAGGCCGGCACCGTCTGCCGTGGCGTGGAGGATTCCGTCGTCGCCCGCCGTGCTCGCTTGCCTGCCTCTTCGATGAGGCCGGCCGGGATTTCTTTGAGGAACCGGCTGGGTGGGTTGTAGTTGGTCTGTCCGAACAACATGCGACTGATCGAGTGGGTCACATACAGCCGGTCCATCGCCCGGGTGAGACCGACGTAGCAGAGACGTCGTTCTTCCTCCAGGGCGTCGGGCTCACCCAGGCTGCGCAGATGCGGGAACACGCCGTCTTCCATCCCGACGATGAAGACGATCGGAAACTCGAGACCCTTGGCGTTGTGCAACGTCATCAGCGTCACCGATCCCGATGACGTGTCGAGGTCGTCGGTCTCGGCCACCAGGCTGACCGACTCGAGATACTGCTGGAGCTGCGCCATGCCGTCGAGCGCCTCATAGTCGACGCCGTCGACCAACGAGCCTTCCATCGAAGACACGAAGTCCTCCACGCCGGACTGGAGCTCTCGCAGGTTCTCTGCCCGACCGAGCGCCTCGATCGTCTTCTCCGCTTCGATCTCGGCGAGGTAACCCGATTCCCCCAAAACGGCCTCCAGCGCGGCCGCCGGACCTTCCGAGGCCCTCGCCACCAGGGCGTCATAGAGCAGGAGGAACTCCTTCACCTTGCCCCGCGCTCGAGCCGACACGGCATCGATATCGTCGATCCGCCGGAGGGCCTCGTAGAACGTGATCTCCTGGTATTGCGCAAACCGGTCGATGTGGCCGACCGACGTTGCTCCGATCGAACGCTTCGGGACGTTGATGATCCGCTTGAGAGCCACCTGGTCGGCCGGGTTGGTCATCACGCGCAGGTAGGCGAGCGCATCCTTGATCTCGCGCCGCTCATAGAACTTGAGGCCACCGACCACGTTGTAGGGGATGCCGTATCGCACGAAGACGTCTTCGAGCACGCGCGATTGGGCGTTCGTCCGGTAGAACACGGCCACGTCGTCGAGGGAGACACCCGCCCGTTCGAGTTCGCCGACCTGGTCGGCGACGAATCCCGCCTCGTCGTGCTCGTCCTCGCCTTGGAAGTGCACGATCTTGGCGCCGACCCCGCGATCCGTCCACAGACGCTTGGGCTTGCGCTTGCGGTTGTTGGAGATCACGGCGTTGGCGGCATCGAGCACGGTCTCCGTCGACCGGTAGTTCTGGTCGAGCACGACGATGCGGGCGTCCGGGTAGTCGTGCTCGAAGTCGAGGATGTTCCGCATGTCGGCGCCGCGAAAGCCGTAGACCGACTGGTCGCCATCGCCCACCACGCACAGATTCCGATACTTGGCGGCGAGCTGGTTCACGAGGACGTACTGGGCTCGGTTCGTGTCCTGGTACTCGTCCACGAGGATGTACCGGAACCGGTCCTGGTACTGCGAGAGCACGTCCGGAAAGGCACCAAACAGCTCGGCGGTGATCATGAGCAGGTCGTCGAAGTCCATCGCCGACGCCTCCAGCAACCGCTGCTGGTAGAGCCGGTACACATCGGCCACCTGCTCGTGATAGAACCCGCTGTCCTGGGCTTGGAACGACTCGAAGTCGATGAGTTCGTTCTTGGCGTTCGAGATGGCCGCCCGAATGTTGCGGGGCGGGAATCGTTTGGGATCCAGGTCGAGATCGGACACACACATCTGGATCAACCGGAGGGAGTCGGCGGCGTCGTAGATGGTGAACTGCGGCTTGTAGCCGAACCGGTGCGCCTCGCGGCGCAGGATCCGAACACAGGCCGAGTGGAAGGTCGAAACCCACATCGCCCGGATGGCTCCGCCCACGAGGTGCCCGACCCGTTCCTTCATCTCGTCGGCTGCTTTGTTGGTGAACGTGATGGCGAGGATGGCCGACGGCGCGACGCCGAGGTCGCGCACCAGGTGGGCGATGCGATAGGTGAGCACTCGCGTCTTGCCCGACCCTGCGCCGGCCACCACCAGTACGGGACCCTCGGTGGCGGCGACGGCCTCACGCTGCGTGGGGTTCAGGTCGTCGAACAGCTCGGATTCGGCCGGATCGGCAAGGTCGGAAAAGAGCACCAGGCGCCTGATGGTACTCGACCATCACCGTTGAATCACACGGACGTCATTCAGCCGGTCAGCTTGCCTCCGGCACGCATGGTCGACGGCT
This sequence comes from Acidimicrobiia bacterium, assembly GCA_041628225.1. Classification (GTDB taxonomy): domain Bacteria; phylum Actinomycetota; class Acidimicrobiia; order Spongiisociales; family JAENVV01; genus JBFKPQ01. Next base: position 1,213 of record JBFKPQ010000091.1, on the reverse strand, counting down.
GGAGCCGGCTGAGATCCCCCTCGAGCACCACATCCTCGACCGGTGGGGTGAGGAGCAGGGTGAAGCAGAACCGCGCACCGGTCGGAAAGCGGGCCTCGTACCAGACGTCGCCACCCATGGCGCGGGCCAGCCGTCGCGCGATGGGGAGTCCGAGCCCGATGCCCTCGTTGACTCGCCCGTCGCCCTTGGAGATCTGCTCGAAGTGACGGAAGATGACATCGCGTTCGGACTCTGCGACGCCCGGACCGTTGTCGGAGATGACCACGAGGTAGTGCTCGCCAACATTGCCGCCTTCAACGAGCACCTGGTCACCGCCGTATTTGCGGGCGTTGTCCAACAGGTTTCGGAGCACCTGCGCCACCCGGCGCCGGTCGGCGTATACCTTGACACCGCCCGGGATGGCGACCCGGACGTCGGCACCCGCGCGGTTGGGAGGGAAGATCAGATCGGAGATCTCGTGGGTCAGCGTCGACACGTCGAAGGTCTCGAGCTCGAGCTTCAGGCGGCCGGCGTCTAGGCGCGGGATGACCAGCACGTCCTCGACCAGATCACCGAGGTGTTTCGACTGGGCGCCGATGATGCGCAGAAACTCGTCGACCTCTTCGGGGGGTAGGTCCCGCCACGAGTCGCCCAGCAACGACGCGAACCCGGCGATCGAGGTCAACGGTGTCCGCAACTCGTGACTGACCATCGAGACGAAGTCGTTCTTCATGGTGGCGGCGCGCTCGGCTTCGGCGACCGCCTGCCGCTCCCGTTGACGGGCGAGCACGGTCGCGAACACTCCTGCGACCCCGACGATGACCGTGAGCGCGACGAGGATGACATTCAAGGTCGTCATCGGCCGCTCCTCTCACGAGTCATACAGGCTGGACAAACTCCGCCGCGCCTCCGCTTCGATCAGCATACGGTGGTGGATGGCCGAGTCCACGACTGTCGTGATGGGATGCTCGACCGTGCGCAGGGTCTTGACGACGGCCGGAGGGAAGGCGTTCTCCGCCACCGAGGCGACCGACAGCACTCCGAGCACCTCACCCCGGATACGCAGGACCATCGTGAACGTGGATCCGAACGTCTCGGCCAGCACCGCGTCGGGCAGCTCGTGGTTGTCCGCGCGCCACACGGCCATCTCGTGTTTGTGCGCGGCGACGGCCATCCGCGACCCGAGGTCTGCGACGACCGATTCGACGAAGGCGTCCAGATCGGGCAGGCCGAG
>JBFKPQ010000090.1:0-8653 GCA_041628225.1 Acidimicrobiia bacterium | reverse complement strand
TTCGAAGGGGCGCTTGAGCAGGGTACGAACCCGGACTTCCTCCGCGGGGGACAAGACCTCGGGTGTCATCGCCGCCTCCTCCGCCGTCCAGGCTGGCGCCACCGACGGCATGGAGGGAATGGTACCGCGCGCAAGCACCATCTGTCGGGATTCCGACACATCGTGCCCAACCGGTGCCGCGCCGGAGGGGCGCGGCACCGGCGCGTGGCTCAATCTGTGCGTCGCGTCAGCCGGCCACCCAGGAATGCCGCCAACGCGATCGCGCCAATCGACATTGCCAGCCAGCCTTCGGCTTCGGCTGTGGTCAGACCCATGGCCCGAAGATGACCACGCGTCGGTTCGAAGCGGGCGAAACCGGCGTCGACGAGTGAAGGTTGAGACCCATCGATGCTGATCGCCAGGTCGTAGACGACATTCTCCGCCGCGGTGTCCAGCCGCAGATACGTGAACCACGCCTCTTCTGGGATCCACTCCATGTTCTCGTCGGACCGCAGATCATCGAGGAGTAGGTCACTCGCCTGCTCGGAACGCTCTACGGAAAGGCCGGTGCCATGCAACAGACGGGGTCGGTCGGGCGTGAGGAGGAAGACATCGGCCTCGATGATCGCCGAGTCCGGCGAGGCACCGTGGAGAATGTGGAGCGGCACCCACGGACGATCGGTCGGCATGGTGATCTGGACGGGGATGCCGTCGCCTGCCACGAAGCCGTCCTCGGCGGCCTGCCCGGCATCGAAGCGGGAGGCGAGCCAGTAGTCGATCCGATCGCCGTAGTACGAGAAGAGATGATCGGTTTCGGGCGTGTCGGGCAGGTTGAAGCCGTTCGCATTGACCCAATCCTTGACCTCCGGGCCGCCGCCCTTGAGAACGACGACGTCGAGCGAGTCGATCTGGGTGCGAAGAATGACCTGTGCGCCATCTTCCGATGCTGCCTCGGGCAGGGCGAAGAACAGAGCATTCCGGCCCACCGGTGCGACCTCGAGCTGGAGTCGCTGGAGCGTCCAGCCGCCGGCTCGCTTCACATCGGTCGGTTCCGCCGGTAGCGGGATGATCGACCCGAACGACTCTGCCTCACCGGAAAAGGAGAAGTTCGTGATGTAGTGCTCGACGCCGCCGTCCCACACCACGAGCGTCGTGGTCTTGCCGAGATTGACCGCCCCATTCGGTGACACCAGGAAGCCGCATGCCTGAGCGGCCGGAGCTCCGATCATGAGCAGCAGTACCGTGGTCGAGATGGTCGTGATCCAGCGTCGCATCGAGTTTCCTCCTCGCGGGTCGTGGTGCCTACGACGGTCACAGCCCCGCGATCGGTTCCCCGGTATGCTCGGCCGCCGTCATGCGCAGTTCTCGAAACATCGTCCTCACGGGCTTCATGGGCACCGGGAAGACGACGGTCGGCCGGCACTTGGCCGAGCTCCTCGACCGGCAGTTCGTGGACACCGACGCGCTGATCGAGATGCAGCACGGTCCGATTCCGGCGATCTTCGCGGAGCACGGCGAAGCCCACTTTCGCCACCTCGAGCAACAGGTCGCCGAGGGGTTGGCCTCATCCACCGACCTCGTGATCGCAACCGGCGGCAAGCTGCTGCTCGACCCCGACAACGTCCGGACCATAGACGGACGCATCTTCAGCCTCGTGGTCCCGGACGACGAGATCCTCCGCCGGGTCGGGCGCAACCGGCATCGCCCGCTCGCCGCCTCTCCGCAGGCGGTTCGATCACTACTGGCCGAGCGGCGCCGCGGTTACCGCGCCTTCACACAAGTAGACGCGAGCGGTCCCGCCCCATCCGTGGCAGCCGAGATCCGTGACCTCGCCGTAGCCGAGCCGCGGCGGGTAGGCGACGTGGTCATCGGGACCGCGCTGGCTCCCGACATCGGCCGGACGGGGTCTCGGGCGCGACGGTTGATCGCAGAAGACGAGGTGCCGGAACTCGTGCTCGCCACCTTCGGACCCACCGCTCGTGACAGTGCCCAAGACGACGCAGAGATGCTGGTCGTGCTGGGACCTCCGGCCGCGGCCCTCGACCTCGAACCTGGGCGGCTCGTCTGCTTTTCACCTGCGTCGCTAGAGGGCATTCAGCGGTGGCCGGAGCTGGCCGATCGCGGCGTCGAGGTCGTCGTGGACACGGCCATCGTGGCGGCGGCACCGACCTTCGCCGTCGACATTGCCGGTCTGGCAGGCCGCCGGATCGCCGCGACGGACCATCGAGCCATCCAGGACGCGCTGGTGGAGGCGCTCGCCTAACAGCCCGACCCAGGCCGGTCTGGGATCGACGGGTCCACCACCTCGATGTGGACATGTGGCCAGCTCGGAGACGACGTTCCGGCGTCGACCTGCGACCCGAACGGCAGTCGGCGCGGACCGTCGGCGAGCAGGGTCTCTCCGGCGACCACCCGATCACCCGCTCGCACGCGTACGTTCTCGATGTGGAGGACCTTCACCTCCCATCCCGGGCGGACGTCCGGCTCGATGACCGCGAAGTCGTCGGAGTAGCGGCAGTACAGCACGTAGGTGCCGGCGCGGAGCACCGTGCCCGTGACGGGTGATCTGATCTCTTCGCCCGGATCGGCTGCGATGTCGGCCGCCGTTCGCGAGCCGTTTCCCCGGCCACGGGATTCCATCGTGTACGGAGCGGCCGCGCCGTCCAGCACCTTCATTTGCTGGGCGCCGTCGTTGGCCGACTCGTGAAAGCCGATGGTCTCGACGTGCCGGGAGGGGTGATGGAGGACGACGTCGCCCACCTCGGCGAAAGGTGACCAGGCCTGCTCGGTCACGGCGCGAGGCGGGTAGGCGAAGGGGTGGCTGGCCACCAGCACCTGCGGAGGTTCCCAGGCGGTATCCGACGGTTCGGGAGTGATCGGCGCCCCGGCCTGGTCCAGCGCCAAACCAACACGCGTGGTCGTGGTGACCGGGGTGTCGATCAGAGCCGCCGCATCGGTGGGCGCGGTGACCGAACCGGTCGAGCATGCCGTGGCGATGAGAGCCAGCGCGGAAAACCACCTGCGCATACGGGGAACGGTAGTAGGCGCCCGGGTCAAGCCATGACGGCATCGCCGCAGACACACCGGAACGAGCCGGTCGGATCGCGATCGATGTGCCGGTGGAACACCAGCGTGTCCCATGTGCCACACCGGCTGACGAGAGCGATCTCATCCAATTCGTCGTCGTCTGGGTGCAAGGCGATCCTCAGCTCGGCGACTTCGGCCCGCAGCCGATCCAGCCGCGCTCTCGATGCGGCGAGCATGCGTACATCGTGCGAGCGGCGTCGCAGATCCTCATGGCCGCGCCAGCCGGCGAGCAGGGCCTCGAACCTCGCTTCGAGCGCAGGGTGCAGCGACACGGGTCAGTCGCCCGTGCCGAGCTCGGAAGCGATTCGACGGTCACAGTCCATCGTCGGGTCTCCTCGTGTGCGATCGTACCGAACGGAACCTCACCCCCGCCGGGAGGGTTGGACTTCACACGAGGAGGATGCAATGGGATTGCTGAACTGGATCTTCGACTTCTATCAGCAGGATCAGATCGAACAGGCGAAACGTGGGCAAGCGGAGCAGCGGTGGGAAGTTCTCGAAGAGTTGGCGGCTGCCCGCGAACAGGCGGCCGTTCTTCAGGCGCAGACCGGCGACATCGATGTCGCCCGCCTTTCCGAAGCGATCGGCGAGCTGGCGCTGTCCGTGAAGGCGCTCCAACGGCTGTTGGTGCGCAACGGGACGATCTCGGCGTCCGAGCTCACGGCGATGGTGTCGACCATCGACCGAGAAGACGGGATGGAAGACGGCCGCTACCCCGTGTGAGACAATCGACGGCGATGTCCGATACCCGCGTCGAACCAGACGTCGTTGTCGACCCCCGGCTCGACGACGGAGACCACGACCGATTCGCCCATTACGTCCGAAAGGACGACATCGTGCGGGCCAATGTCGAAGGCGTCCCCGTCCGGGCGCTGTGCGGCAAGCGATGGATCCCCAACCGTGACCCGTCGAAGTATCCCGTGTGTCCGACCTGCAAGGACATCATGGCCGCGATTCGCGGAGCCTCGTCGAGCTGACGAGGTTCCGGCCTAGATTCGCGCCGATTCGATCTGCGCCGAGAAACCGTCGATCTCACCTGTGGTTGGCTCATGGGTCCACACCTGCACGCCTGACAGAAGGTCGGCGTACTGGATTTCCTGGCCTTGTCGAACGACGGCACGCACTGGCACGTCTTCGGAGAGCATTTCTTGGTACTTCTTGAGGATGGCCCGATGCTGCGGCCGGTCGAGGTCGAGGGCGAACACCACGCCGTCGGCGCCCTCCATCAGCGGGCAACCTTCACCGCCCAGGATCGGGCACAGCGTGGCGTGTGGCGGTCCAGGGCACACCTGCACAAGGTGGCCCAACCGCTCCAGAAACTCGATCTGCACTCCCAGTTCATCGGAGGCGCAGTCAACAAGTACCGTTCCCAGGTCGCTCATGGTCGACCTCCTGGCTCAAGTGTCCCCTGCCCGCCGGCCAGGTGGCCAGAGGCCATTCGGCTCCTTTCTCACGCGAGAAACGTGCGCCCGAGCGCGATGCGAGAAGTCGCGCCAGAATGTCGCGATGTCATCGGAGCTGGTGCCCGGACTGCCCATCGACGTCGTCGGCCAGGTTCGTGCGGAGGTCTTTGTCGTCGCTCACGACGGCGAACAGGCGCTCCTGACCGGACCTGACGGACCGCAACCGTGGCACATCGAGACCGCCGGCGTCGAGCATCCGCTCGACCTGGTCCGAGAGATCGCAATCGGAAACATCGCAGAGGTTGACCTGGTCCATTCCACCTCGTGGCGGTGGGACCGTCAGGCCGTCGTGTTGAGTTTCTTGGTCGTGATTCCAGCGTCCGCGATCGGCTCGATGGATTCCATCCCCATACCCAGGGCCGACTTGGCACGATCCACAGCCCAACAAGCCCCCGGCGAGATAGCCTTCACCCAGGTGCTGGAACATGCGCTCCGCCATTTGGCCTGGCTCGACCGAGAAGATGCCGTCGTCAACGAGACTCTGAGTGAGGCGTGGCACGCGGAACTCGCCACCTATGTGCCGGCCCCGTTCGAACAGCTCTAGGAGGAACGATGGAGTACAAGCTCGCCTGCGATTGCGGTTGGGAAACCCAAGGCACCGAGGACGACCTCGTCGCCGCTACCCAGGAACACGGCCGCACGCTCCACAACATGGAGCTGACGACCGAACAGGCCATGGCCATGGCCACGCCGGTCGAGGCCTGAATTCCAACCGCTCAAGCCGGGAACCGAGCACGGTAGGCGGCGGCGAACCGCCGATACTCCTCGACACCCTTCAGGTGGCGGGCGATCTCATCGTCGGTGAGGTCCCGGATCGGCCGCGCCGGGGTTCCCAGGGCAAGGGTCCAAGCCGGGATGGTCGAGCCCTCGGTCACGACGGCGCCGGCGGCCACCCACGCACCTTCTCCGATGCTGGCTCGATTGAGCACGAGCGCTCCGATTCCGATCAGACAGCGATCTCCGACCTCGGCCCCGTGCACGACGGCCGCGTGTCCGACGGTCACGTCGGATCCGATGAGGCACGGCACATCTTCGTCGGCGTGCAGCACGGCGTTGTCCTGCACGTTGCTGCGGGCTCCGATCGTGATGCGATCCAGCTCGGCGCGCGCCACGACGCCGAACATGACGACTGCGTCGGCCCCCACCCGAACATCGCCATAGATGTGGGTGCCTGGAGCGATGAAGGCGGTCGGGTCGATCATGGGCGTGGCCAGGCTCAAATGTTCCATGCGAATGACGCTACCGACCTCTGGCCCTACCCGGACCGACCCGGCCCGCGAAGGCTGAGGGAACCAACACCTGAGGAGCCCATGAAGTACCGCATCGAACGTTCGGACGACGGCGCCTGGACCATCGCCGATGTGTGGAAGCGAGGCACTGCCATCCTCCAGGATGGTCTCTTGAACAAAGGGTCCGCCTTCACCGTCGCAGAGCGCCAGTTGTTCGAACTCGACGGCATGCTCCCCCACCAGCACACCGACCGCGAAACGCAGGTCCAACGCGCCTACGAACACATCCAAGCGAAGGGAAGCAACCCACTCGAGAAGTATGTCGGGATGGCTGCGCTCCAGGACCGCAACGAAACCCTGTTCTTCCAGGTGCTCTCCGAACACGTCGAGGAAATGGTGCCGATCGTCTACACGCCTACAGTCGGCGAAGCTGCTGTGCGCTTCAGTCATCTCTTCCGCCGCGGGCGGGGATTGTGGATAACCCCTGACCACCGTGGCCGGATCTTCGATGTTCTGGGACACGGCCGCAACGAGGAGATGCGCCTCATCGTCGTCACCGACAACGAGCGGATCCTCGGGCTAGGAGACCAGGGCGCCGGTGGCATGGTGATCCCGATCGGCAAGCTCGCCCTCTACACGCTCGGGGCCGGAATCCACCCGGCGCATGTGTTACCGATCTCCCTCGACGTGGGTACGGACAACGAGGCGTTGCTCACCGACCCGCTCTACGTCGGCTGGCCGCACCGCCGGCTGCGCGGCGAGGAGTACGACTCGTTGGTCGACGAGTTCGTCACCGCCGTCACGCGTCGCTTCCCGGGAGCGCTCCTGCAGTGGGAGGACTTCAAGAAGGCGAATGCCTTCCGGCTCCTGGATCGCTATCGAACGACGTTGCCGTCGTTCAACGACGACATCCAGGGCACCGCCGCCGTCGTCGTGGCCGGGCTGCACGCGGCCTGCCGAGGCCTGGGCGTCAAGCTCGAAGACCAGCGATTCCTGCTCGTGGGGGCCGGCGCGGCCGGCGTCGGAATCGCGCGCCACCTTCGACACGACCTGGAGGCAGCAGGGCTATCGGCCACCGCGGTCCTCCGGGCCGTTGCCCTCACCGACAGCCACGGCCTCGTCGTCGACACCCGGGCCGACCTCGAGGACTACAAGCGGCCGCTGGCTTGGCCGCACGAGTTGTCGAAACAGAACGGACTCGATGGCGGTGCCGAGCCGCTGGCGACGATCGTCGACCGGTACCGCCCCACCGTCCTGATCGGCACGACCGGGCAACCGGGCATCTTCGACGAGGCGGTCATCTCGACCATGATGCGCCATGCCGATCGACCCGTCGTGATGGCGTTGTCGAATCCGACCTCGAAGTGCGAGGCCGATCCCCGCGAGGTCGTCGAGTGGACGGCGGGAGCGGCGGTCATCGCCACCGGCTCGCCCTTCGAACCGGTCGAGCATGGCGGGCGGCTCATCCCCGTCTCCCAGTGCAACAACGTCTACGTGTTCCCTGGCGTCGGACTCGGCGCCATGCTGTGTGGAGCGTCCGTCGTCACCGACGCCATGTTCGCGGCGGCAGCTCGTACGCTCGCCGAGCTCGTCTCGGAACAGGACCTCCGCGCGGGGCGCCTGTTCCCGCCGATCGAGCAGCTGCGTCCGATAAGCAGAAGGATCGCTGCAGCTGTCGCTCGGGAGGGTTGCGCGGTCGGCCAGGCCATGTCCGCCGACGAGATCGATCGCGCTCTCGACCACGAGATCTGGAACCTCGACTACCCGCGTCTGATGCCCGTCTGACGTATCGTTGAGGCCCGTGCAGAAGTTGGACGCCTTCACGGGCCTTGCGGTTTCCGTCTTGTTCGACGCAGGCGTGGCGGGCGTCTTCCTCATGACGTGGCTGAACCCGGCAACGGGCGCGGCCGCGCCGGTGGCGCTGCTGTTGCTGGTGATGATCGTGGAGTTCCTTCTGATTCACGGCACCGTCTTCTTGGAAACCACCTGGCTCAGCGACGAGACCGTCAAACGCCGTCTCAGAACAATGGGCTTCATCACGATCCTCTACATGGCGATGGCGGCCGGGTTCGCGGCAGGCTTCTCGTCGTGGTTTCCGATCATCGCCGTCGCGGTCCTCGTGGCGAATCGTGTGCTCGCCGTCATGTTCGAACCGCAGCCAGGGCCGGTGGCCCGTCGAGCATCGGAGCGACGATGGCTGCGTGACGTGGTCTTGTACCTGACCGCCGCGTTCATGACCGTGTTGATCCCCTTCCCGCGCCTCGGGCTCACCGACGGCGTCGTGGCGTCGCTCGACCTGCCCGGATCGGGCCTGTGGATCGACAAGCCGCATCGCGTGATGGCCGCGGGCGTGTTCTACTTCGGCACGCGCGCCGCGCTGGCCGTCCGCGACGCGACGCGTCCCGCGTGACCGGAACCATCGAGCCCTCCGAGGCGTCACACCGACCATGCGGTGGATGACGGCCCTCCTGGTACTCGTGCTGGCCTGCAGCGCGACGACCATGGCCTCACCTCCAGCTGCCGGCGGTTGCGCCGTCGAACCAGGGCGATATCTGTCGCTCATCGAGCGCACCTACGACGAAGACAGCGAAGGCGGCCCTTCGCGCCATGTCCTGACCATCACCCCGGATACCTACGAGTTGCTCGTGGCCGACACGGTGGAGGTCGGTACGCTCCGCTGCGAAGGCACGAGCTTCCTTCTCGAACCGCGTAGCTCTGGACAGCTGATCGCGACGTCGAACGGTGTGCTCCTGTGGTTGCGCGGTGAGGCCTACCTGCCGGCGGAATCGATCCAGGGCGGCAGTCCACTGCCGGATGTACGTTTCATCTGGGGCGAAGCGGAGTCGGTCGGCGACGAGCACTTGGCGGTGGCCGGTCACGGCGTCCTCCGCCTAC
>JBFKPQ010000089.1:0-8843 GCA_041628225.1 Acidimicrobiia bacterium | reverse complement strand
GCCGCGCCTCCTTTGGAGAGTGCGCCGGTCTACGACTGAGCGCAACGGCGGTTCGCCTACCATCGGGGCCATGCCACGCACGTATCTCGTCACCGGAGGCGCCGGGTTCATCGGCTCCAACTTCGTCCGCTACGTCCTCGATACCGAGCCAGACAGCCGGGTCGTCAACCTCGACGCGTTGACCTACGCGGGCGTCAAGGCGACCGTCGATGAACTCGACCGCTCCGACCGGCACGCGTTCGTACACGGCGACATTCGCGACGCGGCGCTCGTGGACCAGCTCGTTTCCGGGGCGGACGTCGTGGTCAACTTCGCGGCGGAGTCGCACGTCGATCGATCGATCGATGGGCCGTCGGTGTTCCTGGAGACGAACGTTGTCGGCACGGGCGTCGTGATCGACGCCGCTCGTCGTCACGGCGTCGAACGATTCATTCAGGTTTCCACGGACGAGGTGTACGGGTCGATCGCCGAAGGATTCGCTCACGAGGACGCGCCGCTCGAGCCGTCGTCGCCCTACTCGGCGTCGAAAGCCGGTTCGGATCTACTGGTGCAGTCGTATGCGGTCACATTCGACTACCCGGCCATCATCACCCGGTGCACGAACAACTACGGCCCGTACCAGTTCCCGGAGAAGATGATTCCGCTCTTCGTGACCAACCTCCTGGCCGGCAGATCCGTCCCGGTCTACGGCGACGGGCTGAACGAACGAGACTGGCTCTACGTCGAAGACCATTGCTCGGCCATCCATCTGCTCGTCGACGGAGGGACGCCCGGCGAGGTCTACAACATCGGCGCCAACGCCCAGGTGACGAATCTGGATCTCACGCAGCGGCTGCTGGCCGCAACCGGCCGGGACGAGTCGGCGATCGAGTTCGTCGAGGACCGTCCTGGTCACGACCGCCGCTACGCGGTCGACTCATCGAAGATCCGATCGCTCGGTTGGGCCCCGGCGCACTCGCTCGAAGCGCGGTTGGCCGACACGATCGACTGGTATCGCCACCGAGAAGACTGGTGGCGCCCGCTGAAAGAAGCGCGACGATGAAGGGAATCGTCCTGGCCGGCGGTGCGGGCAGCCGGCTCGATCCCATCACGCGGGTCGCTTCGAAGCAGCTGCAACCCGTCTACGACAAGCCCATGATCTACTACCCGCTGGCCACCCTCATGCAGGCCGGAATCCGGGAGATCCTCCTCATCACGACGCCACACGACATGCCGCGCTTTCAAGAGCTCCTCGGCGACGGCGAACCGTGGGGTATCGAACTTGGCTACGCAGTGCAGCCCGAACCGAAGGGGATCGCCCAGGCGTTTCTCGTCGGGGAGGAGTTCGTCGGCGGCGACCCGGCCACCTTGATACTCGGTGACAACATCTTCTACGGACGGATCGGCCTGGACGAGGTCATCCGTGATCACGCACATGGGGCCTATGTGTTCGGGTATCGCGTCGGCGACCCGGAACGATACGGCGTCGTCGAGTTCGACGAGCAGGGCCGGGCCATCTCGATCGAGGAGAAGCCGGCCCGCCCCAAGTCGAGGTTCGCCGTCCCGGGTCTCTACGTGTACGACGATCGCATCGTCGACATCGCCAAGTCGATCCAACCGTCGGCACGCGGGGAACTCGAGATCACCGACGTGAACCGCGTCTACCTCGATGAAGGCACCCTCAACGTACAGGTGCTCGACCGGGGTGTTGCCTGGCTCGACAGCGGGACGCACGACAGCCTGCTGGACGCGGCGAATTTCATCGCCACCATCGAGCACCGCCAATCGATCAAGATTGCTTGTCTCGAAGAGATCGCCTACCGGTCCGGGTTCATCGATCGGGCAGGCCTCGAAACCGTGGTCGAGTCGATGCCCAATTCGACGTACCGCGCCTATCTCGAGGGTGTTCTCGAAGAGTGATCGTCGTCACCGGCGCCAGCGGGCAACTCGGCACGGCCTTTCGGTCGCGGTTGGGTGCCGACGCTCGCTATGTGACCCGCGATCGACTCGACTTGACCCAGCCAGCCAAGGTGGCCGGCGTACTGGAGGAGCTGCAGCCGCGGTTGCTCATCAACTGCGCCGCCTACACGGCCGTCGACGCCGCCGAGACGGACGAGGACACGGCACGAGCCGTCAACGCCGAATCCGTGGCGGCCATGGCCCGCTGGTGTTCTGGATCGGGCGCCCGGTTCGTGACGTTTTCCACCGACTACGTGTTTGATGGGTCGGCGTCAGAGCCTTACACGGAGTCCAGTCCGACCGGTCCGCTCAGCGCCTACGGCAGAACGAAACTCGCCGGCGAGAAGATGGCGCTCACCGAACTCCCGGAGACTCTGATCGTACGGACGTCGTGGGTGATCTCGGGCACCCATCCCAACTTCGTTGCCACCATGCTGCGTCTGGCCGCATCGCAGGAACTTCGCGTCGTCGATGACCAGCACGGTTGTCCGACCGTCACGACCGACCTCGCCGCCGGAACGATCGACGCCGTCGAGGCCGGCGCCACCGGGATTCTGCATCTGACCAATCAGGGCCCGACCACATGGTTCGGTCTGGCACGGGCGGCGGTGGACCTTGCCGGCCTCGATTCCGACCGCATCCAGCCGTGTGGGACCAGCGAGTTTCCGAGGCCGGCGCCCCGACCCGCCAACTCGGTCATGGCCTCTGAACGCTTGGCCGGGCTCGGTCTCGAACCTCTGCCGTCCTGGCAAGACTCGCTCCCTGCGGTGGTGGCTGACCTCCAGGCACGCTTCGAGATCTAGCGACGCCACCACCGTCGCGGTGTCGGGGATGGCTGCGCTTCTGCCAACCGCTTCCGGAGGTGTCGGGATTCGTCGCGGGCCTCGATCAATCGCTTCAGCCAGAGGGCGGCGGCTCGGCCCGCCGCCCGGTTGCGTCGATGAATCTCGGCCGGGCATTCGTCGAGCCGCACGATGGCCTCGTCTCCCGACCATCTCTCGAGGAATTGTTCGAGGTTGGCCCGGTAGAGCGCGAACCGATCGGGCAACTTCGCTTTGACCGTCGCCCGGCCGACATGCTCGACGAGGACAGACTCGACGAGCACGACCGCCAGGTCATTCGCCCATACCGTGAATGCCAGATCGAGATCCTCGGCTGACGCCGTGCCGTAGGACTCGTTCCATCCGCCGAGCCGACGGGCGAGATCCGTCCGCATGACGTAGACGACGCCGCTGGGCAGATGGCCGAAGGGTTCCAGCTCGATGACGGCGACGCCCGGTTGCTGGCGGACGGTGACCGGGTTGCCGGCCGCGGTCACGGCGGGGAGTGAGATTCCGACGCTGGCGTCCTCCAAGGGCGCAAGTACTGGTCGGGCCCATCCGGCTGGGAACTCCGTGTCGTTGTTCACGAACGCCACGAACCGGCCCTGGGCGACGTCGAGGCCCTGATTCATCGCGGCCGCGAAGCCTCGGTTCTCCGAGTTGCAGATCGCGACGTCGGCGGTGGATTCGACCCAGGCCGCGGTGGCGGCTTCGGAGCCGTTGTCCACGATGATGATCTCGTGAGGAACGTCGGTGTGGGACCGCAGCGAGGCGACGCACCGCTCGGTGAGCGGTTGGTTGTCCCAGCTCAGAATGACGATCGACAGGTCGGGGGCGGTCATGGCGGCCGAGTCTACGGCCCGGACCCGTTTGGGCGGGTCAAGGGATTCTCCTATCCTGCCGACACACCTTTATGCACGGACGAAGCTCCCGACGCGCCCTCACCGTCGTCGCGTTCACGCTCCTGACGGCGGTCTTCGCCTTCCCGGCGGCCGCCCAAGAAGAACCCCCGCCTGACGACGGCATCTACGACATGATCTTCCCCATCGTGGGCGAGGTCTACTACACCGATACCTTCGGGGCGCCGCGCTCGGGCGGCCGCACCCATGCCGGCACCGACCTCATGGCCGACAAGATGACCCCGGTTGTCGCCGTCGCCGATGGCTACATCGGCGGCACCTACGGCGAAGGCGGAGTCGGTGGTTGGTTTCATGGCGAAGGCCAGTGCTGTGCCATGACCATCGAGCACGACGACGGCTGGTCGTCCTGGTACATCCACCTCAACAACGACACGCCCGGGACGGACGACGGCCTGGGATGGGGTTTCGCCGACGGCATCGAGCCGGGCGTGCGGGTCACCGCCGGCCAGCTGGTTGGATGGGTGGGCGACAGCGGCAATGCGGAATGGACCGCCCCGCACCTCCACTTCGAACTTCACGATCCCGAAGGAGCGATCGTCAACCCCTATCCGCACCTCGTCGAGGCGGCAGTGCTGACCGAGCCCGGTGGCGAACCGTACGACCCGGGCATGTTCATCGACGACGACGGGAGCGTGCACGAAGCGAACATCGACGAGCTCGCTCGTCGCGGCATCACGCGCGGCTGTAACCCACCCGACAACGATCGCTACTGCCCGCAGAACACCCTGACGCGCGGACAGACCTCAGCCTTCCTCCGGCGCTTCCTGGCACTTCCGGCCACCGAGGTCGACTACTTCACGGACGACTCGGATTCGATCTTCGAAGACGATATCAACGCCCTCGCCGAGGCGGGGATCGCGTTCGGCTGCACCGAGTCCGAGTTCTGCCCCGATGCCGGACTCCGGCGCGACGAGATGGTCGAGTTCCTGCGCCGGACCTTCTCCTACGAAGTGCCGGAGGGTACGGACACCTTCGTCGACGACGACGAGAGCCCTTTCCACGACGCCATAGAAGCGATCGCGGCGGTCGGCGTCACCCTCGGATGCAATCCTCCGGACAACGACCAGTTCTGCCCGGACCGGATCCTCCTCCGGGCCGAGATGGCATCGTTCATCATCCGAGCCATCACCATCGCAGAAGCCGCCGAGTAGGCCTACGCTGGCCTCGGGGGAAGACCGCATGCGTTTCGTAGGAATGCTCGTCGCACTGGTGTCGCTGGTGGCCGCGGTGCCCGTCGCAGCCACCGAGCACCCGGCCCAGGCAATACCGGCCCTTCTCGAGTCGTCACCGCACACCGAGCGTGCCGCACCGTCGGCCGATGCGGGCCTGCGCCGGAGCAGAGAGGCCCGCCTCCGCGCAATCGAATGGGCGTCGGCTGACCGGTTGGCGTTGCCCTTGTTCGACGGTGCCGAGTTCGTCGCCACGAAGCTCGCCGCTCACTCGACCGAGTCGGTGTGGGTGGGCGCCCTCGACGGCGTGCCGCATGGGCTCGCCGCCTTCGCCCGGCAGAGAGACCAGCTGAGCGGGGTGGTGCTGGCCGACGGCATCGAATACCGGATCACCTCTGACGGCTCTGACGCGCTCGTCGTCGAGACCTCACCGTGGAACGGCACCACGCCCGGCGAGCCCGTCGCAGCTGGCGCAGCGTCCTTCGCCGGCGAGCCATCGAGCAGCAACCAACCGGCCGCCATCACGGGATCGGCGTACGTCGACCTGCTCGTCGTGTACACACCCCTGGTCCGGTCGCGAGCCGGCAGCCACGACGCAGTGGTGGCGACGCTCGAAGCGCACGTGGCGATGACCAACGTGGCCTACGAGAACAGTGGCATCGCGCAGCGGCTCCGACTCATCGGGGCCGAACAAGTCGCCTATTCCGAGACGGGTGACGGCGTCGAAGATCTGTGGGCAGTGAGTGATCCGTACGACGGCGTCCTCGACGGCGTCCACACCCGCCGCAACGATCTGAAAGCGGACCTGGTGACGTTCATGCTCGCCGACCTCGGCCCCGGTCTGGGCGGATTGGCGTGGATCAACGAGACCAACGACATCGAGTACGCCAAGGCGTTCGGTTTCAACGTGGTCGTCGACGACTGCGGATTCGTGTGTCTCGCCCACGAACTGGGGCACAACATGGGCGGAGCGCACGATTACGACAACGCCTTCAACTTCGGGTACTTCACGTACTCATTCGGGTATCGGGTACCGGGTGATTTCCATACGATCATGGCTTACCCATGTTCGGTCAACGGCCTGGAGTCGTGCGAGCTCATCCCGAACTTCAGCAATCCCGACGTGACCTACAACGGCATGCCGACCGGACTTGCCATCGGGAACCCGTTCCCCACCGAAGCCCACAACGCCGAGACCTTCGACCTCACCGCGGCGTGGGTGTCGCGGTTCGGTGACTTCACCGACACGCACGGCAACCGTTTCACCGAAGACATCCTCTGGCTGGCTCGCGAAGGCATCACCAAAGGCTGTAATCCGCCGGCCAACGATCGCTACTGCCCCGACCGACCCGTGACGCGCGGCCAGATGGCGGCGTTCATGGTGCGGGCGCTGGGCCTGACGGAATCCGGCTCGACCGATTTCGTGGACGACGATGGGTCGATCTTCGAGGCGGATATCGAGAAGCTGGCGGCGGCGGGCATCACGAAGGGCTGCAATCCGCCCGTCAACGATCGGTTCTGTCCCGATCGATCGGTGACGCGCGGCCAGATGGCGGCGTTCATGGTGCGGGCACTGGATCTCACGGATCCTGGGTCGACCGATTTCGTGGACGACGATGGTTCGATCTTCGAGGCGGATATCGAGAAGCTGGCGGCGGCGGGCATCACGAAGGGCTGCAATCCGCCCGTCAACGATCGGTTCTGTCCGGACAACCCCGTGACCCGCGAGCAAATGGCCGCCTTCATGTTCCGGGCGCTCGGCGACTAGATACGTTCGTACAGCTCGACCAGCTTGGCGGCTTCGCGTGACCAGTTGTAGGTCTCGGCCGCCCGCCGTGTCGCCTCCTGGAACGGTTCCGGATCGGCGATGATCGTCCGGGCGGCCTCGGCGAGCGCGACCGGGTCGGCAGGATCGCAGGCCACACCGACACCGGTCTCGGAGATGACCCGCCCGATCTCGGGAGAGTCGGAGCCGATCACCGGCACACCCGCCATGATGTATTCGAAGAGCTTGTTCGGCAGCGAGGTGTGGTAGCTGATCGACGAGTTGATGATGTTGGCCATGCCGATGTCGGCGGCGGCCGTCCACGCCAGCAGTTCGTGGTTCGGGATCGGTCCGAAGAACTTCACGCGATCGTCGAGTCCTCGGCGGGAGACGGCTTGTTCCAACCTCGGGCGGTGGTAGCCGTAGCCGACCACGACGAGTACCGCGTCGTCGAGCATCTCCACGGCGTCGATGGCCTCCTCGATGCCGCGGTTTTCCTGGATCGAACCCTGGTACAGCAGGATCGGCACGTCCGGTGGGATGTCGAGCGTGCCGCGCAGGTCGCGGGGTTCGACGTGCTCGTGATATGGCGGCACATTGATGATCGTGATGGCCGGGTCGGGTACGGCGCCGTACTTCTCTGCGACGATCGGGATCCATGCCGGGGAGGCCATGATGAGCGCGTCGGCGTGGGGGAGTCCACGGCGTTCGTTCCAGGTCGCCCATCGCCGCCACCACGCGTCCATGCGGTTGCGTTCGGTGGCGAGCTCGTGGGAGTCGTACACGAGCTTGGCTCCGGTGCGCTGCTTGCACCGCCATCCGATGTACAGCGTGTTCAAGTCATGACTGTGGAACACGTCGGCGCCGGTAGCCAACCCGACCTCGATCATCCGCTGATTGATCGCCCAGGTCTTCAAGGCCCGACCCTGCCGGCCCAGGACACCACGAACCACCTTGAAGCCGAACCGGGCCAGATGTGCGAACCCGCGCAGGAGCGGCGTGGTGAGGCGTGCCCAGCCGCGCGACGCTGCGGTCGTCCGGGCCGGTTCGGAGGATGTGACGTCGGCCAGGTCGACGTCGACGTTGGCGCCCGGCGTGGCGGTCGAGGCCGGCACCACCGCCGAGAGTTCGCGTGCCTTGGCGACGTCGAGGTCGTCGCCCGTCAGGCGAGCGTGCCGCTGTTCGATGGTCCCGGCATAGCGAGCCGCCAGCCTCGACAGCGTTCCCAGCCCGAAGTGCATTCGCGAGACACGCACGACGCTGATGCCGCCGTCTGTGATCTCCCGCTCGGCGGTGACGCCGGGTACGTGGATGGCCACCACGGTCACCTCGTGGCCTGCCGCGATGAGTGTTTCGGCTTCCTTGGTGACACGGGCGTCATATTCGAACGAGTTCTTGACGAACATGCAGATCTTCACGTGACGGCCTCTCTGATGCGGTCGGCGGCGTTTTGGAGCCGGAGCCGGTAGTCGTCGACGTGACGTGCCATGCGTTCGGCCACCTCCGACTGTCGATCGGCCAGGTCGTCGAATCGCTCTCCGAGCCCGGCCAGGTCGTCCGTGCGCAACAGGAACTCGTCCATCTCGACGGACCGCGCGAAGTCCCGCAGCTTCGGGCGGTACTCGAGGCTGATGAACGGCGCGCCGCACGCGGCCGCCAGCACCGCGCCGTGGAGTCGCTCCGCGATCACGACACCCGACTCGGTCAGCCAGGCCAAGGCGGCGGCTTCATCCCGATAGCCGGCCAGATACTCGAGCCCCGGATGCCCGGCGGCCCGCATGATCTCGAAGATCGGGCGGTCGTCGCCGGGGAAGCACGAGAGGAACCGAACGGTCCTTCCGGTGCCGACCTGGCTGGCCGTGAACGCGGCGAGCGCATCGAAGACGGTTTCATCGGACCCGCCCCAGAGCTCTCCGTTGGTGCGGGCCGGAACCACCGTGATCACGTCGGGCCGCCGCGCGGGCGATTCGGCGGGTGGAAGCAGCGCCAGCGCGGGATCGCCCACGATCTCGACGTCGCCTCGGTATCCCCACGTATCGAGGAGCTCGGCGGACTGCGGACCGCGCACGCCCACGTACACACAGCTGGAGAGGAAGTCGATCCACCCCTGGGTGGGCTCCGTCACGCCCCAGAAATCGGGGTGGGCCACGCCCGTTCCGAATACGGCGCGTTCTGAGCGTGGCGAGTCTTTCTGGCGGAGCCAGTCGAGATACACCTTCCGGTTGATCAG
>JBFKPQ010000088.1:0-8984 GCA_041628225.1 Acidimicrobiia bacterium | reverse complement strand
GGGGCCACCAGCCATCCGAGGCGCCAGCCGGTCATCGAGTAGTACTTCGAAAAGGACTGAACGACGACAGCGCGATCGGTGGCGGCCAGCGCCGTCGGCGCCGGTCCCGCAGAGGTGATGCCGTGGTAGATCTCGTCTGCGATGAGCCGGATCCCCAGGCGGTCGCACGCGTCCACGAGGGCCTCCTGCTCGTCCAATGTGAACACCGTTCCCGTTGGATTCGATGGGCTGGCGGTCACGAGGCCGTCGAGTGGCCCGGCCGCCTCGATGTCGGCCGGTGTCGGAACGTATCGGTTGCGAGGACCGACCCGGATGCCGACCGCTTCGAGCCCGAGCGAGGCGATGATGTTGCGGTAGGCGGCATAGCCGGGATCGGTGATGCCGACGCGCGCGCCATGATCGAAGGCGGCGAGCAGCACCAGAACAAAGGCGCCCGAGGCGCCGGAGGTCATGACGACACGCTCCACGGGAAGGTCGACGCCGTATTGCTCGGCGTAGTGCCGCACTATGCGGTGTCTCAGCTCCGGCACCCCGAGGGCCTCGCTGTACCCGATCCGGTCCGAATCGAGGAGGCCGCCAGCCGCGGCTCGCAACCGTCGGGGAGCTTGCGTCGAAGGTTGGCCAACCTCGAGGTGGAGAACGTCGCCGTGGGTCTCGGCACGCCGTGCGGCGGCCTTCATGACCTCCATCACGTAGAAGGGGGGGATGTCGGATCGCGCCGACGGCTTCATACCGCCGAGCCTACCGGCCCTGCCAGGTCAGCTACCCGGCGGCGGCGACACTCTCGGCGTCCACCGGCTGGGGCGCCGAGCTCGCCAGGGGCAGCGTGAGCCGGAACACGGCCTCGCCGTCGTGGAAGTAGACGAGGTCACCGCCCATGAGGCGCGCCAATCGGCGCGAAACCGACAGGCCGAGTCCCATGGCCAGTGTCACGCCCTTGCGGTCGTGAGCACTCTCGTAAGGAAGAAAGATGCGCTCTCGCATGCCTTCGGGAATGGCCTTTCCGGAATCTCGGACCTCGATCACGGCCACCTCGACGTCTCGCCGCGCCACCACACGGCAGTTCTCCCCGCCATAGCGTTGGGCGTTCACGAGCAGGTTGCGGAGGATCTGCCGGATGCGCACCGTATCGCCGAGTACCACGAGGCCTCCGCCGGACGTTTCGACCTCGCCATCCCATTCGAGTTCGCCACGCAATCCGTTCGCAGCTTCGATGACATCGACGTCCTCCGACATGACGCTGACGGTGCCGATGTCGGCTCTCGCCCCGACGAGCAGGTCTTCGACGATGTACGAGATTTCGCGGGACTGGCCCGCCACGATCTTGGCCAGTTCCAAGCGCTCGGCGTCGCCGAGATACGAGCCCTCGCTGAGCTCCGTCGCCAAGCCGACGACGGCCGTGAGCGGTGTCCGCAACTCGTGGCTGACCGTGGCGATGAACTCGTCCTTGGCGTCGATGAGTTCTTTGAGGCTCCGCTCGTGGAGCTTCGCAGGCGTCACGTCGGTCATGGCGACCACCGACGTCGTTCTGCCGTCCGAGCCGCGACTCGTAATCGTCCGGACCGCCACCCACCGGTCGACGCCTGTCTCGGCGAGCGACACCGTCGTCTCGGTCAGGGTCTCCCCTTTCAGGATCGAGACCACTTGGTGGCGCCACCAGTCTCCGATCGGCCCCCGCGCGAATGCCGATCCGGGGTAGCCGACCAGGTCGGCTGGGCTCTCGGCGTCAAAGACGTTGGCCGCTTCGGCATTGGCTCGCAGTGAACGGGTGCGGGAGACGACCGCCCTCAGGAGGTCGGGCTCACGATCGAAGACGGTGGCGATGTCGAGGTCGGCCAGATGCTGTTCGAGGTAGTCGAGCGCTTCGGTCCAGTCGAGTTCGATGAGGGCGACCGGCGCATCTTCGAATGCCAGACGGAACCGGCTGTTCACTTCGCCGGCCGCGTTCCGAACCATGAGAATCGCAATCGCTCCAACGACGAACGCCAATGAGGCGACGAGCCCCAACGCCAGCGACCCCTCCAACCGTCCCGACCAGAACACGGGTACGCCGGCCAGAACGGCGGCTGCAGCCAGGATGAACGGAATCGTGTGGCGAGTCACGAACAGGATCGCCAGGCATCCCATGAGGACGATCGCCACGACGGCCGCCACGATCGTGTCGTCGGTGCCCACCAGCTTGAACGTGATGATCACCGCCGCCGAAGCCAGGACGAAGGTGACGGCGGCGTTTTCCCGCCGTCGCAACACCATCGGCAAAAGGAACAGCGCCGTCATGGTGGGGCCGACGGCCTCGATCAGGAAGCTCGTCCGTCCCGAGACGAGGGCAACGACGGCGAGAAGCACCGCCGAGAACGCCGCTCCCGCGAGCGTCAGTCGAGCGATGAGGCGGTGCAGGTGAGCCGTTTCACCTGTGCTGCTGAACAGTGACACGGCCAAAAGCAATTCCTCCCCGTATCAAGTCCGATATCGGCAGCAGGTGGCGGGTTCTTGAACGGTGTCAACCACCACGATCGCTCCCGAGGACCTCGGCAGAGAACACTTCGTCGCCGATCCTGACGACCGGCTCATCGCCCCGCAGGTCGATCTCCACCGGGCGATGCTCCGGAGCCACGCCATCGGGTTGGCCGAAGGGATTCGGGCGCCACATGCGCACGATCATCAGCGCCGGCACGATGAGATAGGCCGAGTTGGCGGCCAGGTAGTACCACGTGTTCGGCTCGACGCATCCGGTGCACAGGGCCGGATCGGCCCATCCGGACGTGGCCATCCGTCCGAAGATCCCCTCGGCCATGTAGGTGATCATGCCGTGCGTCAGCGCTCCGCCGTACACGAGCCCGAACGGTCGCAGCCAGTTCCAGCCCCGGATGAATCCTGGGATGAGCAGCAGATACAGCGGCAGCCAGATGAAGGCAGAGATCCACGCCGAAACCCGGACCTGGGGCGGGTTGAGAATGAGCAGTGGATCGGCGAGGCGAGCGTACGTGTCATAGATGAACCGCTCGACCCAGTACGCGCTGTTCGGATCGAGCGACCCGTTCACCCCGTTGACGGAATCCGTGATGATCGACGTCGAGGCAAAGATCGCGAATACCACGACGAAGAACCAGTCCCCCCGACGGTCTGCGATGGGACGGCCGCGGGACCTGTCGAGTCGCGAGAAGACGTGGCCTGGCATGCGCGGAGCTTAGCCACCGACGGCAGCGCGACGAGGCTATCGACGTGGCGCGGTTGGCCCATCGAACGGGAGGCGCGCCGCGCCATGACGTGCCGGAGACGGGGTCGGGCGGTCCGCACGCCGTGCCACCATCACCAAGGCCGCACCGGCCAGGATGAGCGCCAGCGCCCCGGCTGCCTGGGTCTGCGAATCGTTGCCGGTGAAGGGCAGCGCCGGATCATCGTTCGTGGCTCCCGACCGGACCACGAACGAAAGCACGACGATGGAGCAGACACCATCAGGATCGCAGGCTTCGATCGTCACCGTGTACACGCCAGGGGTGGTGGGCGTTCCGGAGAACGTACCGTCGACATTGAGTGTGACGCCCGGCGGGAGGACACCGGAGGCCAGGACCACGGTCACCGGGGAGCCCTCCGGATCGTCGAACTCGAGTGGCGGTATCGGCTGGCCGACAACGACGGTGATCGTGGTGGGACTCCGCAAGACCGGGGCGTCGTTCACCGCTTCCACCGTCACGATGACCGTGGCGATATCGCACAGGCCCTGTGGCGCGACGGGACCGCCCGCCGGTATGTCGAGATCCTCACAGACCGTATACGTGAACGTATCGGTGCCTGAGAACTCCGCGTCGGGCACGTAGGTGACGGTCCCGTCGGGACTGATCGTGACCGTTCCGTTGACCGGCTGCGTGACGGATACGACCTCGAGGCCGTGACCTTCCGGATCGGAGTCGTTGCTCAGCACCGGGATCGTGACCGGTGTGTCCTCGAGCGTCCCCGCCGCGTCGTCCTGTGCGAGCGGCGGAAGGTTGGCGCCGAGGCCGAAGTCGACATCGAGGTTCGTCTCACCCCCTGCGAGGGTCACCACCACCTGCACCGACCCTCCCGAACCTGCCGGGAGGGTCGCCGGGTCGAGTTCTACCCGGGTGTCGCCGGCCGGGAGATTTGCGAACAGGTAGCTGCCGTCGGCGGCGGTCGTGGTGGTGAACACGATGTCGTCGGCGGTTCCGATGACGCCGTCCGGTCCGGCCCAGGTGGCGATCACGCCCACGCCGCCCGCGCCGGGCTCATCCGCATCGGCGTTGCCGTCCTGGTCGTAGTCGAAGAACACGAGATCGCCGACGGTTCCCGTCCCCGTGTACCCGAAGAGACCCACGTCGGCGGCCTCGACGGGGGCGAGACTTGCGAGCGTCGTCGAGTCAGCCGTGCCGTCGGGGTCGGCCGAGGCGACCAGACCCTCCGGCAGATCGGAGGTGTCGATCACGATCTCGTAGTCGCCCGCCGGGAGGAACGGGATGAGGGCGGTCCCCGTCGCATCGGTCACGCGGGAGAATTCGACGTCGTCGCTCGTGCCGAGCATGCCGTCCTGACCGGTCCACGTCGCCGTTGCCGTCACGCCGACGAGCACGGGCTCACCAGGGCCGGGGAGTCCATTCCCGTCGACGTCGTGCCAGACGATCTGGGTCAACGATCCGGTGCCTGCTACCCCGAAGGACACGTCGGTCATCGTCTCGCCGGCAGCGAGGGTCACCGTCGTGGTGCCGTCGGCGGTCGGGTCGGGATCGAAACTCGGGGTGGCGCCGGGGGGCACCGTCGCCAGATCGATCGCGACAACGTGGTCGCCGGGCGCCAGTCCGACGAAGACGTAGTTTCCGTTCGCATCGGTCGTGGTCGTGCGGACGATGTCGTCGGCCGTACCGAGAACGCCGTCGGGTCCGGCATGGGTCGCCGTCACCGTGATGCCGTCCAGGGGCGGCTCGACTCCGCTGTCGATCGCGTCGCCGTCGGCGTCGAGCATCACCGTTCCGGACACCGCGGCGGGGGCCTCGATCCCGAAGTCGACGCTGGCCGGCGCATCGCCCGACGTCAGCGTCAGAGCGGTCGGGTCGTTGCCGGTGGTGACCGTCGTCCCGGCCGGTTCGACGACTTCGACCGAATAGTCGCCTGGCGGGAGGCCCACCTGGTACGTGCCGTCGGCGCTGGTCGTGACCACCACGGTCGTGTCGTCCACCGTGCCGAAGGCACCGTCCGGGCCGGCTCCCGTGATGATCACCTCGATACCCGCCATGGGCGGATCGGTCGGGTCGGCGGCGCCATCGCCGGCCAGATCGTTGAACACGGTGCCGCCGAGTTCGATGGGCAGGTAGGCGCCTGCGTCGACGTCGATCACGACGTCGGCGGGCAGGAGGCTGATGAGGCCGGTGCGTCCGGTGACCGGGTCCGCGTCCGAGTCGATCGTGTCGTCTGCACCGAGATCGGCGACGGTGAACTCATAGCTGGTCGGAGGCACGAACGCGACGACGTAGTCACCGGCCGGAAGCCCCGCGAACGTGTACGAACCATCGGCCGCCACGTAGGTGGACGCGACGAGGGTGTCGCCGACGCCGTCGCCCGTCGTGTCCTCGTAGAGATGCACCGTGGTTCCAACCAGCGCCGGATCACCGGTAGACAATCCATCTCCGACCAGGTCCTCGAAGGCCGTCCCCGAGATGGTCGCCGACGGTGCATAGCCGATGTCCGCCGCCGCGACCGATGCGCCGTCGGCCACGGTCACGGTCTGGCCGTCGGTCGCGGTCGTCTCGTAGTGTGCGGCCGGGAAGTCCGGATCGGACTCGTCGACGTCGACGACGTAGTCGCCGACCGGCGTGTTGGCGAGTTGCCACGTGCCTGTGGCGTCCGTGGTGACGATGATCGGGTTGCCGACCGGGTCGGTGAGAACGACATCGACGAACGCGAGCGGGGTATCTCCGGCCGGGTCGAAGACACCGTCGCCATCGGCGTCGACGAACACGAAGCCCGATACGTCGCCGACCGGCTCGACGACGACGTCCGCCGATGCGGTGGCAGTCGCGACATTGCCGGCACCGTCGTCGGCGATGACGTCCACCGTGTTCGTGAAGTCGGCTACGACGCCCGAGGTCGTGCACATCCACGATTGGATCTCACCGACGGCGAGGGTTGCAACCACCCTGTCGCAGGTCGGTTCGGCGGCATCGGTGACGACCACGTTCAAGAGGTCGATCTCGCCGGTGTTGGTCACGGTGATGGTGAACGTCGCATCCTGCCCGAAGCCCACCAGCTGTGTGGCGGGATCCTTGGTGACCGAGATCGCCGGGGCGAGCACGTTGACACCGGCGGTGTCCGACACCGGGCCGACGTCGCCACCGGCGAGGTCGGTCGCCGTCACGGTGACGGTGTTCGTGTAGTCGACCGAGGCCCCCGGCTCCGAACACGAGATGGTGACGGAGTTGGCGGGCGCCTGGTCGATGCCGGGCAGCGACGGAATGACGGCGTCGCACGCCGGGGCCTGTGGGTCGCTCACCGTCACGTCGACGAGGTCGGACCGAGACGTGTTGATGACCGTGATGGTGAAAGTCGCCGTGCCTCCGACCGGGACGTCTTGCGTGGACGGGTCTTTGGTGACCGAGAGCGCCGGCGGGTCGATGGCGACCTCGGCCGTGTCGGACGCCGTGACCGGGTTGCCGTTGCCGTCCTCGGCCGAGACATCGACGGAGTTCGTGAACGGCGCCGTGACCCCGGAGGCCGTGCACGTGTGTTCGGCGAAATCACCTGGGAGGAGCGGACCGGCGAAGGTCGTCGAGCAGCTGGGCGTGACGGAGTCGGTGACCACGATGTCGACGAGATCGACTTGCCCGGAGTTCGTGACCCGGATGGTGAAGGTGGCGTCATCGCCGACCCCGATCACCTGCGTAGCCGGGCTCTTGTCCACGGTC
Source organism: Acidimicrobiia bacterium (assembly GCA_041628225.1). Taxonomy (GTDB): domain Bacteria; phylum Actinomycetota; class Acidimicrobiia; order Spongiisociales; family JAENVV01; genus JBFKPQ01. Next base: position 2,073 of record JBFKPQ010000088.1, on the reverse strand, counting down.
ACGTCTGGCAGCAGCACGACCACGTCGGCCGTGTCGGATGCCGAGACGTCCACCCCGACCGGCGGAGTGGCCGCGACGACAGCGGTGTTGGTGAAGTCGGCGGTGACCCCGAAGGCGGACGTGCAGGTGTACGACTGGGTTTCGCCGATCAGCAGCGAAGGAATCGTTGCGTCACACGCCGGAACGAGGGCGTCACTGACCACGACGTCGGTGAGATCGGCGTCGCCGGTGTTCGTCACCTCGATCGTGAACGTGACCGGGTCTCCGAGCGGCACCGTCTGGATGTCCGGGGTCTTGGCGACCGAGATCGCCGGAACGACGGCGTCCACGTCGGCGACGTCGGACGCCTGTGGTACCGGGTTGCCCAAGGGGTCGATAGCGTCGGCGGTGACCGTGTTCGTGAAGTCGGCCGTCACGGTCACCGTGCAGGTGTAGGTCTCGGAGCCGGCCACGGGAATAGTCGGGAAGGTCGCGTCACACGCGGGTACGAGCGGATCGGACACGACCACGTCGAATAGGTCGGTCTCGCCGCTGTTGGTCACGAGAATCGTGAAGGAGGCGTCGTCGCCGACCTGGACCTGCTGGAGGTTCGGCGACTTGGTGATCTCGACAGCTGGGACGAGGACGGTCACGTCGGCGGTGTCGGCCGCCGACGGTGCGACCGGGTCGCCGTTCGGGTCGTCGGCGGTGCCGGTGACCGTGTTCGTGAAGTCGCCGGCCACCGACGCCAGCGAGCAGGTCCACGATCGGGTCTCCCCGATGGCGAGCGTCAGGTCCACCCGATCGCAATCGGGGGCGAGCGGATCGGTCACGTCGACGTTGCTGAGCGGCACGTCACCCGTGTTCGTGACCGCCACCGCGAAGTCGGCCTGGCCGTTGAGCACCACCGTCTGGGAGTCCGGCGTCTTGGAGATCGACAGGCTCGGATTGATCGCATCGACGAAGGCGTCGTCCGAGAACGACACCGGGTTGCCGTTGATGTCCTGGCCCGTGACCGCAGCCACATTGGTCACATCGCTCGTGACCGTCATCGTGCAGGTGTATGACGTCGAGGCTCCCGGCGCCAGCGGTCCGGCGATCGTCGCGTCGCAGTCGGGCGCGACCGCGTCGGTGACCACGAGGTCCACGAGGTCTTGATCGCCGGTGTTGGTGATCGTGATCGTGAACGTGGCGATGGTGCCGGTCACGACCTGTTGGCTGTCGGGCGTCTTCTGGAGGTCGACCCCGGGAAAGACGACATCGACGTCCGCGGTATCCGATGCGGTCAGTGCCGGGCCGCCCAGCGGGTCGTCCGCCGTGACGTCGACCGTGTTCGTGAAGTCGGCCGTCACGTCCACCACGTCGCACGTGATCGTTTGGGAGGTACCCGCCGCCAGCGTTCCGATGACGGAGTCGCAGCCCGGAGCGAGAGGATCGTTGACCACGACATTCTGGAGATCGATGTCGCCCGTGTTCTCGACGAGGATCGAGAAGCTGGCCGTCTCTCCCGACAGGAGCGTCTGCAGCGCCGGGGACTTCGTCACCGTCAGCGTCGGGTTGACGAGGTCGACATCGGCGGTGTCCGAGGCGGAGACGACATTGCCGGCCGGATCCTCGGCGGAGACGTCGACCTGGTTGGTGAAGTCGGCCGTCACCGGGTCGGACGTGCACGTGTACGAGGTCGACTCGCCCACGGGCAGCGAGAGCGGCCCGGCGTCACAGGCGGGGACGATCCCGTCGGTCACCACGATGTTCGAGAGGTCGGTGGCTCCGGTGTTCGTGACCGTGATCGTGAAGTCGACGGTGCCACCCGTCCCGACGATTTGATAGTCGGGGGTCTTTTGGATGTCGATGCCCGGGATCAGGACGGTGACGCCGGCCGAGGCGGAATCGGTCACGTCGGGCCCGGCCGGCGGAGTGGCCGTGACGATGGCGGTGTTCGTGAAGTCTGCCGTCACCGGACCCACCGAGCAGGAGTGGCTCTGGCTGGCTCCGACCGCCAGCGCGGCAATGACCGTGTCGCAGTCCGGGGCCTGCGCGTCGGTCACGGTCACGTCGGTCAGGTCGACGTCGCCGGTGTTGGTGACCTCGATC
>JBFKPQ010000087.1:0-9151 GCA_041628225.1 Acidimicrobiia bacterium | reverse complement strand
GTGCCGAGGTCGACGAACCGATGTCGGAATCGTTCGCCCGGCATGACGATGCCCGAGTCGAAGGAGCCGTCGGCAGCGGTTGCCGTGTGCGGCAGGGCTCCGTTGTTGGCCCACGTGACGGTGGCGCCTTGCTGAACCGTGAGCCCGCCCGGGCGGAAGACGTTGTCGCCCATCACGATGTCGCCCGAGGCCGGTGTCGGAGGTGTCGACGGTGCTCCGTCGCCCTGCTCGGTGGGCGGTGGAGCCGTCCCGTCCGCGCCGGTGACCGTTACCGTGCCCCGCATCTCCGGGTGCAGGGTGCAGACGTAGTTGTAGGTGCCGGCCACTGCGAACGTGCGTCGATAGGTGTCGCCTGCGCTGAGCAAGCCCGAGTCAAAGCCCGATCCGGTCACCGTGTGCAAGAGCGCGCCGTTGTTGGCCCACGTGATCGTCGAACCTTCCGTCACGGTCATCGCGGCGGGACGGTAGGCATTGTCGACGATCGTGACGTCGCCGGAGACGGCCGGAGGTGGGGGGTTGGACGGCGGTGGTGGATCCGCCGGTGGCGGCGCGGTGCCGTCGGCGCCCGTGACCGTGAGCGTGGCCGTCATCTCCGGGTGGAGGGTGCAGATGTAGTTGTAAGTGCCTGCCGCGGCGAACGTGCGGGTGTAGGTATCACCGGCGCTGAGCAGGCCGGAGTCGAACCCCGCGCCGGTGACCGTGTGCAAGAGCGCGCCGTTGTTCGCCCACGTGACCGTCGACCCCTCGGTCACGGTGAGGGAGGCGGGTTGGAAGGCGTTGTCGATGATCGTGACGTCGCCTGCCACGGGAGCGGGTGGAGGTGGCGGCGGTGGCGGATCGGCGGGAGGAGGCGCAGTTCCGTCGCTTCCGAGCACCGTGATCGTCCCGACCATGTCCGCGTGGAGCAAGCACACGTAGCCGAACGTGCCGGCGGTGTTGAACGTCCGCGCGTAGGTGTCTCCGGGTGGCATGAGGCCGGAATCCCACGATCGGTCGTTGGCGGTGGCGGTGTGGTCGCGGTCGTCATCGTTCACGAAAGTGACCGTGTCCCCGACATTGATCGTCAGCGAGCCCGGTCGGAAGACACGACCCGCCATGGTCACGTCACCGCCACCAGAGGGCGGCGGGGGATCCGAAGGTGGTGGCTGAGCAGAGGTCTGCACCACGATGGTGCCCCAGTACGCCTGGTCGTCCTCGTTGCGATCGTCGAGATATCGGTAGGTCCCGACGGTTTCGAGCGTGATGGCGAACTCCTCGCCGGGCTCGAGGTTGCCCGAGTCGAACCCGCTGGGGCCTTCCGTCGACCTGACGCGGTGGCGCTCCGCATCGTCGTTGACCCAACTGATCTCGGTTCCCGGCGGGACCGTGACGGAGGCCGGATCGAGCCGGTCCGTGATGCGGATGATGGTGGTGGCGGCTGCGGCGGGCTGTGCGGCCGCGACCGGCCCGACGACGGTGGCGAGCACCACGATGCCGACACCGGCATTCCGGACGGCGCGTCGCAGCCGGCGGAGTCGCTTCACGGTGTTCCTCTCGAGATTCCAGTCCACTACGAGCAGGAGACCACATTCGGTTCTAGGGCCGTGCGAACAGAGCCTTAATCGCCCGCTAAAGATCGAATGATTGAATCGCGGGTCGGTGGGGAACAGTACGGCATGCAGACAGCCGATGTGACCCGATACACCCGAGCCGCCGGCGCGGCCCTACGCCACTTCTTTTCAGGCCGCCACGAGGACGACGAGACGCACGCCGCCGAACTCGTCGACGAATTGGAGGACCTCGGACCGACCTTCGTGAAGTTCGGTCAGCTGCTGGCGACGCGTCCAGATCTGATTCCGCCGGCCTACGTGGAGGCCCTTGTCCGTCTCAACCACCGCGCCGAACCGATGCCCGTCGACGAGGCGACCGCCATGTTCGAGGCCGAGATCGGCGTGTCCGTGGCAGATGCCTTCGCCTCCTTCGAGGAACGCCCCATCGGGGCGGCGTCGCTCGCCCAGGTACATCGCGCCCACATGAGGGACGGCAGGACGGTGGCCGTCAAGATCCAGCGTCCCGACATCGAGAAGGTGATCGACGCCGATCTCGGTGTGCTGCGGAAGCTCGCCGCCGCCGCGTCGGTCGCTCCCGGCGCACGCGTGTTCGACCTCTCCAACCTCATCGACCACCTCGAGAACGTTCTCCGGCGCGAACTCGACTTCCAGCGCGAAGCCCAACAGCTCGAGCGGATGAGCGGCCTGGTCGCGGACGTCGATGCGGTTGTCGTACCTGAACCCATCAACGACTTCAGTTCGTCGCGCGTCCTGACCATGACGTACCTCGCCGGTGCCCCCCTCGACCAGGTGCATGGATCCGTGCTCACCGAGATCGACGGCGGCCATCTCGCCGACGAGTTGTTCGGTGCCTACCTGCGCCAGATCTTCGTGGAAGGGTTTGTGCACGTCGACCCGCACCCCGGCAACGTGCTGCTCACGCGCGACGGGCGCCTCGGGATGGTCGACCTCGGGATGGTCACCGAACTCTCGCCGACCATGCGGCGCGATCTGCTGAGGATGGTGTTGGCCGCCGCCGACGGGCGGGCCGACGAAGCCGCCTCCGTGGCCATCGAACTGGCACAACCACTCGAGGGCTTCGACGAGGACGGTTTCCGCCGGGAGGTGGCCGATCTGGTCGGGTGGTTCGTGCAGGCCCGCGGGGAGGACCTCGAAGCCGGTCCTCTGATGATCGGTATCACCAGAGCCGCGGCGGAGCACCAGCTGCGTCCCCCCAACGAACTGGCCATTCTGGGCCGCACCCTGTCGGCCCTCGACGCGGTGGGAAGGGTCTTGGCCCCCGGATTCAACTCCCGCGATGCCATCGTTCGGCGTGCCCCCGAACTGATGACGGAACGCAGCCAGGCCGAGATGTCGCCCCAGACGCTCATGCGCACGGCACTCGACCTCGAGGAGTTGGTCAAGGAGGCACCTGGCCATGCACACCGAGTATTGGAATCGCTGGCCGCCGGCGAGTTCCGGATCAATGTCGCAGCCGACGAGTCCCAGAATTGGCGCGACACCTTCACGTCGATGACGAATCGCCTCACCATGGGGTTGATCCTGGCGGCGCTGATCGTCGGGGCCGCCATCCTCACGACGGTCGACGCCGGTCCTGATCTGGGCGGCTATCCCGCATTGGCCGTCATCGTGTTCTTTGCGGCGGCTCTGGCGGGGTCGGCGCTCCTCGTCGCCACCTGGGTCGACGGCCGCCGTCACCACCGCCGACCGCGCTGACCGGCGCCGAGGCTGCGCCGTACACTGCCGGGGATGCGTGACCTGTGGACGGAAGCCATCCACGCCGGCGGAGGTGGGGAAGAGAGCGGGGCGGTTGCCGCGTCGTGGTCTCCGTCGACGACCTATGCCCGAGATCATGAGAACCGTCTTGTGGGACCCGACAGCTACGCCCGAACGTCGCATCCGGGAGCTCGTCGGGTAGAAGCGGCCGCTTCGACGATGGATGGCGGCATCGGCGCCCTCGCCTTCAACTCGGGATCGGCGGCAGCCGTGGCGCTGCTGGCGACGCTCCCTGCCGGTGCCCGCGTCGTGGCCCCCCGCATCATGTATCACGGTATCCAGGATTGGCTGCGCAGACTCAGTGCGCGTGGGGACATCGAACTGGCCTTCTTCGACGAGACCTCACCGGGGTCCTTGGCTGAGGTCGTGGCCGCGGCCGGTACCGAGCTCGTTTGGATCGAGTCGCCGGTGAATCCCACCTGGACCGTCATCGACATCGCCGCGGCTGCCGACATCGCACACCACGGTGGGGCCACGCTCGTGGTCGATTCCACGGTGGCGCCTCCGGTGACGACACGGCCCCTGGATCTCGGCGCCGACGTCGTGTTTCACTCGGCCACGAAGTACTACAACGGGCATTCGGATGTCACGGCGGGCCTCCTCGTGACGGCGGCGGCCGACGACCGATGGCAGGACGTCGCCGCCATCCGGACAGCCCAAGGCGGCATCCTGGCACCGTTCGAGAGCTGGCTGCTGCTGAGAGGTATGAAGACCATGCCGCTCCGCTATGCGCGGTCGTCGGCGACCGCTGCGACGCTCGCGCGACACTTCGAGGAGCACCCGGCGCTGGAGGCGGTGTTCTACCCGGGCCTCGAGAACCATCCGGGCCACGCCATCGCGGCGCGGCAGATGACCGGAGGCTTCGGTGGGATGATCTCGCTGCTCGTCACGGGCGGGATGACCCAAGCTAAACGTGTCGCGGCTCGGACCGAGATCTTCACCCAGGCGACGTCGCTCGGCGGCGTCGAATCCCTCATCGAGCACCGTGCGACGGTCGAAGGCCCGCACAGCTCGGTGCCGGACAACCTGGTGCGTCTGTCGATCGGGCTCGAGGACCCGGCCGACCTCATCGCCGACTTGGAGACTGCCCTCTCCTGAACGTGCCGAAGCGGCCGTCAGGGGGCCGCTTCGACACTTCTCGGGGAGAGAGCTCTAGTTGATGTTGCGCTTGCCGTGGTCCCAACTGAGGCCACTCCAGTTGCTGCCCGACCAGCTGCTGCCGGACCAGGAGCTACCCGACCAGCTGCTGCCGGACCAGCTGCTGCCGGTCCACACGGCGGCCGACCACGAACTGCCGGACCAGCTCGACCCGGACCACGAGCTGCCGGACCAGCTCGACCCGGACCAGGAGCTGCCGGACCAGCTCGACCCGGACCAGGAGCTGCCGGACCACGAGCTGCCGTTCCACACACCACCGGACCAGGATGATCCGTTGGCAGTGAGCTTCGCCTGGAGTTCGGACAGGTAGGCCTGGCCGAAGATGTCGATCTCGCCGACGAGCGTGATGCCGTTCGAGGTCAGGTGGTCGGTGCCGCGGGCGCCTTCGAGTGTGCCGAGCCCGGTGGCATGCGGCCAGCTCTGCCGGACCGGCTTGACGTCCGTCGTGAGGAGTTGCTTGACGAACACGTCGCCGGCGCCCTGGCAACGCTCGGATGCGTTGGCGATCGGCAGCGCGGTCGCCATGAGTTGCGACTTCACCGCATCGGGGCTGAGATCCGGATGCTGGCTGATCAGCAGCGCGGCGATCCCCGATACGACGGCCGCCGATTGCGATGTGCCGGTGCCGCGGAAGAGGTTCTCGCCGAATGCCGCACTCGGAGCGGTCACGTCCGCATACGAGCCGGGCACCCGGAGCGACAGGATGCTCTTTCCGGCGGTGACCACATCGACGGAGCGTGCGATGGTGCCGCAGTTCGAGAAGTCCATGACGATGTCGTCGGCCAGGTTCTTGCGAGTGCCCTGGTCGTACGAGGACCCGACGGCAATGACGTAGGGGTTGATCGCGGGGTTGCGGAGCGGGTTCCGGTTTCCGTCGTTGCCGGCCGCCACCACGACGACGATGCCGTGATGCCAGGCGACCTCGACTGCGTGCGACAACGGGTCGAGCTCATAGGCCTGGTGGCTATCGGTGCCGAACGAGAGGTTGAGGACGCGGACGTTCATGCCGTTGTCGTTGCGATGCTGGATCACCCAGTCGATGCCAGCCAGCACTTGTGACACGTCGGCAGCGCCATTGGCTGCTCCGACCTTCACGTTGAGGATCCTGGCGTCGGGGGCAAGGCCCAAGAAGTTGTCTTTGGCGTCTTTGGCGCTCGGCCTGGCCGGAGCTCGGTCGCTACGTCCGGCGATGATGCCGGCCATGTGGGTGCCATGACCGAAGGCGTCCAGGTATTCGAGGCCCTTGATCTGCGAATCGAACGACAAGTCGGGACCGTTGATGACCTTGCCGGGAGCCGTCATGCCATCGACGGGGGCCACGCCCGAGTCGATCAAGGCGACCGTCACTCCTTGGCCGTAGCTGCCCGCCTTCCAGTAGCTCTCCGCGCCCGTGCCCTTGATGATGTCGTGCAGGGTCGTCTCGGGGAGGTTGCCCTTGGCTTCCCACCCGGCCGAGTTGAGGGTGACGGTGCCGTTGTGGGTAACGGACGCCACGCCGGACGCGGCCTCGAGATCGTCGACCGCATGGGTCGGGACGATGGCGGTCACCGAGTTCAGCACCTGGGTCTGCGTGATGATCTCGCCACCGAGGCGTTCGATCGTCTGCGTGAGGTTGACGCCATCGACGGCGCGCACGACGACCTCGACGGTCGACGTGGTGGTGCCCGGCGCCGGAATGGCGAATACGCCGACGGCCAAGAGCGCCGCGAGGAGGGCTGCGCCCCGGTTCCGGATCGTGGTTGCTGCGGTCATCGGTCAACTCTCTTCGAGACTCGAGAGTTGTTTCGTCACGGAGCGTGAAAGCCTTCGAACCAAAAGCACCGCCCCACAAGGGACTAGTCCGTCCCGGGCGCTACCAATATTCCTCGAAATGCACCGTACCCACCGCACCGCGCCGATCGACCATGAAGCCGCGTTCCATGAGCAATTCGACCACTCCGGGTGGTTGCGGGAAGCTGGGGACGTCGTCGTTCCAGGTCGGCGCCCCGATCATGGCGGGGTTGCCGCACAGGAACACGTGAGCCGTTTCCGGGTCGAGGCCACCGACCAGGTCGTCGAGATCACCGGATCGGATCAGGTCCTGCAGATATCGCTTGGGCACGTGGGGCTCGCGGGTCGGCATCGGCACGTAGGCATAGTTGGCGAAGCGCTGTTCCAGGCGTCGGTGCGCGTCGCGATAGGCGAGGTCCGTCTCGTGCCGAACGGTGACCGCCGATACGACCTGTCCGACGTGACCTTTTCTCAGCAGCTCGACGACCATGGCGTTGTGGGGCGCCTCACCCGTTCCGGTGCTCAAGAACACCACGGTGTCGGTCGGGTCGGTGACCGGGTCGAGGGTGTACCGACCCGCCACCTTGGGTCCGAGATAGATGCGGTCGCCGGGCCGCTTGAGGGCGAGCCGCGGCGTCAGTTCGGGCGTCCGTTCCGGCGACAGCGGAACGAGCACGATGTAGAACTCGAGTTCATCCGAACGGTGTGGGTCGAAGAGGTACCCGAAGCGGTCGAACATCGGGCTCGAAATCGAATACGACCGCCGCACGAGCTTCTCGAAGCGCGCGCCACTCACCGGCGGAGCCGCATCGGCCCTCGGTTCCCAGTACCCGAGACCGAGCGTGGCGTATTGCCCTGCGACGTGCGCGGTGTCCTCGTGGTCGGGCTTGACTCGCAGGATCCACAGGTCGGAGTGTGCCGTATCCAGGTGGGTGATGGTCGCGTTGTAGTGCCGCTCCCGCAGACCCTCGACTTCCTCGTGGCCGGTCGGTGGTGGGGGAGGCGTCCAGTCCGGAGCCAGCCGAGCGGCCAGTTGGCGCCACGCCGTACCCGATTCGAGCGTGTCCGCCGCGACGGCCCGAGGCCAGATGATCGCACGGTCCCGGAGGATCGAGACGGCTTCGAGGGCGTCGGATTCCACCTCGATGCCGAGGACGTCGAGCGGGTCGGTGGAGAGGTCGTCGCCCAGTTCGAACAGAACGTGGTCGAACTGCAGATCGGGCGTGCGGCGGTCGCCGAACCGGACCATCGGGCGGTCGCCGACGAGTTCGATGGCGACGACGGCCGAGTGGGTGAACACGGTGAGTCTTCGGGACCGTTCGAGGTCGGCGAGCGTGTCTTTGGCGATGCGCGAGAGCTGTGCGGAATGCGCGGCGCTCATGACGAGAACGACGGCGGCTCCGATCTCAGCCAGCCGGCGCACCGACGTGACCGCCGATTCGCCAGTGCCGATCACGAGGACGTCGTCCTCGGGGTCTGCCCACGGGCCGAATCGGTCGTGCACGCGATCGGCCACCTCGGTGGGGATCGGAAAGGAAGGTCGGCGCGGCACGCCCTGCGGAAGCTCGGCGACGACGACGTGCCGAGCCACCACGCACACGTCGTCTGCTGTCAGGACGGCGTGCCCGGAAGGGCGCCGCCCGATGTGCCGCACGGGATCGTGCACGAACAGATCCACCTGCGGAGGAGGAGACGCCGGCTGCTGGCCATTGGGCTGCAGCACGACCACGCGACGCACACCGGCCGCCCGGGCATCATCCGCCAACGTCAGTCCGGCAGGCGTTGCACCGATGACGGCCAGGTCGTAGAACGGGACGTTGTCCATACGCCGCCGACGGTAGCGATCACCATCCGATGGCGGAGCGAATCCAGCTGTCGTCGAGTTCCCCGAATCGGTCGGGGGCGCCGTCGATGGTGAACACGTGAAGCATCTCGTTGGTGATCGGAATGGTGACCGATCCGACGGGACAGGTTCCGTACGGCGATGTCACCCCGCCAAGACCGGGAGGCAACAGCGTCAGGCAGATGTGGTCGTGGCCGTGCCACACCGTCAGTGGTCCGCCGACCGCGGGACCCGCCACGCCCGCGTCTTCCATCTGGAACATCGCGCCCAACAGAACCGGCCCGTCCGGTCCGGCCGCGTACACCAGCGTCTCGGGCCGCGCCGGATCGAGAATGACACCATCGTTGGTGTACGCCGGGTTGTCAGCGTGATGGTCGAGACCCCGAACGGTTCCGACGTCGTATCCGTCGGCTTCGGCAACAGCAGGGTCCGCGTATCTCTGGAGCGCCACCTGAGTTGCGGCGACCAGCTCGTCGGCCGCTGCCTTCTCTTCTGCCGTTGCGGGGCGTTCTTCGAGAGCGGGAAGCAGCACACCCGGAGTCGGGGTTTCGCCGTGGTGATGACCACCCTCGCCAGCCGCCATGGCACCCATCCACGATCCGAGCGCGACGACGACGAACGCTGCGATACCGGCGGTGGTGCGCAGTAGCGCTCTGCCGCCTCGCTTCGGCTCGAAGGCCAGCAGTGCCAGCAGACCGGTGAGTTCCACGAGCTTGGTGACCATGGTCAGCTGATCGGGCGCCGTGCCGGACATGCCCGTCACCACCCACGCCCCGAGGAGAGCCGTCAGGACCATGCCGGCTCGGCGCCGTGCGCCCGTACGAACAATGCCGTGGTAAGCCCAGGCGGCCAATCCCGCCGCGCCTCCGTACGCGAGCGTCCACGTTCCGGGTTCGTGCCCGAGCGCCAGGCCGGCGTGAACGAGGCCAGAGAACACCAGCGAGGCGGCGACCACGCGGTCCCGTGCTCTGAGGGCTCGGAAGGAAGCGGTGATGTCGGTTGCTCGAACCGATCCACGCCGAACCATGGCTCGCAGCACGAGGGCGGCGACGAG
>JBFKPQ010000086.1:0-9247 GCA_041628225.1 Acidimicrobiia bacterium | reverse complement strand
GGTCTACGACGGGTTCATCTCGTACTCCCATGCCGCCGACGACCTGCTGGCGCCGCGGTTGCAGTCGGCGTTGCAGCGGTTCGCCAAGCCCTGGTGGAAACGGCGGGCAGTGCGCATCTTCCGGGACGAGTCGTCTCTCAGTGCCAATCCGCATCTGTGGTCGTCGATCACCGAAGCCCTCGACACGTCCGGCTGGTTCGTGCTCCTCCTATCACCCGACGCCGCCCAGTCCGAATGGGTCAACCAAGAGATCGAATACTGGACCACCCACCGCGACCCCGACCGCATCCTTCCCGTCGTCACCGACGGCCAATTCGACTGGAACGACGGCAACGTCGAAGGCGACGCCGTCCCCCAAGCCCTCCAAGGCGTGTTCACCGAAGAACCCCGCTGGGTCGACCTGCGCTGGGCCAAAGGCGAAACCCAACTCGACCTCAAGAACCCCCGCTTCGCCGACGCCATCGCCGACATCGCCTCCACCATCCGCGGCGTCCCCAAAGACGACCTCGCCTCCGAAGAAGTCAAACAACACCGCCGCACCGTCCGCACCGCCTGGACCGCCGGCGCCCTCGTGACCGTCCTCGCCATCGCCGCCGCCGGGTTCGGCATCCAATCGACCCGGAACGCCGAAGAAGCGGAACGGCAAGCTGCCATCGCCGAACAGAACGCCGCTGCGGAAGCCTCGGCCCGAGCTGATGCAGATGCCAACGCCAGAGAGGCCGAATCGCAGCGGGACCGGGCGGAATCGGAGGCGACTCGGGCCAACGCCAACGAGGCGCTGGCCATTTCCCGCGAGTTGGCGGCATCGGCGATCAATGTCCTCGAAGACGACCCCGAACTCGCCACGCTGCTGGCGATCCGCGCCATCGACACGGCTCCGCGGTCGGCCGAGGTGCCGGCGGAAGTGGTGAGTGCGTTGTGGCGGGCCGGCGGCGCCAACCGACTCGTCGCTTCAATCCCCGCGACAACCGAGCGCTACGTGAGCATCTCGACGGATGGCACGCAGACAGCACTGTCAGGCGACAACCGGCTGACTGTCATGAATGCCTCGACCCTCGACGAGCTCTGGACGTACGAGGAGACCACCGTCGATACGTTCACCTATTCAGAGTTCTCGTCAGACGGTCGACTCGCAGTTGGCGTCATCGACAGCACCGCCGTCGACCCGGCCACGGAACCCGACTCGCTGCCCAACCGCGTGGTCATCTTTGATGCGGGCTCTGGCGAAGTGGAGCACACGATCCTCCTCCCGGACTGCACTCGGTCGGAGCTTCCCACCTGGTCTCCTGACGCGTCGCTCCTGGCACTCACGAGCGGCGCCGACGGATGCGTCCGCAATGGCGTCGTCCACTGGCTCGAGGTCGTCGACACCAGCAGTTGGGAGACCGTTGCCTTTCTGCCGTTCGACCTGTCAGAGAATGGGCCGCTCCCGAGGTGGGACCAGTCCGGGAGACTGTTCGCCCTGCGTCCGTTCCAGGAAATCGTGGTGTTCGAGGCCGACTCGTTCGAGATCGCCAACACACTCTCATGGGGTGGTATCGGAGACGTGAACCCAGATGGGACGACGATGGTCCTGGGGTTGCCCGCCGAGGCACCGCTGCAGAGCTCGTATGTCGTTGACACCGGGACGGGATTCGTGCGTGACGTATTGCCGAGTCCGAGCTCGCCGTCCGTGCCAGGCGGGATCCTGCTCTCAGACGACGGCCGCTGGGTGTTCGTGGGAGCGGCAGGCGCCTACACGAGGGTCTACGAACTCTCGACCGGCGACGTCGTCCGACGTCTAGCAACGGGCAATGTCGAGAGCCTGGCCTACGATGCCGGCTCGGAGCGGTTGTTCACGACGGGCGGCCGCACCGGACTCAAGGTCTGGGATCTGCGATCGACCGCCATCGGGGTCGAACAGACGGGAGATCTCGGAGGCTTCGACCTGGTGAGCTCGAACTCGTTTCAGCTGGTCGGAGCCAGCGTCGCCTTCACTGCGTTCGATGTCGATTCCGACGCGCTGCGGTCCTCCCTCAGGTTCTTCGAACCGGGTTCTGGGCGCCTGTCAGATGATGCGATCGTGGACTTCCGAATGGCGGGTGTGCTCGGGGACAGGGCGGTATTCGGGCTGGACATGACGATCGGTCGGAACGTCGTCCTAGATCCGCGCACTGGCGAGCGCGTGGCGATCGACGACCTGTGCGACGAGGTCGCAGAACACGGGGCCGGTTGGCAGATCTGCGAAGGACCCGACGACCCCTTCGTCTTCGAGATGGCCCCGTCCATCGGTGGTGAACTGTTGGCCGTAGGACGCGCATCCGGCGGTGTGCTGACCGGCGAGCTCGTGTCGATTGACCCGCTTTCCGGCAAGGTCATCGAACGCCTGAGCGATAGCCGGCTCCCGATCGGCGGACGTGGCGTCGTCACCGACGAGTGGGTTGCCGGCAACGCCGAGACCGGGCTTGAGATCCTGTCTCGGTCCACGGACGAGCTGCTCTACTCCGACGCATCTGGCGGGCTGTTCCAACTGTCACCGTCCCGGGCTCTCCTGGCGTTCGAGACCGGTCAGACGAATGTCGTGGTCCTCGACACACGTTCGTGGGAGGAGATCCTCAGATTCGAGAGCTCAGCCAGGGTGCGGGGCCTGTCGTTCGATCCCGATGAGACGCGGATCGCTGTCGGAGACCTCGACTCGCTGTCGATCGTGGACCTCGAGACGGGGCGCGTGCTTCAGGACCTCGGGCTTCCCGGCGTCAGCGACGTGCACTGGATAGACCACGAAACAGTCGTGGTCGGAACGAACGATGGCGTGTTCGGGACCTTGTCGATCTCAACCGAGGCCTTTCTCGACTCGACGCGTGCCGCGCTCCGACGTTCTTTCACGCCGCAGGAATGTGAGCTGTACCGGATAGATCCGTGTCCGACGCTGGAAGAGCTGAGGGCCGGCTGATGGTGTTAGTCCGCTGTGAGCAGAGGCGACCAGGGTGAGGCCATGACTGAGAACGGTTCGGTGTACGACGGGTTCATCTCGTACTCCCACGCCGCCGACGATCTGCTGGCTCCACGACTGCAGGCGGCGTTGCAGCGCTTTGCCAAGGCGTGGTGGAAACGACGGGCGGTGCGCATCTTCCGCGACGAGTCCAGCCTCTCGGCCAATCCGCATCTGTGGTCGTCGATCACCGAGGCGTTGGACAGGTCGGGCTGGTTCGTGCTCCTCCTCTCACCCGACGCCGCAGACTCCGAATGGGTCAACCAAGAGATCGAATACTGGACCACCCACCGCGACCCCGACCGCATCCTCCCCGTCGTCACCGACGGCGACTTCGGATGGCACGACGGCAACGTCGAAGGCGACGCCGTCCCCCACGCCCTCGAAGGCGTGTTCACCGAAGAACCCCGCTGGGTCGACCTGCGCTGGGCCAAAGGCGAAACCCAACTCGACCTCAAGAACCCCCGCTTCGCCGACGCCATCGCCGACATCGCCTCCACCATCCGCGGCGTACCCAAAGACGACCTGGCGTCCGAAGAAGTCAAACAACACCGCCGCACCGTCCGCACCGCCTGGACCGCCGGCGCCGCCCTGATCGCACTCACCGTCGTCGCGATCGGCGCCTCCATCCAGTCCTCCCGCAACGCCGCCGAAGCCCAAGCCAGCGCGCTGCTCGCATCGGCCCGAACTGTCGTCGATGACGACGTCGATCTGGCACTGCTGCTCAGCCTCGAAGCCGCTCGTTTACTCCCATCAGACAGTGCCCCGGTCGAGGAGGTACTCCACAACATCCTCGTCGCGGGGACACCCGTCCGTTCGTTGGAGGTTCCGGCCGACGCTCTCGCTCGCTCATATGCGGTGGCAGTCCGCCCCGGCATGGCGCAGATAGCTGCTACCGCATCGGGCAATTGGGTAGGCCTGTTCGACATCGCCTCGGGCGACCTGATCGGCGAGTTCGGGACCACGAACACAACCTTCTCCAGCTCGGTGCCCTCCATTGCCTTCGACGCTCAGGGCGACCGGCTGGCGGCCATCGGTACCACCGGCGTGGCAAGGGTATGGGACCTCTCGTCCGGGGAGGTGGTGGTCGAGATCGACACCGGCGAAGGGGACACAGGGACGGTTGTATTCGCTGCCAACGATCAGGTCCTCATCACCTCCATACACAGTCGCACCGCTTGGGACTTACGAACTGGCGATGCGTTGTGGCGCAACAGCGATCAGGTCCAGACGTTCGGCGGCGCCCCGGTGTCGGTCGACCATCGGGATCAGCTCGTGGCCTGGCCTTCGATCACCAACAACGTCGTGACGGCCGCCGACGTTCAGACGGGAGAAGTCGCATGGCACATCCCGCTCTCCGCTGCGGTAGCCGTCGACTTCCACCCCAATCTGGACGTCATCCTGGTCAAGAGCCAGTTCCTCGGCGCGCAGATGCACGACTATTCGACAGGCTCCCCCGAGATGGTCTACAGCGTCCGCGTCCAGGCCCCAACCGACGCCGTGTTCGACCCGACGGGCGAACGCTTTGCGGTGGGCGGCCTCATCGGTCAGGGCGGAACGAGCACCGGAGTGTTCGCAGCGACCAACCCGGCGGACCCCGGAGCCGGCTGGACTCAGATCGCCACCGTACGAACAGGGACACCACTGCCGTTGTCGCTCGCATTCCTTCCGGGCACGAGCGACCTTGCCGCCGGTCAGCCAAGGAACGCCGGCATCTGGTCGACAGAACCAGTCGGTGAGGTTGCCAGGATGCAGCTGTCTTCGCCTGCGTGGACCATCGACGCCGTACCCGACACCGACCTGGTGATCTCATCACACCCACCGAACTTCGGTCGGAACGCTCTCGTCGTACAAGACGTATCAACCCAGGAGATCGTCTTCGTGTCCGAAGGCGAGTTCGACCCGACGTCATGGGTCGTGGCGCGTTCGACCAGCCAGTCGACTGCAGTCGTGGCGCTGCCCGGCGAGCAAGACCTGGCAATAATCGATCCTCGCTCGGGCAATACGCTCACCACGCTCCAGCGTGTCGACGATGTGCCTTACTCACCGAACGTCGTCGACATCTCCGCCGACGCGAGTCTCGTCGCCGCCGGACATTTGGACTCTCCGTTGATCACCGTATGGGACGGGTCGACCGGCCAGGTGGCCCACCAGTTCGAGGTCCGTGAGTTGGGCACGATCCAGGCGATCCGGCTGAGCCCCGACCACAGCGTGATCGGAATCGGTGGCGACGACGGAGTGGCCGTTGTCGAGATCAACCAAGCGGGAGTCACGACCCCTGTCCTCCTACCGGCGGAGGGCAACAACCACGGCATCGCGTTCTCGCCCGATGGCGGAACTCTGGCTTCTGTAGACGATACGTTCGGACTCCTCAACGTGTTCGATCTCGCATCATCCACCCGGACCATCGCGATCCCTGTCTCGGGGGCGTTCGACCCCGAGTTCACCGAAGACGGCACCCAGCTGATCCTTGCGGGAGCGCAAAGCGGCGTGATCGCCTTCGACACATCCACATGGACTCGCCGCTGGACCATTCCCACCGAGAGCCTGCCGAACGCAGTGCTCACACTCGACGTCGACGGAAACCGGCTCGTCTTCCAAGACGTAACGGGGGTTCTTCACGAGCTGACGCTCGACTACAACGAACTCGTCGGCATTGCCGCTGCTCGACTCAACCGTGGCCTGAGCGACCAGGAATGCGCCACCTATCGCATCGATCCGTGCCCGACGCTCGCAGAGATTCAGTCCCGCTGATGGGCACCGCCGCACGATCCAGCGTCGCACACGTCCTCGGGCCTATGACCGATCGTCGGTGAAGCGGTAGTAGATCAGCTGGCCGGCCTCGTCGCCGCGGGCTCCTTCCTGCCGGATGAAGACACCCATCACCAGCACTCTGCGGCCGTCGAGATTCACCTCCGAAACCGTGAAGTTCGTGAACGCCGAGCTGCCGGCATGGGTGAAGAGGAACACGTGCACCGACGGCGGCACCGGAGGAGCGTTCGGGAAACCCTCTCGGTCCGCCGCACCCAGATCGTCGTCGTACAGGAGGATCCGGAACGTGCGCCAGTCGTCCTGGATGGACTGAGCCTCCAGGAACGTGAAGTCGAAACCCTCATAGTCGATGACGTCGCGGTCGCCGATGCTGCCGCGGTAGCCCTGGAACAGTGCCGCCCGATCCAACAACGGCTGCGTCTCGGCGATCCAGGTACTCCAGTCGGTCGTGCCTCGGGCCTGCCGATCGGTCTCGCAGTTGGCAAAGAAGTGAAATCCGAAGTCGACTCCCGAGCTGCTCGCCGAGTAGATGTTCGGGGTCCCCTCGGCGCACTCCGACAGCTGGCGCTCGGCGGTGAACCGTTTGTCAGGGTCGCCGGCGAGCAAGGCCTCCCACGACGGGTAGTAGGCCATCCCCACCTTGGGACCCGAGTCGTCCTCCCACGCCACGACGTATCCGCCGTCCGACGCCGGAGCGATGGTCGGCATCGACACCCCCTCGGCCAGGTCGACCCGCCACGTCCAATCCAACAGATCGTCCGACGTCGCCAGCGACGACGTGAACTGCCGGGTGCCGTCACTCCACCAGTGGTAGACGGCGGCGAACTCGCCGTCGGCGATCTGGATGATCTTGGCCGCGTCCATCTCGTGGCCCCGGTCGTCGGTGATCTGATACCGGTACCCGTCGGCGCTCCGGATGTCGATCACGTAGCCGAGGAGTTCCTGGCGCGCCTCGGAGATCGTCGGATCTTGCCCACCGCCGGGCGCCGTCGTGCATCCCCCGATGAGGATGGCGGCCACGAGAATCCCCAACACCGCCCGAGCGCCCCGCGGCGACGACCACCCCATCGTGGCTCCTTTCTGAAGAACCGACGAATTGCTACCACACCGAGGGTGACGTGGGAATGGCCGATTTCGTTCGATGGCCGCCGTCGCGCTCACCACTAACTCGCCTGACCGTCGTCCCGGACCGGCCTCGACCGGCGACGTAGCATGGATGCCATGCGTGCACACGCCGCCGCACGGACCGGGAGTCCGGGGTCGGCCACGCCGTCACCGACAGAAAGCGCATCATGACCGCCGAGATCGCCATCCACACGCAAGGACTCACCAAGCACTACGGCGACTTCCCCGCCCTCATCGACCTCGACCTCGACGTCCGCCTCGGTGAGGTGTTCGGGTTCCTCGGCCCCAACGGCGCCGGCAAGACCACCACGATCCGCACGATCCTCGACGAGATCCGGCCCACCGCCGGCACGGCGTCGATCCTCGGTATGGACACCCACGAGATGTCCGTGGAGATCCGGCATCGCATCGGCTACGTGCCCGGCGACCTCGCCATGTATCCCAACCTCACCGGCCGCGACACCCTCACCTACTTCGCCAACCTACGGGGCGGTGTCGACTGGACCTACGTCGACGAACTCGCCGACCGCCTCGGCGCCGACCTGTCGAAGAAGGTCGGGGACCTGTCGTCGGGCAACCGGCAGAAGGTCGGCCTGATCCAGGCGTTCATGAACCGGCCCGACGTCCTCATCATGGACGAACCCAGCTCTGGCCTCGACCCGCTCGTCCAGCGCGAGTTCCAGGCCATGATGCGCGAAGTGGCGTCCGAAGGCCGCTGCGTGTTCCTGTCGAGCCACACCCTTTCGGAAGTGCAGCGGGTCGCCGACCGGGTCGGCATCATCCGCCAGGGCCGCCTCATCGCCCTCGAAGCCGTCCACGAACTCCGCTCCAAGGCGATCCGCCAGGTCCGGTTCGAGTTCGGTTCACCCGCCGACCCCGGCATGTTCGAGGGCGTCGCCGGCGTCCGCAGCGTCACCGCCGAGAACAACCACGTCCTCTTGTCGTTCGACGGCCGCATGGACGCCCTGTTGAAGGCAGCCTCCGCCCACAACGACATCGTCGACATCACCAGCGAAGAGGCCGACCTCGAAGAGATCTTCCTCACCTACTACCGGGACGGGGAGGTGACGGCCTGATGCTCGCCAACATCGCCACCAAGACCGTGCGCGACCGGTGGCAGGGGTTCGCCATCGGGTCGATCGTGATCGGCGTGATCCTGTGGTGGGGCATGATCATCTACCAGGACATCGACCTGTCGGTGTATACGTCGATGCCCGACGTGTTCCTCTCGATGATGAACATCCCCAAAGACGCCGACGTCGGGAGCCTCGCCTACGGCGCCGTGTACGGCTCGTACGGCGCCCTGACCCTCGCCGGCCTGGCATTGTCGGTCGGGTCGTCGTCGGTGGCCGGCGAAGAACGCCACGGCACCATCGGCCTGCTGCTCGGCAACCCGAAGAGCCGCACCACCGTGCTCTTCTCCAAGACCGCCGCGCTCGTCGGCCTCACCGCCCTCGGGACGCTCATCATGTGGATCGCGGCGCTCATCGTTCCGCCCGCCACCGGCGTGTCGATCGAAGGCATGCACCCCAACGCCCTCATGCTGCACATCTTCGCCATCGCCTTGTTCTTCGGGTCGATGGCCCTGGCGATCAGCGCCTGGACCGGCAGGCAGCCGCTCGCCACCGGCGTGACGGTCGGCGCCATGATCGTGTCGTTCATCGCCGCCGGACTCCTCCCCCTCATCGAAGGATGGGAGGACCTCCGCAGGGCGGTCCCCTGGTACTACTACGACGGCAGCCAACCCGTGTTCAACGGCGTCGACTGGGGCCACCTCGCCGTCCTCGGCGGCGGCATCGCCGGGTTCTGGCTGCTCGCCTACGTCGGCGTCAACCACCGCGACCTGCGCGAACGCGAAACCGGCGTCACCATCATCGACCGGCTCCGCGCCTACCCGCTCACCAAGAAGGTGATCGACCGGCTCGCCGGGTCGGCCCGGGTGTCGGGCATCTGGATCAAGACCCTGTCCGACCATCAGGCCCTGATCATCATCACCGGCTACGTGATGGGCATCCTGGCGCTCATGATGGGACCGTTGTACGGGCTCATGGACGAAGCGGTCCTCCAGTTCGCCGCCGACCTGCCGGAGACGCTCGTAGCGATGGTCGGGGGCGCCGACATGGGCACCGCCGCCGGGTTCTACCAGGCCGAGATCTATTCACTGATGGCGCCGGTGGCGGTCATGGCCGTCACCATCGTCGTCGCCGCCAAGGGCATCACCGGCGAAGAGGCCAACCGCACGATGGGCCTGCTGCTCGCCAACCCGATTCCCCGCCGGCGGATCGTGCTCGAGAAGACCGTCACGATGATCTTCGGGGCGACCATCGTGGGATTCATCACGTTCGCCGGGACCGCCATCGGGAACGCCATCGGCAACCT
>JBFKPQ010000085.1:0-9459 GCA_041628225.1 Acidimicrobiia bacterium | reverse complement strand
GCCGCTCCGCCGTTGGATCAAGGCCAGTGTCTGAAGTACGGAATCGTGCAGGTGAGCGGCGACGTTCGCCCGCTCCTGCGCCTGGATGCGGCGAGCTCGCTCTTCTTCCAGCTGGGCTTCCGCTTCCCGCCGGAGCCGGTCACTTCGCCGCAAGACGCCCACGGCCCAGATGAGCGGCGCCGCGATGAACGGGTAGACCACCACCGCTCCGGTGATGGAGGTCGGGTCGCCCGTGAGGTCGCCGATGGCGGCGCGCCAGACGGCGATGCCCGTCAGTACCCCAAAGGCCAGCACGCCGCCCCACATGCCCAGTCCGTACACACCGATGATCACCGACGAGATGGGATAGCCGCCGTAGAAGTTGGCTGCCTCGGCGAAGCGGGGCGCCAGGAGCGTGGCGACGGTCACGCCGAGGTCCACGAGCAGGAATCCCCACGACCGCAGCCAGGCGCGGCGCTGGAACGAGATGACGATGGTGACGGCCGTCCAGCTGATCACGAGCGCTACCGCTGCGACCACGACCGCAGGGCTACCGGGCTCCCCGCGATTCAGCGCGATGAGTGCCAGTGAGGTCATCCACACCGCAGCTACCGCGCGGTAGCCGACCACGATCCGGCGCAGCGAGGTTTCCAGATCTACGGGACGGCGCAATCGTTCGGCGGCCGTCACGGGAGCTTCGATCTCAGAGGCGTTCGATGAGCATGGCCATGCCCATACCGCCGCCCACACACATCGTCTCGAGGCCGATCGTCTTGTCGAGCGTCTCGAGATCGTTCAGCAAGGTCGCCATGATGCGGGCACCCGTCATCCCGAAGGGATGACCGAGGGCGATCGCACCACCATGCGGGTTCAGCTGATCCTCGATCGAAATCCCGAGCTCGTCGCAGACCGGAAGGACCTGCGCGGCGAAGGCTTCGTTGAGTTCGACGACATCGACATCTGAGATCGTCATGCCGGCTTGGCTCAGGACCTTTCGGACAGCTTCGATCGGGCCGACACCCATGATCTCGGGCGCCAGGCCGGACACGGCCGAAGCGATGATCCGGGCCCTGGGTTCGAGACCCACGGAGGCCGCCTTCTCTTGGTCCATCACGAGCACGGCTGCCGCCCCATCGTTGAGGGGACACGAGTTGCCGGCCGTGACCCGGCCGTCGGGCTTGAACGCCGGGGGTAGCGACCCGAGCTTCTCCAGGGTCGTGTTGGGGCGAGGGCCGTCATCTTGGGTCACCAGCACCCCGTCGGCGATGGGATACGGTGCGATCTCGCGATCGAAGAACCCGTTCTTCTGCGCCTCGACCGCCCGGTCCTGGGACAGCTTGGCGAACTGGTCCATGCGCTCCCGACTGATGTCGTACTTCTCTGCCACGTTCTCGGCCGTGTTGCCCATCGGGATATACACGTGATTGATGAAGTCGTCACGCTCGGCATCCGTGAAGCGCGGGTTCAGATCCGAACCGTCGACACCTTTGCCGAGGGTACGGGTACTGCTCTCGACACCGGCCGCGACGAAGGTGTCACCTTCGCCGGCCTTGATGGCGTGAAAGGCCATCCGGATGGTCTGCAGCGACGACGAGCAGTAGCGGTTCACGGTCTGGCCAGGGACGCTGTCACCGAGCCCGGCGAGCAAGGCGGCGTTGCGGCCGATGTTCATGCCCGACTCGTGGTGCGGAAGCCCGCAGCCCACCATGACATCGACGATCGAGGATGGGTCCACCGCCGGGTTGCGCTCCATCAGCGACTTGATGGCGAAGCCGGTCATGTCATCGGGGCGGGCGTCGATGAGGGAGCCCTTGTAGGCACGTCCAATCGGTGTGCGGATCGCGTCGACGATGACTGCTTCAGGCATGGAGGCACTCCTGTGTGGATTCGGCCTCAAGGGTAGCTGCGGCACGACCGGATCGATTCCCGTCCTGTCGGGTGGCCGTCAAACCGGCGGGGTCGGAAGCCCCGGTAGACCGTCGATGCTGACGGCGTTCTTGGACGACCAGTAGTCGGCCAGCCCGTCTCTCCGGGCCGTGGCCCAATCCAAGAGTCGTTCTCGTTGCCCTTCGAACGTCATGAGCGGCACCGCGAATCCGCAGGAGGATCCGACCCGCTCGACGTCGACGACGATCACCGAGCGGGCGCCCGGGTAGTCGGGGAACCGCTCCGCCAGGGAGCCGAAGGCCGGATCATCGGGCGTGACCGGCCGGCCAGTCCCGAAGATCCGTACGATGCGCGGGGGTCCTTCGAACGCGCAGAACAGCAGGGTGATCCGTCCGTTCTGCCGGAGATGCGCGATGGTTTCGACACCCGACCCGGTGAGATCCAGGTAACAGACCGTCGTATCATCGATGACGGCGAACGTGTCGAGGCCCTTCGGCGACAGGTTCACATGACCGTGGTGGGGCGCCGTCGCCACGAAGAACATCGGCTGGCGGCCGAGCCAATCCATCTGGTCGCTCGAGAGCGAGGCGGTCGCGGATCCCATGTCGTGCTCCCTCGGCAGGTGCCCGCAGCCTAGGGCCCCGAGCATCGGGTACGCCGATCGACGTGGCGTCCCCGTCAGGCCTCTTCGAGCACCTCGTAGGTGGTGGTCCTCCGTACCGGCGATCGGCCGGCGGCCACGATGGCAGCCTCGAAATCAACCGGATTGAGCTCTTGGCCATGGGATGCGCCGGCCGAGCGAGTGATGATTTCACCCATCAGCGTCCCTCCGAGGTCGTTGCAGCCCGCGTCGAGCAGCCGGGAGGCCCCCTCCACCCCCAACTTGACCCACGAGGCCTGCACGTTGTCGATCACACCGTCGAATGCCAGGCGCGCCACCGCATGGATCAGCACGACCTCATCCCACGTCGGACCAGGGCGGGAGCGGCCGCGCAACCAGATGGGCGCGCCCATGTGCACGAACGGCAGCGGGACGAACTCGGTGAAGCCTCCCGTCCGCCGTTGGATCGCTCTGATGACGTCGTAATGATTCGCCCACGAACGAGGATCGTCGACATGACCGAACATGATCGTCGCGGTCGAGCGGATGCCGAGTTCGTGAGCGGTGACCATCACGTCGGCCCACTGGGCGGTTCGGATCTTGTCGGGGCAGAGGTGAGTCCGCACGCGATCGTCGAGGACCTCGGCCGCCGTTCCCGGTAGCGTTCCAAGGCCGGCATCGCGGAGGCGCTCGAGAAAGACGCCGACCGGGATCCCGAGGGTCTCGGCGCCCTGCCAGACCTCGAGCGGCGTGAACCCGTGGATGTGCATGTTGGGCAGGGCTGCCTTGATCGCCTCCACGACGCCGACATAGAAGTCGCCGGTGAACTCCGGGTGGATGCCGCCCTGGAGGGTGATCTCGGTGGCACCGCGCTCGGAAGCCTCCCTCGCCCGGCCCACGATCTCGTCTACACCCATGAGGTAGGGCTCGCCGCGCAGATTGAGGCTCCGCGGCCCTTTCGAGAACGCACAGAATCCGCAGCGGAAGTAGCACATGTTCGTGTAGTTGATGTTGCGGTTGACCACGTACGAAACCTGATCGCCGACAGACCGCCGCCGAAGCTCGTCGGCGGCGAAGGCGACGGCGTCGACCTCGGTACCGGTCGCTCCGAACAGCTCCACCATGTCCGCGCCGGTAGGTGCTCGTCCTTCCAGTGACCGCTCCAGGATCGGCAGCAACGAGCCGGCACCGGCCAGGCCGGACGGAGATCGGCCGGCCACCCACACCGCATCGGGCCACTGCGCCGACAGGCGGTGCGGAGGCACCGGTGGAGGCTCGGCCTTGCCAGGTGCCCAACCGTATCGGGGCCGCGCCCGCCCGGAACCATCAACCTGGTTCAGCCAAACCGTGAACACGTCCCGAGGTAGTTGATCGCGGGCCTCGTCGACCGTCACGTCTCGCCCCAAGGCGGTACGTTCGACGAGGTCAGGGACCAGAAGTCGCAGGTCGGCGATCTGGTCGTCGGTCCAGTCCCGGAGCAGCAAATCGCGAGCACCGGCGCCCACCGCGTCCGCGGCGTCGTCAACGGTGTCCACGAACACCGAGACGTCGACGTCCAGCCCGGGAAGTCCGGACATCGTTGATGCCGGCCCGACCGTCGAACGCCGGGTTCTCAGGAAGGCGGCACCGCTTCGCGCCAACGCATCGAGCACGTCAGCTCGATCGCCTTCGTCCCTCACCGTGATGCGCCACCCGGAAACTCCGAGTTCGGCGAGCCGCAGCGCGTCCGATGGCGAAACCACCCAGGCCGCAGGAGTGCCGTCCGTGGACGAGGCCTCGACAGGCAACAGCCCTCCGGCGAGACACGCCGCGCGATCGTTCTCGGGAAGTCGGCTGACCTCGAGCGCAGTCGTTCCCTCCCGACGTCGAGTGGTGGCTGTCAGCTCGTGAACCGACTCGGCCGGTCGGACTCGCAGGAACGTCGTCATGAGGAAGCGAGCCTACCGACGTAACCGTCCGGTGCGGTGGCTGCGGCGACCTTGGGACGCAGCCCGGGATCGAGCCACCGATCCTCCACGTACTCGGGGTAGACCGGCAGCCGGGGACGCAGCTCGAAGCCCGCCGCCGCAGTCCGTTCGGCGAGTTCATCCAGGTGCGGCCAGGGCTGTTCAGGATTGACCCAGTCGATCGTGAGCGGCGAGACGCCACCCCAGTCGTTGATGCCGGCATCGAGATACTGCTCGTAGCGTTCAGTCAGGTTGGGGGGAACCTGGAGGTTCATGGCGGGTCCGAGAATCCAGCGCGCCACCGCCACGACTCGGGCGAAATAGGCGGGGATGGGCTCGGCGCTTCGCCGCATGATGGTGTCGGCCTTGGCGCGGAAGTTCTGCACGATGACCTCTTGGAGGTGTCCCCACCGGTCGGCGAGTTCGGCGAGCGCGAACAGACTGTCGACGATCTCGGAAGGCGTTTCACCGATGCCGACGAGTATCCCGGACGTGAACGGGACCGCCTGGCGACCGGCGGCCTCGATGGTGGCCACCCGCAGGTTCGGATCCTTGTCGGGGCAATCGTGGTGAGGCATGCCGGGTTCCATGAGACGCGGCGAGATGTTCTCGAGCATGAGACCCATCGATGGGTTGGACGGCCGGAGCGAAGCGATCGCGGCCTCGGACATCACGCCGGGGTTGGCATGGGGAAACAGGCCGGTTTCCGCGTTGACCAGTTCCGTCATCGCCCTGACGTAATCGAGCGTCGATGCCGCGCCCTGCGCCTCGAGGAAGGCGCGCGCCGCCGGAAACCGCTCCTCAGGCGCGTCCCCCAGCGTGAACAGTGCTTCGGTACAGCCGTGGGCATCACCGGCGCGTGCTACCGCAAGGACGTCCTCGGGAGTCAGATAGACGCCGCCGGCGCCGGGAGGTTTGGCGAAGGTGCAGTAGGTACACCGGTCGCGACACATGGTCGTGAGCGGAATGAACACCTTCCGCGAGTAGGTGACGATCCGGCCTCTTGCCTCGTCGCGCAACCGCCGTGCCTCGGCGAACAGGGCATCCACCGACGAGCCATCCGTGAGGTATCGAAGGGCCAGTTCGGGGTCAGGCGCGGGATGGGCCATAGCGAGGCACGCTATCACACGGCTCAGAAGGCGGAACGTGACGTTCTATGCTGTCGGCATGGTCACCGAACACGACACAGACGAACAAGAGGCACGCGAGCTGTCGGTTGCCCTGACCCGCGGGATCGCCATCGGAACGCCGGTCACCTTCGTCGTCTTCTTCCTTCTCCTGCGGTTCCTCGCCGAAACGACGATCCAGCAAGCCCTGGTGACCTCGGTGTGGGCTGCGCTGATCGGCGGCGGCTTCTACGGTGGCCTGGCCGGCTTGCTCCACGTGTCGAACAAGCACGGACACTGATCAGTCGAACAAGCCGCGAACGGGTTCGACGACGACGACGCCGGCTTCGACATCTACCTCCGGCACGAGGGCACCCACGAAAGGCACCTCCACGCGCCGTCCGTCGGCTGTCTCCACGATCAAGCGGTCCTGACTGCCACCGACTTCCACATCGACGACCCTGCCCAGCGTCGAACCCGAAGGATCCTTCACCTGGGCTCCGGCCAGATCGTCTGGCCAGAACTCGTCGGCGTCGAGGGTGCGGCGTCGCGCTCGGTCCAGGGTCAGACGGGTGCCGCGCAGATCCTCCGCAGCTGTCCGGTCGGGAAGCTCCTCGAAGGCGACCAGGTGCGCGCCCTTGTTGGGCCGGATCGCCCGAATCGTCAGGGCGCGCCGTTCGCCTTCGATGCCCAAGACCGTGCCGGCCTCGAACTGGCCGGGATGGTCGGTGTAGAACACGACGGCGACCTCACCACGAATGCCGTGGGCACGAGCCACATGGCCGATGACGATCGGCTCAGTCGAGGAACTCAACTCCTGCCTGGAGCCCTTCCTCGTCGGCCGCAGCCTGGGCGATGGTCCGGATGGCTCGAGCCACCCGTCCTCGGCGGCCAATGACCCGGCCCATGTCGGACTTGGCCGTCCGGACCTCCGCAACGACCTCTTCGGGACCTTCTTCGATGAGCGTCACCTCGACCGCCTCGGGATCGTCGACGATGGACGTCACGACGTACTTGACGACACGTTCGACGATGGCGCCGCGCTCACTCATCGTCGGACGCAGCTTCCTCGAGCGGTGCGTCTTCGCCCGTCTCGTCGTCGGCAGGCGGAGCCGGCGGCGTCTTGGCGCCGACGGTGTGGATCTCGCCCTTGCCGACCTTGTATTGGCTCCAGGCGCCGGACACTTCCAGCAGCTTGCGCACGGGGTCGGTGGGCTGGGCGCCCTTGCGGAGCCAGTCCACGGCCTTGTCGTTGTCGATGTCGATCAGCGACGGCTCCTGCCGCGCGTCGTAGCGGCCGATCGACTCGATGTAGCGGCTGTCGCGAGCCTTGCGGGCGTCGGACACGACCACCCGGTACACGGGCTGCTTCTTCTTGCCCAGCCGCATCAGGCGGATCTTGACCGCCATCTGCTCACCTCTTCCTCGTCTTGCTTGGTAGCCGCATGCCTGGCACCCCGGGCAGTCCCGGGATGCTCTTGCCGTCGGCCAGCATCTTCATCATCTTCTGTGTTTCCGCGAACTGCTTCAACAGGCTGTTCACTTGTTGCGGAGACGTGCCGGAGCCCCGCGCAATCCTCCGCTTCCGACTGCCGTCGATGATGCGTGGATTGTGCCGTTCGGCCGGAGTCATCGACCGGATGATGGCCTCGACACGTGCCAGGTCCTTGTCGTCGATCTCTACATCTCGAAGCGCAGATCCGGCGCCCGGCAGCATAGCAACCAAACCCTGGAGAGGCCCCATCCGCTTCAGCTGTTGGAACTGGTTCAGGAAATCCTCGAGGTCGAACTCGGCCTTTCTGAGCTTATCGGCCATCTTGACCGCTTCTTGTTCGTCCCAGGTCTGCTCGGCCTTTTCGATGAGGGTGAGCACATCCCCCATCCCGAGGATGCGGGAAGCCATGCGCTCGGGGTAGAACACCTCGAAGTCGTTGAGCGTCTCTCCGATCGCCGCGAACTTGATGGGCCGGCCCGTGACCTCGCGCACCGATATTGCGGCGCCACCGCGCGAATCGCCGTCGAGCTTCGACAGCACGATGCCGGTCAGATCGGTGTACTCCAGGAACCCCTTGGCGACGTTGACGGCGTCTTGTCCGGTCATGGCGTCCACGACGAGGAGGACCTCGTCCGGAACGGTGGCCTTCCGGATGGCCGCCAACTCGTCCATGAGGTCTTTGTCGATCGCCAGGCGGCCGGCGGTGTCGACGATGACCGTGTCGTGTCCCAACCGGTCGGCTTCCTTCATGGCGGCCTTCACGACCCGCACCGGCTTCGATTTCCGCTCGGCGAACACCCGCACGCCCGCCTTGGCTCCGAGGGTCTCGAGCTGATCGATGGCCGCCGGACGCTGGAGGTCGGCCGCGACGAGCATGGGATTGCGTCCCTGCGCAGTCAGGTGTTTCGCCAGCTTTCCGGTGGTGGTCGTCTTTCCAGAACCCTGGAGCCCGACCATGAGAATCACGAACGGACGTTTCTTGGGCGTCGCAAGCGCAACCTCGGTGCCGCCCAGGGTCGTGATGAGCTCCTCGTGGACGATCTTGATGACCTGCTGGCCCGGCGTGAGGCTCTTGTGGACGTCGGCTCCCACGGCCCGTTCCTTGATGCGGCCTAACAGGTTCTTCGCCACCGACACGTTGACGTCGGCTTCGAGGAGCGCGAGGCGGACCTCGCGGAGCGCCGTGTCGACGTCGGCTTCGGACAGACGACCTTTGCCGCGCAACGACGAGAAGATGCCGGAGAATCGGTCGGAGAGTGATTCGTACATGTGGCCGCCAGTGTATGCGCAGGCGGCGCACACCGAAATCAGAGGAGCCGGGCCTCGTCGAGGTAGACGGTCCTGATGATGGGGGTGATCTTCACCAACGTCCCCGCAAACCGCACGGTCTGGCCGCGTTCCAGTTCGGTCCCCTCGGGCAGTTTGAGTTCGGCGCGGAGTGCCGAAGCCGCATCGGGAAGTCGCATCTCGACGGTGGCGCGTATTCCCGGGCCATCGCCGAAATCGAGATCGAAGCGGAACGAAT
This sequence comes from Acidimicrobiia bacterium, assembly GCA_041628225.1. Classification (GTDB taxonomy): domain Bacteria; phylum Actinomycetota; class Acidimicrobiia; order Spongiisociales; family JAENVV01; genus JBFKPQ01. The sequence goes on along the minus strand of JBFKPQ010000085.1, from coordinate 920 downwards.
GGACGCGCCGGACCTCGCCGGAGCCATGCACCGTGCGGCCGACCACGGTCTCCCGAAAGCGGGCTTGGACATCGTGCGACGGCATCGTGCCCCGAAAGAAATCGGCCACCGTGGCGACCAGGGAGTCACCGGTTGGAGCGGACGGAGGCTGTGGAGCCGGTTGCGACACGGGCGCAGGCCGGATGCTCGGAGCCGAGCGGGCTGCGGCGAAAGGATCGCCAGGATGGGTCCGGAGCGGCGGCGGAGCGGCTGGGGAGCGCGTTGCATCCCGCGGCACGCCGACCCCGAGCGTGGCCGCCAAACCGGCCAGCCGCTGCACCGCAGCCACGACCTCTTCCGACGTGGAAGGAATCCCGCGCGCCGACCAGGTCATCGAGTGCTCGTCGATCTCCAGACCGGGGTGATTCCGGAGCGCCACCAGCACGGCCTCTCGGCGGGTTCGATCCAAGAAGCCGGCGACCGCCGCAGAGTCCGGCGTACGGACGATCACGGCATCATCGAACATCTCGTCTCCGATCTCGACGTCGCCGGTGACGAGGGTCGGAAGGAGACGGGTGATGCGGTTGGCCGCCGTGAAGCGGAACTTCGTGCCCAGGTCCGGATACGACAGGCTGTAGACGGCCTGCCGCTGGTTGTTGTTCTGCCCGGATGATTTGATCGCCACTTCGACGGCGGCAGAACCGATGTGTCCCTCGATCTTCGCAAACCCGCTACGGCGGGCTCCTGTCGTCGACAGGCCGAGGCGGCGGGCGGCGTCCAAGAGCACGGAGTTGGTGCGCGACGTCCGGGCCGAGGCGGCGACCACGCCGGCGATCGCCAGCGCGACGAAAAAGATCATGAAGATGGGAAAGACCCCGAAGATGTCCACACCCAGAGACTATCCAGCCGATCGCCGGGTTCCGCGTCAGGCGGCGAGGGAG
>JBFKPQ010000084.1:0-9644 GCA_041628225.1 Acidimicrobiia bacterium | reverse complement strand
TACTCGACGAATCGGCCCGGTTCGACTCGCATCAGCTCAGATCGCGCCGTCATCCGAACCGGCCCGTTGACGACCGTCGACCGGTACGTGGACCCCACGGCGAGGTGCTCGCCGCCGATTCGCTCCGAGCCGTCGACATTCGGATTCCATCGGTCGAGAACCGCCATGTCGGCCAACAGGCCGAAGGCAGCCTGCGGCGGTGGGTCGACGTCGAGCTCTCCCAAGAACCTGAGCATCGTTCGAACCCTACGTGATCGGGCCGGGATGCGAGCCCTTGGCCGGACGCTCACGAACGGTTCCGGACAGGCCTGTGCCGCACGGTGGCCGCGAGAGGCGTTACTCCTTCGAACGAACGGGCGGAGCGCCGGAGCGCCCCGCCCTGATCGGTCAGCGCTGGTAGGTGCGGATGGTGGCGTCGCTATGGGTACCAGGGAAGCCGGTACCGGCTTCCTGGGTGGAGCCCACGACGAAGATCGAGCTTCCGAGCGATGTGATGCCATTCGCCGAGTCGCTGCCGCCCGAGCGGTCGTGAACGTCGGTCCACATGATCGCTCCGGTCGCCAAATCGTACGCCTGAACCACCCACTCGTGGTCACCGTCATATCCGGCTCCGGCGATCACCGCCAGGGAGTCCGTGATCTCGACGGCCCGAGCCTGATCGGTCGCTCCGGCGACGTCGTAGCTCGTCGCCCAGAGCGGCGTACCCGTCGCCACGTCATAGGCGAGTGTCCACAGGTCGGGTGAGCCGAACGTGGACCGGCCCTCGCCCGTCGCGACGACGACACCGGCCGACACGTCGACGTCATAGAGTGAATCGTAGAACCCGAATCCGTAGTCGCGAGCGTCGCTCCACACGAGGTTCCCCGTCTTGGCGTCGTATGCGCGAACCATGACGTCGGCGCTGCTGGTACTGCTGGCGGTCTCGTCGCCGACGGCGAAGACCGAGCTCCCGCTGGCCGCCACCGCCAGACCGCGCGCGGAGTACCCGGGATCGTACGCGTGGAGCCAAAGCTGCGTTCCTGCCTTGAGGTCGTAGCCGGCTACCAGCAGGTCGTAACGCCCGTCGGTACCACTTGCCTGACCAACAGCAACGATGCGCCCGGTCGCGATGGTGACATCGTTGAAGTTGTCCCAACCGCCCGTGGCGTCATACGTGGTCGACCAGATGAGCGACCCGTCGGTGAGTTTGTAGACCTGCACCAATCCGTCGAAGTCGAACGCAGTGGAGCGCGCCGTCTGGCCTGCCACGGCGATGGCGTTCCCCGACACTGCGACACCCAGGTGGGCGTCCTCTCCGTAGCCTCCATCCCACCATGATGCCCACAGGAGGCTGCCCGTCTTGGCGTCGTACTTGAGTACCAGCGCATCTACGTCGGCACTGGCGTCCTGAGCGCCGCCGACGACCAGTACGTGCTTGGGCGTCACGACGAGATCAGTGGCGAACTCGTATCCACCGGCCCTGTCGAACGTGGTGTCCCAGAGCAGCGAGCCGGTGGCGGAGTAGGTCCTGATTCTGATGTCTTGGTCTCCCGCGGCGGTCACCTGCGAGCCGACCATCACGATTCGTCCTGCCGCGCCTTCCACGAGATCAGGGCCGTAGTGCCCATTGGCAATGTGGATCTCGTCGTGCCAGACGACCGAGCCCGGCGTCAGTGCCGCAGCAGGGATCGCCAGCGAGAACAGCCCCATGAGGGCGAAGGCGAGGGCGAGGCGAGAACGCACGTCATCTCCCTTCCTCGACATTGTCCACCGTCCTCCTCTTTCGGGCCGGTGTCAACCCGAATGGGACCTTTGGCCCACTCGGTCCTCGCAGATCGCGCCCGTTGTGGTACCGTTCTTCCGGCCGCACCGGGTGGAGGCCAGCGCAACACGCTTCCTCGGTGATCACACGGCCTTTGGTTCTCACCCCGGTTGGACCGCCTCTTCAGCCGACCTCGCCCCAACGGTGATGGCACCGCGGATCGAGCGAGACACGGCAACATCATCTATGGCCCGACGGGCCAGGAGTCATCATGACCGCGACCTTTGCCCATCTCGGGCTTCCCGAAGCACTCGTGCGCGCCCTTGGCCGCCGAAACATCGAAACACCGTTCCCCATCCAGGCCGCCGCCATTCCCGATGCGCTGGCCGGACGAGACATCCTCGGCAAGGCGCCGACCGGCTCCGGCAAGACGCTGGCGTTCGGACTCCCGACGCTGGCCCGGGTCGACAAGGCACGACGCCACCGCCCCAGCGCGCTGATCCTGGCGCCGACCCGAGAGCTCGCCGAGCAGATCAAGAAGGAACTGCAGCCGCTCGCTTCTGCCTCCCACCGTCACGTGGCCGCCGTGTACGGCGGAGTCGGCTACGGCCCCCAGAAGCACGCCTTGCGCCGGGGCGTCGACATCCTGGTCGCCACCCCGGGTCGGCTCGAAGACCTCATCGAACAGGGTTCCGTCGAACTCGGAAACGCCGGCATCGTCGTCGTCGACGAGGCGGACCGCATGGCCGACATGGGTTTCCTTCCGGCCGTCCGGCGCATCCTCGACCAGACGCCGGCCGACCGGCAGACGTTGCTGTTTTCGGCCACGCTCGACGGTGAAGTGTCCGTTGTGAGTCGCGCCTATCAGCGCGATCCGGTCCGACACGAGGCAGATGCGCTGAATCCAGAGACCATGGATGCCGCGCACCATTTCTGGCTGGTGCGGCATGCCGACCGCATTCAGCACACGGTTGACGTGGTCGAAGCCACCGGACAGGCGATCGTGTTCACTCGGACCCGGCGCGGCGCCGATCGGCTGGCGAAGCAGGTGGTCGGCCATGGCGTCGGCGCCGTAGCCCTGCATGGCGGTCGGTCGCAGAACCAGCGCAACCGTGCCCTGCAGGCGTTCGCCTCCGGAAAGGCACAGGCCCTGATCGCCACCGACGTGGCGGCAAGAGGGATCCACATCGATGCGGTCGATTCGGTGATCCACTACGACATGCCGCACGATGCGAAGGATTACGTGCACCGGTCGGGCCGGACGGCTCGCGCCGGAGCCACGGGTACCGTCGTGAGCCTCATCACCCACGAGCAGCGGCGTTCGGCGCGCCGCATGCAGCGCCACCTGGACCTGGATGAGCCGATCGCCGAGCCACGAATCGACGTGTTGCGAGCGGGCGCCCCTGCCGACCGGAAGGATCGTCCTCAGCGTCCGGAGCACGAGCCGCGTTCGCGTCCCCGTCGTTCCGAGACCAAGACGACCAGCTTGTACGTCGCCAACCTTCCGTGGTCGGCCTCTGAGGCCGACCTGCGGAGCCTGTTCTCCGGCCATGGCGATGTCCACGACACCACTGTCATCACCGACAAGCAGACCGGCCGCTCGAAGGGCTTCGGCTTCGTCGACATGCCCGCCCCGGCGGCGGAGCGCGCCGTGGACAAGCTCCACGGCACCGACTTCGGCGGCCGTGACCTGACCGTGCGGGTAGCCAAGCCGAGTCGCTACGCCGGCTGAGCCGATCAGGGCTCCCGCCACCACCCGCCGAAGAGGTTGGCGAGGACTGTCAGGACGACGCTGATCACGATCATCGACGTGATCGGAATGAAGATGCGCGCGTTATCGGTCTCGGTACGGATGTCTCCCGGCAGATTGCCGAACCATCCGAAGAGCCCGAACCGGACGAGTGCCCCGATCACGACGAGCGCCGCCCCGGCGGCGATGAGAACGTTCCCGATGCGCATTGGCGGGATCCTATGCCGGTAGGGTCCCCAAGCGCATGGACCATCGCAGCGAACCCGGCCGGCTGGCGGAGCTCGTCAGGATGTTCGTCCGCCTTGGCGTGACGGCGTTCGGCGGCCCGGCCGCCCACATCGCCATGATGCATCGGGAGGTCGTCGAGCATCGCCAATGGATGAGCGATGAGCATTTCGTCGACCTCATCGGGGCCACGAACCTCATTCCCGGGCCAAACTCGACGGAGATGACCATGCACATCGGCCATCACCGGGCCGGCTGGCGTGGCCTCGTCGTTGGCGGTGCGTCGTTCATCCTTCCCGCGGCGCTCATCGTCGCGTTGTTCGCATGGGCGTACGTCGAGTACGGGTCGACGCCGACCGGCGAGTCGCTGCTGTACGGCGTGAAACCGGTGATCGTGGCCATCGTGGCCGTGGCGGTGCTGCGGCTGGGGAAAGCCACCCTTCGATCGTTGCTCCCGGCCGTGGTCGGCGTCACCGCCGGTGTCGCCTACCTGACGGGTGTCAACGAGATCGTCGTTCTGTTCGGTGGAGCGTTGCTCGTGTTCGCGGTGCGCGAGCTGCCGAAGCGAGGCCATCTCGGGCTCGCCGTTGCACCATTGGCACTGCAAGCCGGTGAGCCCCTGACGCTGGGTCGGCTCTTCGGCGTGTTCGTCAAGGTCGGTGCCCTGTTGTACGGCAGTGGCTACGTTCTGTTGGCGTTCCTGCGGACCGACCTCGTTGAGCGCCTCGGCGTGCTCACCGATCGGCAACTGCTCGACGCCATCGCCGTGGGCCAGTTCACGCCGGGGCCCGTGTTCACGACGTCCACGTTCATCGGGTATGTCCTCGCCGGTCTCCCCGGAGCCGTCGTGGCGACGATCGCCATCTTCCTTCCCGGCTTCGTGTTCGTGGCTCTCCTGACCCGCATCCTGCCCCACGTTCGGCGTTGGACCTGGACGGCGGCCCTCCTCGACGGGGTGAACGCGGCCGCCATCGGCCTCATGGCGGGTGTTCTCCTCGAACTGTTCGGCGACGCCATCATCGACGTGTTCACGGGCCTGAGTGGGGCGGCGGCGTTGGCCTTGCTGTGGCGCACCAACGTCAATTCGGCCTGGCTGGTCGTATCGGGCGCACTTCTGGGCATCGTTGTCGGCGCAACGTGATTGGGTTGCGCTGAGATAATTGGCGCGCGCAAGGGCCTGTTCCGTGAGTACGGTCAGTAGTGGGAAGGCCTCGATGATCGGGGCAAGGAAGGGGAGACCATGTCTGGTCGAACTATGAGCAGATCGCTCGTGCTGTCCATCGTCTTCGTCTTGGTGGGGGTGGTCGCGGCGCCCGCCTGGGCCGGCGGCAATGTCCAGATCTCGGGAGAGGGCGTTCCTGGAGCGTGGGGCGCCGGCGGATGCGACGCGGCCGACCACGCCGGTGCCCATTACGTGATCGCCATGTCGGGCGATCTCGACGGGTGCATCTACGGCTACGTCCTCTCCGACACGGTGTTGCCCAACGGCATCATCCAGGACTGGAGTCTCGAGCACTTCGTCGGCTGGTACGACGGCATGTACGGCTCCTGGCAGATGAACGAGCACTTCACGTCGAAGTGGGACTTCGACACCGGCGCCCAGCTGTGGGGTCGCTGCCAGCACCCCATCGTCAAGGGCAGCGGCACCGGTGACTTCGAAGGGATCACCGGTCGTCTCGACTTCAAGGACGACGTCAATGCCGGCGTCGCCCACTACCGGGGCCACCTGAAGCTCGACAACTGACGCAGCGTGGGGAAGCGGGTCTCCCGGCTTTGGTCGGGAGACCCGCCGCGTCAGGCCAACATTCGGCGCGCAGCGGCCTCTTTGGGTGATAGACATCAGTCAATCGCACCGATCGGCGCGGGACCGTTGGCTGTTCCAGGAGCTCTGACGCCACAGAGAGCGTCGACTTCGTGAATCGGCCGCCTCGATGGCGCCCGTCGCTTCACGTCGATCGCTTCCGAGGCCGCTGGGGCACGTGGAGAGCCCGTTTCAGGAGGTGATCTCGTGTCGAAACATCGCTGGATGGCGGGCCTCTTGGCCTGCGCCCTGATGATCGGTGCTCTTCCGGCTGGGGCCGGAGGTCGTATCCCCGTGTCGTCCACCGACAACCCCGGCGACTCCGTCGCCAACCGCACGTCGGCCGTGGTCTCCATCATCGTGGCGATGAACGATCGACTCCATCGGATCGAAGGGATCCTGCCGCCCAATCCCTGCACCGAGCTGCCGTGTCCGGCGACGGACGTCACCATTGCTCAGGTCACGCTGGCGAGTTCGGTCCATGCGATCTGCGCCGGTGCTGCGGTATCCGGTGGATCGGCAGGCCTGTCGACGGTCGACGGCGATGTGGCGGCCGCGGACGTGTCGGCGACCGGGGCCGGCAACCAGTTGGCGGCGGTGGCGACCGTGCTCCAGAACGCCAACCGCAGGCTGATCGGAATCTGGCAAGGCCGCAGCACGCCGACCGCCGCTCAGGCGACGGCCCTCACAGCCCTCTACGACGCCGCTACCGCCCGGATCCCGTCCGGCGTCGATGTTCCGCCGAATCCGTGCCTTGACCTTGTGATCGGCGGGTGAGTCACGCGGTCGCCGCTGGGGCCACCGCGTCGACCTCGATCTCCACGAGCCAGCCCGGGTTCACGAACCGGGCGATCTGGACGATGGTGTCGACCGGCCGATGCGTTCCGACGAACTCCTTGCGTATCTCGGCGACCGCCTCGAAGTCGGTCACGTCGGTCAAGAACGTCCGGGTCCGCACGACGTGCTCGAGACCGGCGCCGACCATGGCCAGCGCCTGTTCGATGATCTCGAAGCAGCGTCGGGCCTGCGCGGCGGCATCACCGATGCCGACGGTCTCGCCGTCGTGACCGATCGGTGCCGTTCCGCCGACGGCGATGAACGATCCGACGCGAACCGCCCGAGCGAACCCGATCCGTTCCTCATACGCGGTTCCGAGGAACGCGTAGCGCCGCTCGTTGCTCATTCGCCCGTCGCGCCGTCGATCGATTCACGCAGGAGGTCGGCGTGACCGTTGTGCCGCGCGTATTCCTCGGTCATGTGCAGCACGATCCAACGCAGGTTGACCCAGTCGCCCTCGGATGAGGTCCGGTCGGTGCGCCGATCGAATCCTCCGTCGGCGACCGCAGCCGCAACGAGGGCGCGTGAGCGAGCGGCCGCCGTGCGCCACAATCTGCGGAGTTCCTTGGGGTCGTCGCCGTCGGCCGAGGTGAACTCCCAGTCGCGGTCGGAGGACCAATCGACGGATCGCCAGGGTTCGGTGGGTTCTCGATTCCACATCCAGTACGAGAACCAGTACTGCTCGACCCATGCCATGTGCTTCAGAATGCCTCCGAGCGTCAGCGATGATGCGGCCGTTGTCGCCCGCAAGCCATCCGCGTCGAGTCCGCGCGCCTTCCATTCGAGCGTTTCGCGCTGGTAGTCCAGGAATCCCAAGGCGGTCGCGACCTCGCCAGACTTCTCGGGTGGATGGAGGCGGCCGTGTTCGTCGATCTCTTGAACCTCTGCCCGCTCGGCGATGAGCGTGGCGAGTTCCGTCGGGCGGGTGAACTGCGGCCAGTGACCCGCCGGCAGATCGACATACTCGACGTGTCGCATGGCAGCCAGCTCACGCAACGGATCGGCATCCTGTTCCATCCACTCCTGGAGCATCTCGGCTGAGAACTCGGGGCAGATCACGGTGGCCGGCAGGTCATACCGTCGCTCGTCGCCGAGTTCCAGAATGTCGGTCGCCAGCGACGCCGGAGAAGGTACGGCCCGGTCGTGGAACCGGCGGCGGGCGTCGTCGTCTAGATCGCGGATGTCGGCGTCGTCGAACCGATCCCAACCCGGCATCGGGAGATCGCCGCCGTCGGTGGGGAAGCCTTCCATCAACGGCTCGCCCGCCGCGGCGGGGAATCCTCCGATGTGCATGACGCGAGCTACACGATCGACGCGAGCATCGGCGGCGGCGTGAGCGAGGCCGGCTCCCGCCGAGTGGCCGACCACGAGCACCTGGCCGGCCGCTTCGTCGATGGCCCGCGCGACGACGTCGACGCAGTCGGAAAGCGACACCCCGGTGCGGTCTGCGTCGGCAGACTCCATGCCAGGGAGTGTGATCGGTACGGCACGATGTCCGGCTTCCTCGAGGTGAGGGGTCACCTGATCCCACGTCGAACCGTTCAGCCACAACCCGGGAATGAGAATGATGTCCATCGGGTCGAAGCTAGCCGTCGGAGTCGGGCACGAGCGAGGCCCATTCGCGAAGATGGAGCCATGGCGGACGAGAAGCCCTGGTCGGCGTTGCGAGCCAATCTCTACGCGTTGATCTCACGGAATCCGAAGTCGAACCGCACGGTCGTGGAGTGGGCTCGGCTGCGGCGAGAAGACCACGTGCTCGACATCGGCTGTGGGCCCGGAGCGGCGGTTCGCTTGGCCGGCGACACCGCCATGCTGGCTGTGGGCATCGATACGTCGCCCGCCATGGTGCAGGTGGCGACCCGACGCGCCGACGGCCGCGCGAACGTCGAATTCCACGTCGGCGCAGCCGAGGATCTGCCCTTCCCTGACCACGCCTTCACGAAGGTCTGGTCCATTCATGCGTACCATCATTGGGCGTCCGAAGACGATGGCCTGGCCGAGGCGTATCGCGTCCTCGTACCCGCCGGACTCCTCCTGATCGCCGAGCGTCAAGGCAGGGGAGCGCACTCGATGACCGAGTCGGCCGGCCACGCTCTCGCCGAACGCCTGGGCGATGTGGGCTTCGTCGACTGTGACGTGTCGACCTCCGGCAAGGTGATCATCGTGAGCGCCTACCGGCCGGCCGACGCGGCCTGATATCGGTCGACCGCGGATGGCGGAACGCCCTACGGTGTGGGCGATGGACCAACTGCACGAACCGCCGGTCATCGGCGACGCATTTGGCGCGGCGCTGCTCGACGAGTTCTTCGGGACGCCGTCGGGCGATCTCCACTTCGTAGAGCGCAGCGACGGGTACCTCAATGCCATGTCGACGTCGGTGTACTTCGAGGAAGTGGACTCCTGGTCGGCGATCGACCGAGAATGCCTGGAGCGCCTCGACGGTCGCATCCTCGACGTTGGCGCCGGCGCTGGGAGAGTGAGCTTGGCGGCGCGCCGGCGCGGACTCGACGTCGTGGCGCTGGACACGTCGCCCGGAGCGGTCGAGGTGTGTCGGGCCAGGGGAGTGGCCGACGTGTTCGGTGGGACCGTGGAGGCCCTGGCGACGGATCGTCCCACGCAGCGTTTCGATACGTTCGTGCTGATGGGCAACAACATCGGCCTGTTGGTGGGCCCTGAGGAGGCTCGGTCGTTGTTGGCGACCATGTCGACGATGGCGGCGCCGGGTGCTCGGGTCATCGGTACCGCCGGCCACATCTACAAAACCGACAATCCCGACCATCTCTCGTATCACGATCGGAACCGGGCATTGGGGCGGATGGCCGGGCAGCTCCGGCTGCGGACCCGCTACCGTTCGTTGGCGTCGGAGTGGTTCGACTACCTGTTCGCGAGTCCCGAGGAGCTGGCCGACGTCGTCGACGGAGCCGGGTGGCGAGTCTCCGACGTCGTCGAGGACGAGGGATACGTTTACCTCGTCGAGCTCAAGCCGGAATGATGTCCTTCATCCGGTTGTAGATGAGGTGGGCCGCGCGCTTCGGAGCGATGCGGCTCGCCAGGCCGAGCATGCTGGCGTCCCGTCCCACATGGATGTGCAGTTTGTTCGCCTCGATGCCGTCGAGAATGATCTGCGCCGCGTCCTCGGGGGACGTCATCGGGTAGTCGTTGGGATCGATGGAATCCACGTCGATGGGAGGCTCGACGCCGGAGTTGCCGGTGATGTCGGTGCCGATGGCGCCCGGCATGATCACCGAAACGCCCACGTTGGTGTCGAGCAGTTCGGCGTACAAACCTTC
>JBFKPQ010000083.1:0-10337 GCA_041628225.1 Acidimicrobiia bacterium | reverse complement strand
GTCGGTCGAAGCCGCCGGAGCGATCACCGAGCTGGGATCCCAGCTCGAGGCGCTCGAACGCCGGCTGGATCGCCTCGCCGACGAGTTGGACGGCATCGCCACCGACCAGTCGACCCTGCAGAGCGAGGTGGCCGGCGCCACGGCCGACATGGCGGCTCAGGTCGAGCTGCTGAAGGCGATGGAGCTGCTGTCACGTGCCCGCCTGTTCGTCTATCAGGCCAACTACGGTCTCGCCGAAAGGGACGTCGTCACCGCCATCGGCATCCTCGGCGCCCTCGACGCCGCAACGCTGGCCGACGGGGTGCTCGATGAGACCCTCTTCCGCCTCGACCGTGTGGTCGCGGCCCTGCCGACGCGACCGGCGCTCGCGGCCGACGATCTCGACATCGCCTGGCAGGTCCTGCTCGACAACCGGCCGGTGGTCACCGAGATTGCCCCGCCATCCGAGGAAGCTCCTCCCGAGGGTTGATCCGCTTGACTGGAGTGCGTGCGGCTCGTCACGTACAACGTCAACTCGATCCGTGCCCGACTACCGAGGCTCCTGGCGCTCTTGGAGGAACACACGCCTGACGTGGTGTGCCTCCAGGAGACCAAGACATCGCCGGCGAAGTTCCCATATCGGGAACTGGACGAGGCCGGCTACCGGGCGGTCGACCACTCCGGTGGACGATGGTCCGGAGTCGCCATCTTGGCCCGTGAGGGATCGGGGATCGTCGAGGCCCGAGCCGGGCTCCCCGGTGAACCGTCCCCCGGCGAAGCGCGCTGGATCGAAGCGACCGTACACGGGGTTCAGGTGGCCTCCGTGTACGTTCCCAACGGACGGGCGTTGGGAACGGAGACCTTCGACGAGAAACTCCGCTTTCTCGAGGCGCTGGCCCAGCGGGCTGGACGGTGGTCTGATGTACCGGCGATCATCGCGGGCGACATGAACGTGTGCCCGACCGATCTCGACGTCTGGGACGCATCCCGCGTACATGGCGCCACCCACGTCACGCCGGCGGAGCGGCTCAGATTGGCGGCGGTCCTCGAGACGGGATACGTCGACGCCTTCCGCCACGTCCACCCGAACGACCCTGGCTTCACGTGGTGGGACTACCGGGCGGGTCACTTCCACAAGGGATACGGACTTCGCATCGACCTCGTACTGGTGTCCCAGCCGCTCGCCAAGCGCCTGTCGGACGCGACGGTCGATCGGGAGTTCCGGAAGCCGACCCGGGTACGGGAATCGAAGCCGTCGGACCACGCCCCACTGATCGTGACGTTCACCTGAGGGTCTGGGTTCAGCACCAACTTGACCGCCGCAAACATGCAGGCAAACGTCGGCTCTCCGACAGTCTCCCATCATCTGGGTGACCTCGTCGGTACGTTCCGTACCAACCCCTTTGCAGCGATATCAGAGGATCGGACGTATCACGAGGCAGCCTCGTGGGTCCTCTGGGACGACGCCGCGAGGTCGGCTCGCGGCCATGAAAGGGGACATCATGTCGACCAGACGATCCGCAGGACGGATCCTCATCGTGCTTGCCATGTTGGCGAGCCTGACAGCCGTACCAGCCGGCGCACACGACTCGGCCGACGGCTTCGTGCAGGACGGCCGCGCCGCCCTCGAGGCGCGTAGCGGCTTCGGAGCCGATCACGGCGCATCAGCGGACCGAACCGAGCGGTCTCGCAATCTCACGTCGATCGGCGCCACCGACCTCGACGGGCGGGGCGGAAATGCCGACGTCTGGGCGCTCGGCGACTACGCCTATGTCGGGACCTGGGGCATCTTCGGGCTGCTGTGCCCCGCAACGGGCACGGCCATCGTCGACATCTCGGATCCGACGAACCCGTGGTGGGCGGCGACGGCTCCGACCGAACCGAGCACGCAGACGAACGACGTCAAAGCGGCCACCGTCGACACGCCGTACTTCACCGGCGACCTGCTCGTGATGAGCAACGAGGACTGCGCCCCCGGCGGAGCGCGCGGCTTCGAGGTCGTCGACGTGACCGATCCCCTCAATCCGGTGACCCTATCGCGCTACGGGCCGGCCACCACCGTCAACTCACCGCCGGAGTTCGCCGCGTGGGGATTCGGCACGCACAACCTGTTCATCTTCGAACAGGACGCCCGTGTGTACGTGGCGGCCGTGATGGACTTCTCGGAGATCGCTTCGTTGTTTTTCGGCATCGCACCGTCTGGGGACATCCGCATCGTGGACATCACCGACCCGGCCAATCCGGTCGAAGTGGGTTCGTGGGGCATCGTGCAGGACCTCGGGATCAACCCGTTCGATCCGAGCCTCTTCGCAAATCCGTTCGAATCCGGACCCCACGACGTGTGGGTCGAGAAGGGCATCGCCTACGTCTCGTATTGGGATGCCGGTCTGATCCTGCTCGACGTCTCCGACCCGTCGCATCCGACGCTCATTTCGCGAGCCCAGTACGCGGCCGGCGAGGAAGGCAACACCCATGTCGCCGTTCCCGCCCGCGGAGGCAACGTGGTGATCGTCGGCGACGAGGACTTCTCGCCCTCCTTCGGTGGCGACAACATCTGGGGCTTCGGTCGAGTGTTCGACGCCAAGAAGGGGCTGACCGAGATCGCCACGTTCGACACCGGTAATGTGACGGCCAGCCCGGCGCTGGGTGACTGGACGATGCACAACGTCATCGTGCGGGGCAACACGGCGTACGTGTCGTGGTATTCGGACGGAATGGTGCTGGTCGACATCAGCCAGCCGGCCAACCCGCGAATCATCGGTCAGTACGTGCCGGCGGCCGCCGCAGACCCCTATGGGATCTTGCCGACGGCGCCCGAGATGTGGGGCGTGTACGTCCACGGGTCGCTGATCTTGGGCAGCGACATGAACTCGGGACTGCACATCCTCAAACACGTACCTGCCAAATAGCGGATCCGCGAGGGGTCCGGGAACATCCCGGGCCCCTCACACTTCTTCGCCTGGCGACGTGTCAGGGCACCGGAATCGGGGCACCGTTGGCGTACCAGGCACCGATGGCGTCACAGTGTCCGTCCGTTCGGCCGCTTCCGCCGGCGAGCTGGAACGGTTTGCCGGTCGAGGCTACGGGGTTGCCGTCGGCGTCGAGGACCGTCACGGTGTCGCCGTCCGCCACGGCTGAATATCCCGAAGGCCAAACGATGACATTGCGGCCGCCGGTGCCGGGTTCGCCGTTGTTGTCCTCCTCGAACCAGAACAGACAGTTGCGGACGGCGTCGTATTCGAGCGTGAACGTTCCGAGCGCCTCCATGCCCGAGTTGGGTCCCGTCAGGATGTCGACCCGCGCGAGGGGTTCGTTGCCACCATCGGCGGGCACCGGGTCGGCGGCCTGTCCGCATGCGGCGATCAACACCATCCCGAGAATCCACCATCGCATGCGGGTGAGACGCCGAACCGGCCCCGCAAGGTTCCCCTTCATCGGGCCGGGAGGCAGCCGGTGGCGGCGAGCAGTCCGGCCGCCACCCCGAGCCGTGTCGAGTCGTCGGCATCGACGGCGACGAGGAGATGGCCGCCGGCGCACGTGGCATGTACGGCACCGGATATCTCGAACAACTCGCCGCTCGCCCAACGTGCGGCGTACGACTCCTCCCAGGCCTCATCACGGACGACGTACAGCTCCCCGACCTGGGGCCCACCTTCGGTCAGCGCGAAGAGGACGTGAGAAACGGCATCGCCGGCGCTGATCTCGGCCGGCTCCCAGGGGTAGCCGAGGTCGTCGAGCACGGAGCCGACCCAATCGTCGAGCGGTGCCGGGAGCGCTCCGGCGGTGAGATCGGGCGGTTCGATGACGAGGTCGGCACCGAAATCGTAGAGCTCGAACGTTGCCTCATAGAACTCCGGAGCGATGGCCCCCTGCCGGACACCCCCGAAGTCGTAGGTGGCGCGTACGACGAATCCTTCCGCGTCGACCCACACGTCGACCGCGGCGGTATCGACGGTCGTGAAACCCGTCAGCCGCTCGTCACCGGCGTTGGAGAGGATCACCGCGAGCTGTTCGGCGCCGCCACGGAAGTGAGTGACGGACCTTCCGTTGACAGTCTCCGGACCGATGTCCTCCATCGCCCCGAGGGAGCGCTCGACGGCGTCAGGAGTCAGAAGCGTCACGCCCGCCAGGGTGAGGATCTGGGCGCCCAACGGGTCCTCCCGCCAGGGGCCGCCGGTCTCTCGCACCCAGTGGGTGTCATCGATCCTGATCACGTCGAATCCGCCCTGGTCCTCGATCACGATCGACGAGCGCGTGGCGGACGGATCGCGCTGGTAGTCGCTGTCGATTGTCGAACGGATGGTGATGTCATCCCCGGCTGGGTCGGCGGCGACCTGCACGGTCGTGCGCGCCCGAAACGTGTCGACCTGCGCGAGCGCAAAGATTTGCTCGGCGTCGAATGCGACCGGCTCCGTCGGCACCGTGGAGGTCGTCGCCGGGACCGACGTCGGGATGGTCGACGGCACCGGGGCGCGGGTGGTTGCGGCCGGCGTAGACGTGCAGGCCGCGGCCAGCAGAATGATCGGAAGCAGGCGACGCATCGGCCGCCAGATTAGGAGCGTCCGTCAGGCCAGCGGGTCACCCGTCGCCGCGGCGGCCGCAGCGGCCTCTTCGGTCTCGGCATCTCCGCTCATGAGCTCGCCCGACGTGTTCTCGATATGGGCGCGTACGAACCATTGGTACAACTCGAGCTCACCGGTCTGACCCACGAGGAGATCCTCGGTGATCGGATCCCGCTTGCCGGTGGATTCGGTGGCCTGCCGGTGATCGCCGATCACGCCGTCATAGACCTTGTCCAGGGCACCGAGGTGGGCCGCGACCACGCCGCGTCCGAGGGCGTAGTCATCCCAGGTCCGGGTGGCGACGAGGTGTCCGGGCAAGCCGTTCGGCACGCCTCCGAGGGTCGCGATGCGCTCGGCGACGGCGTCGGACATGGCACGGACGCCCTCGACCTGCTTGTCGAGCATCTCGTGGACCGCGATGAAGCCGGGTCCGACCACATTCCAGTGGACGTGCTTGAGCACGAGCGAGAGGTCAACGAGCCCGACGAGCCGCTGCTGCAGGGTGTCGATGAGTTCATGCGCGTCGGACGGCGTGAGGCCGGCCGGGGCGAATTGGGGTTGCATCAGTGTCCTTTCACATGCACGGGCATGTGATACCCGCCGGGCACGCCGCCAAACGTTTCGTTTGGGCCGAGCCGAGGCCGGGTAGGTCCAAGATCGGAGGGACAGCTGTGCTCAGAGAATTTCGCGAGTTTGCCATCAAGGGCAACGTGGTCGACATGGCGGTTGGCATCATCATCGGTGCCGCCTTCACGGCGGTGGTGAACTCCGTCGTCGGTGACGTGCTCACGCCGCTCATCGGCATGTTCACCGGAGATCTGGATTTCTCGGACCGCTTCGTCGTTCTCGACCCCGGCGACCCGGCCGGTCCTTACCGGACCCTCGGCGCCGCGGAAGAGGCCGGCGCAACCGTGGTCGCCTACGGGCAGCTCGTCAACGAAGTCATCGGATTCCTCATCGTGGCCGGGGCGTTGTTCCTGTTGATTCGATGGATCAACCGGCTCCGCCGGACCGACACCCCGGCGGCTCCCACGACGAAAGCCTGTCCCTTCTGCAAGTCACATATCGATGTGGACGCCGTGCGGTGTCCACACTGCACGTCGCAGCTCGACAGCGCGGCGGCCTGAGAGAGGAACATCATGGGCAAGAAGAAGAAGCAAGCGAAGCGGCAACGCAAGGTGGCCGAGAAGGTCGCGGTCTGGCTGGACGATACCGATCTGACCGAGCGCGAGTTGATCCTGGCCGGGATCGGCGTCATGGCCGAGGCGGTCGACCGCAAGAAGAAGAAGACGTTCAAGCGCGCCGTGAAGGCGGGACGCCGCATCGCCGAACTGGGCGGGATCGACATCGCCGCCGACGCTCCGGCGACCGACGACGCCGAGATCTCGTACCGCTCCAAGGGCGGAGGGTGGTACGACGTGGCCGTCGACGGCGTCACCGTCGATTCCGTCAAGGGAGAAGAGGAGGCGGCTGCTCGCGCCGCCGACCTGTTCTCGAAGTACGCCGCGCTGGATCCGGAGGATCAGGCCGACAAGGCGACCGAACTGCGGCACAGCGGCGGCGGTTGGTACGACATCGTGGTCCGCGGCGTGCCGGTCGATCGGGTGCGTGGCAGGGAGTCTGCCGAAGAACGATTCGCAGCCATCAACGCGTGACCGGGTAACGTCCAGCGGCGTGAACGCGCTCCTGCTTCAGACCGACGCCGATCCCCTCGAGGGCTTGGACGAACTGTCGGCCCTCACCCTGTCCGACTGGCTGTGGGCCGGCGGGTTGATCGTGGGCGCCGGGCTGGCAGCCTGGGCGGTTCGCCGTCTCGTCGTCAAGGCGACGGCGCGGGCTGCGGAGCCCTTGGTTGCCCGCCTTTTGGGACGGCTCGCCGCGGCCATCGTGTTTGCCCTCGGGTTCGTTTACGCCCTCCAACAAGTCGGCGTCTCGATCGCCCCGTTGCTCGGTCTGGCCGGCCTGCTCGGACTGGCGTTCGCGTTCGCGTTCCAGGACATCCTGTCCAATTTCCTCGCCGGAGTGTTCATGTCGCTGCGGCGCCCCTTCAGTCAGGGCGACGAGATCATCGCGGCCGGCTACGAAGGGCGAGTCGAGGACATCCAACTCCGGGCCCTCACGCTCACCACCTTCGACGGCGAGCGGGTCTACATCCCCAACGCGGAGGTGTGGCAGAACGCCATCATCAACCACACCGAGCGCGGTATCCGACGCACCACGCTGGAGGTGGGCGTGGCGTACGACACCGACCTGCGGCGTGCGAAGCAGGTGATCTTCGAGGCCCTGGCGCAGGTGGACGGGGTCGAGCCCGAACCGGCCCCACAGTGTCTGTGGCACGAGTTTGGTGCATCGTCCATCAACGCCGCCGTTCGGTACTGGCACGAACCTTCGGTCGCATCCATGTGGCGGGTCCGGGATGCTGTGGCCATCGCCGTCAAGGAGGCGCTCGACGCGGCCGACATCGAGATCCCCTTCCCACAGCGGGTCGTCACGTTCAAGAACGGCCTTCCGGAAGGCTGATCGTGCGACACGTCGCGTTCGTCCGCGCGGTGATGCACGGTCGAGAAGGCCTGCACAAGTCGGTCTTGACATCGATCTTCGAGGAGGCTGGAGCCCGCGAAGTGCGCACCCACCTGACCACCGGCAACGTGTCCTTCGACGCCGCGCCGGCGGCGATCCCCACCATCGTCGAACGGACCGACCGGGCGATCACCGAGGTCGTGGGTCGTGCCATCGAGTCGTTCGTCAGGACGATCGACCATCTGCGCGCCATCCCCGGCCGAGAGATCTTCGCCAACGCGCCGTTTCCGGACGCCGAGGAAGAGGTGGTGTCCTTCTTTCACCGACCTCCGGAGCTTCCGTGGCCGGTTCCGCACCTCGTCAAGAGCGGGCGGGCCGCCATCTTCCACGTCGACGGCCGTGAGGTGTTCAGCGTCCACCGGACGGTCGACGGACACATGGAGTCGGGCGCGGGTCTCCTCGAACGGGCGTCAGGCCAGCGGATCACGACCCGCGGCTGGAGCACGATCGAGAAGATCCTCCGCGCTCACTAGACGTTGAAGCGGAAGAAGATGACGTCGCCGTCGCGCACGACGTACTCCTTGCCCTCGACGCGGGTCTTGCCGGCGGCCTTCAGTGCAGCCTCCGAACCGTGCGTGAGGAGATCGGGAATCCTGAAGACCTCGGCTCGGATGAAGCCTCGCTCGAAGTCCGTGTGTATGACGCCGGCGGCCTGCGGCGCTTTGGTTCCGCGGCTGACGGTCCAAGCCCGGATCTCTTTCGGCCCGGCCGTGAAGAACGTGTCGAGACCCAAGAGGCGGTAGGCCTCCCGGGCCAGCACGGCCAGCCCGGGTTCCGACAGACCGAGCGCCGCCAAGAAGTCGGCTTGCTCGTCGTCATCCAACTCGGCGATCTCTGCTTCCGCCTGTGCGCAGATACGAATGACCCCCGCGCTCCCCGCCGCGGCGATCTCCTCGACGGTGGCGGTGTGTACGTTGCCCGCCAGACCTGGTTCGTCCACGTTGCACACGTAGAGGACCGGCTTCATCGTGATCAGCTGTGCGTCCCGCAGCGACGCGAGTTCGTCGGCCGTCCACGATCCCGCCCGGGCCGGGATCCCCTCGTCGAGCAACTCGGCCACCTTGGCTGCCACATCACGGTGAAAAGCGGCCGCCTTGTCGCCGGTCTTGGTGGCGCGAGCGAACCGTTCCGCCCGGCGTTCGGCCACGGCGAGGTCCGCCAGGATCAATTCGGTCTCGATCGTCTCGATGTCCCGTCGCGGGTCCACTCCCCCTTCCACGTGGGTGATGTCGGCGGAGTCGAAGCAGCGCACGACGTGGAGTACGGCATCGACCGAACGGATGTGACCGAGAAACTGGTTGCCGAGCCCTTCCCCCTCGCTGGCCCCGCGCACGAGGCCGGCGATGTCGACGACCTCCACGATCGTGGGAATGACCTCCCGGGTCTCGATCACCGAAGCGATCTGGTCGAGTCGTTCGTCGGGCACGGTGAGGATGCCGACGTTGGGCTCGATCGTCGCGAAGGGGTAGTTCGCGGCCTCGGCGCCGGCGGCGGTGAGGGCGTTGAAAAGGGTGCTTTTTCCGACGTTGGGGAGGCCGACGATTCCAGCCTGCATGGGAGGTTCCAGGGGTGGGGGCCCGGAAGGTTAGCGGCGGATCAGGTCTCCTCGGCCGCCGGAGCCTGCACCAGACAGAACTGGTTGCCTTCCGGGTCGGCGACCACGATCCACGTCCATCCGCCCTGCCATTCGTGTTCTCCGACGATCGTTCCTCCGAGCCGGGAGGCGCGTCGCGCGGCCGCCTCTTTGTCCTGGACGGCCAGGTCGACGTGCACCCGGTTCTTGCCGGGGGTGGGGTCGGGGACGCGCTGAAACGCCAGCCCGACGTTGCGGTCGCCGTGGCGCCGCAACACCACGAAGTCGGGATCGTCATGCCCGATCTCCGTATCGAGCACGTCAGCCCAGAATCGTCCGACCGTCTGGGGATCAGCGCAGTCGAACACGACCGCTTGCATGATGGGAACGTCGGGAGCGGAGAACTCGAACATCCTTCGACGCTAGCCACCACCCGAGCGCAACACCGGCCCGACCGGTACGCTGATCCCGACCGCTCCAGGAGTCCCCCATGACGATTACCGCCGGCAGCCTCACCAAACCGGAGGGCAGCGCCACCATCGCCCCCACCGCTCTCGCCGACATCGACGCCGCCCTCGCGGCATTGGTGGCCAAGAAGGGTGAGTGGGCCAACGTGCCCATCGCCGACCGCATCGACCTGCTCGATGGTGTGGCCCGCACCACCGTCCGGGTAGCGGAGGCGTGGGTCACCGCCGCCTGCGACGCCAAGAGCATCCCGTTGGATGCGAACGTCGCCGGCGAGGAGTGGCATTCGGGCCCGGCGCTCACTGCCCGGAATGCTCGCCTCCTGAAGGAGAGCCTCACCGACATCCTCGAACACGGGCAGCCTCAGATCCCGGGCACGGTCACCTCGCGCCCCGACGGCCAGACCGTGGCGGAGGTCTTCCCCGTCGATCTCTACGACAAGGCGCTGTGGGCGGGCTATCGCGCGGAAGTCTGGATGGCTCCCGGGGTCACGCCCGGCAACCTGGCCGCGACGATGGCCGTCAACTACCGGCCCGGCGCCCACCGGTCGGGCCGCGTGGCGCTCGTGCTCGGAGCCGGGAACATCTCTTCCATCCCGCCGATGGACGCGCTGTCCAAGTTGTTCATCGACAACGAGGTCGTGATCTTGAAGATGAACCCGGTCAACGAGTACATCGGCCCGTTCCTCGAAGACGTCTTCGCGGACTTCATCGCGCGCGACTACCTGAGGATCGTCTACGGAGGGATCGAGCAGGGCAACTATCTCGTTCACCACGAACTGGTCGACACCGTGCACATCACCGGATCGGACAAGACGCACGACGCCATCGTGTTCGGCACCGGGCCGGAAGGCGAGACCCGACGAGCCGCCGGCGATCCGATCCTGACCAAGCCCATCACCTCGGAGCTGGGGAACGTGTCCCCGGTCATCGTCGTACCCGGCGCCTGGTCGGAGGCCGACATCGAGTACCAGGGGCGGAACATCGCCGCGATGCTCACGCACAACGGCGGCTTCAACTGCATCGCCACCCGCGTGATCGTCACCCACGCCCAGTGGAGCCAGCGCGAGCAACTCCTCGATGCCATCGCGCGCGGACTTCGGGACACCGAACAGCGAGATCCCTACTACCCAGGCGCGAGGGAACGCTGGGAACGATTCGCCTCATCACATCCCGAGG
>JBFKPQ010000082.1:0-10491 GCA_041628225.1 Acidimicrobiia bacterium | reverse complement strand
TGACCGTTGGAGAAGTCGCCGAGCGCAGCGGCTTCGCGGCGTCGGCGCTCAGGTATTACGAACGCCAAGGGCTCATCGCGGCGACCCGTACCGCGGGCGGACAACGACGCTTCGAACGATCGGTTCTGCGGCGCCTCTCCTTCATCGCGGCAGCCCGCCGCATCGGTTTGACGCTCGGCGAGATCCGGACGGCGCTCGACCTACTCCCCGATCGCCGCACGCCCACGAAGGCAGACTGGACGCGGATCTCGCGCAGCTGGCGGGCGCGTCTCGATGAGGAGATCGCCGCGCTGGAAGCATTGCGCGACGGCCTCGATGGGTGCATCGGATGCGGATGCCTCAGTCTGCAGCGGTGCCGGTTGAGCAATCCGCGCGACGTCGCTCGTACACGCGGGTCGGGAGCCGTCTTCCTGCCCGCCTTCCTCCATCCCGAGGAGTCCGACTGACGGGCCTCGGCAACGGCGGGGACGCCTGCCGCAGCAGCCGGGCAGCTTCGACGAGGCCGGCCAGATGCGGTGCTGCTAATGCGGGTCTAGAGCTCCATCGTCATGCAGTAGCTGTTCGGCCCGTACTGGCCGTACGGCTCGCAGCGTTCGAACCCGGCTGCGGCGTAGAGCGCACGCGACGGAGCAAAGGCGTCCATGGCTCCGGTCTCCAAACTCAGCCGAGTGGCGCCGGCGGTCCTGGCTTCGTCGACGAGCCGCTCGAGCAGCAGCCTGCCCGCCCCACGACGGCGGGCTTGCTGGGCGGTGTGCATCGACTTGACCTCGTAGTGACGGTCGTCGAGCCGTTGGAGCGCACCGACGGCCAGCAGGACTCCCGTCTCGGCGCGCACCGTGAAGTACTCGATGGCATTGCCGGTCCGACCGGCGGCATCGAGCGCGTGGACCTCATCGGGAGGTGTCACGGCCCGGGCAAACGCCAGATGCGCCTCGAGCAGCGCGTGCACATCGGGACGGGTGGGATCGTCGCGGTCCGCTCGCATGACCCGATTGTCGTCTGTCACGTAGGGTTTGGCCATGCCCGTCCCGCAGATCAACACGGTCATGTTCGACACGCTCGATCCAGCCCGACTCGCCAAGTTCTGGATGGCACTGCTCGATATCGAGGTGCGACACGCGGACGACGACTACATCTTCCTGGACCGGCAACGGCCAGGCGGGGTGAGCCTGGCGTTCCAGCGCGTGCCCGATCCGACCCCCGGCAAGAACAGAGTGCACGTCGACGGTTCGTGTGACGACCTCGACGAGATGCAAGAGCGCATCGAGTCGCTGGGCGGCCGGCACGTCGACACACACCATGCCGTCGGGTTCGTCTGGGGCGTCTTCGCCGACCCGGACGGCAACCTGTTCTGTCTGGGCCATCCGACCGACGGCGACTAGGGACGCTCCAGCAACACGGAGATCCCCTGCCCGACGCCGACGCACATGGTCGCAAGCCCACCCGCCAGGCTCCGACCACGCATCTCCAGCGCCGCGGTGCCCGTGATGCGCGCACCGGAAGCCCCCGTCGGGGGCCCGAGGGCGATAGACCCGCCGTGCGGGTTGACGTGAATGGCGTCGTCGGCCAGGCGCAGCTGGCGGAGCGATGCCAGCGCCTGACTGGCAAAGGCTTCATTGAGCTCGACCACGTCGCACTCGTCGATGGACCAGCCGTGACGCTCCAGCACCTTGCGCGTGGCCGGGACCGACCCGATGCCCATGATGCGGGGAGGCACCCCGGCGGTCGCCGCACCGACGATCCGCACGATCGGGGTGAGGCCGAAGCGTTCGATGGCGGCTTCCGAAGCGACGTCGCGCTCCACGAGGGCCGTGATGGGGATCGCGACCAGATCGTCAGGGTGGAATCCGGACAGCGCTCCTCCGTACCGGCCGAACGGCGTCCGGACGTAGTCGACGAGATAGGCGGGTCGACCTGTCAGGTCAGGCGATCACGGCTCGTCGTACACCGCCTGCAACGCCGCCAGATCGATCTTCACCATCGTGAGGACCGCGTCGCTCACCCGCTTCGCACGGGCCGGGTCGGGGTCGTTCATCATTTCGCCGAGCACGGTCGGAGTGATCTGCCATGACAGGCCGTAGCGGTCGCGCAACCATCCGCACGCCTCCGGTGTGCCGCCTTCGACCAGCGCGTTCCAATACCGATCGACCTCGTCCTGAGAGTCGCATTTGACGATGAATGAGACGCGGTGGTTGAAGTCGTCGAGCGGTCCGGCGCTGATCGCCATGAACGCCTGCCCGAACAGGGTGAACTCGACGACGTCGACCGTGCCGGCCGGGCCGCTGGGCGAGTCCGACGGGATCTGAGAAACCCGATCCACCGACGAGTCCGGAAAGACGGACGCATAGAACTGGGCGGCCTCCACGGCCTGATCGACGTACCAGAGATGTGGGACGATCTTCTGCAGCGTGGGCCTCCTTGGTCGTCGGGAATCGTACGCCGACGCGCCCGGACGCAAGCTACGACTCGACGATCTCGCGTGCTTTGCGCACCAAGGCGACGAGCTTGTCGAGGTCGATGTCGGCGAGCCTTCTGAAGCCGATACTCGATGCGCCGATCTTCACCTTGCCGAGATCGGGCCCGTACTTCTGGGAGAGGTACTGGCGATCTTCGACGGCGCTCACGTAGACGCTGATGTGCTGCTTCTGAAGGGCCAGGCCCACGATGAACCATGCCACGGAGCTTCCGTCGGAGCGGAAGGTGGTCATCGTGCCGTAGCCGATGATCTGCTGTTCGGTTCCACCCCAGAACGTGCCTTCGTAGAGGGTGCGCGGCAGTCCGGCCATCACGGCGGAGATGGCTCCGTCGAGAGCCACGACGTCGTCACGCCGCGGGTCGTCGAGCGACGCCAGGTAGTCGTCCGGGGTTCGATCGCTGGGTCGCACGGATCCGACCCTACCGACAGTTCAAGCACGGCGTTCACATCGTCGATAATGCGATGATGAGACCCTGGTTGATCGCGGCTTTGCTCGCCCTCACGGCGTGCTCCGGAACGTCGTCGCCTGCTACGGCAACGGCCATCGAACCCTCTGAACCGGTGTCCCCGGCGCCAACCATGGCGGCCGCCGTCACCTCGACCACCGGCCCCACGCCGACCGAAACGACCGTCGCCGCCGGCCCGGCGTACGACGTGTACCTCGCCGCCGTCGCCGACGTCTTGGTGGGTACCCGGTTCGAGAACGCCCCCTACGACGACCCGGAGCTGTTCGCAGCGACCGGCCTGCTCGTGTGCGAACGGCTCGCCGGCGGACAGTCGGCCGACGACTTCGTGTTCGAGTACCTGACCGAGCTGACCGGCGGTGACGCTGCGTCAGCCGACGACGACCAACTCGTGTTGGTGGGAGCCATCGTGGGTGCCGCCACGGAGGCGCTGTGCTCGGAGACGCCGTAACACTCTCCGTGGTTGCGCGACTGACATAGAGAGATGGAAGGACTGTGACATGAGGCGGATGGGAGCCATCGTCCTGGCCGTTGTGCTGGTGATACCTGCGGCCGCAGCAGCCGCACAATCGGGATTGCCCGACCACGCGGCCGAGAAGGTCGCCGCGGCACACGCCCAAGCGGCGGAGGCCGCTCAGGAGCATGCGGGAGAGAAGGCGCGCGGTCAGAACCCGGACAAGACGACCGGGTTGGCGCGCGCGGCCGAAGTCTCGAAGTCGTGGAAGTTCACCGGCGAGGCAAAACCAGGGAACGGCAACGCCCTCGGCCAGGGCCGTTCCGACGCCGTGCACGAGGCCCTCGCGTCGGGGGTGTCGCCGTCGACCCTCGACAAGCACGGCGAGTCCGTGTCAGCCGCCGCCAAGGAGATGGCCGCCGCGTTCAAGGCCATGAAGGCCAAGCCCGAGGGCCATCCCGGTCAGGGTCAAGGCAAAGGTCTCGGTGGTCCGGGCGGCGACGACGGGGACGACGGCTGACGCTCAACCGGTTTCTGCAGCCACCCGATCGGTCCACGCCGCCACGGATTCGGCGAGCTCTTCGACAGCCACGACCAGCGCGACATAGGTCGGACACGTCACACCGATCTCGCGCCACGTCCCCGGCTCGCCGGATCAACTCGTGTATGTCGCAGTCGGGATGCTCGCCCACGGCCATCTGGCGCACACCGTCGATGGCGTCGGCCATGTGGTCGAAGCTCTCGGCGAGATGGAGTTCGGCCCGCTCGGAATGACGGACGAGCCAGCCCTTGTACATGAAGGTCGGTGCGTTCCACTTGATGGTCTCGGTGATCCGGTCGTCTTGGAGGATCACCGATCGGATGGCGAGCATCACGTCTCTCATCGGGTTCTCGTAGGCGTCGAACCAGGCATCCACGTCGGGGTTGGTCGGCATGGTGGCCAGCCTAGGGACGGCCGCATCAGCAGCCGGGGGACGCTCCCGCGAACAGCGCGACGACCTCGCCCTCGTCGTCGACGACGACCACCATGCGGTATGCCACCGTGTCTTCGCCCGGTGGAGTCACGAATGCCGGCGGACCACACACGTCGTCGGTCGTCACGAACCGCTCGCCAAAAGCTGCGTGGACCTCCTCGACGGTCGAACCGACACCGACCTCCCCATCCGAGCGCGGCCCATCGGCGGATGTCACCGCCCATCCCGAGAAGTGCAGCCCTCCGTCGGTCCGATAGAAGGGGTACTCGCTGAACGCGACGTACAACCCGATCGGACGCCAGATCGCCAGCAGCTCGGTGGCGTCAGGACCGCCGTAATGGAACGAGTCGGCTCGGGCGATCTCGTCGCTACCTCGAAGGAGTTCGGTCGGCGGTCCGAGCGCCCTCTCGAGCGTCGCCAGCGCAGGGACGGCTGGATCGCCGAACGCAACCACACCAAGACCGTCGCCGTGCAGAACCACACCTCCTGCCGGGGTCGTGCTCAGCGTCGGAATCGTCGACGACGTCGTGGGCATCGGGCTCGCTGCGAGAGTCGTGGTCGGGAGCGGCGGTGGCGCGGTGCGCGTGGAATTCGGCACACCGGTCGTGGCCGCCGGCACGGTCGGGGCGAGCGGCGTGGTCGGGTCGAGCGGTACGTCGGCACTGCATGCGGCCACCATGGCGACCGCTACGAAGACGGTGAGCTTTCGCATCTCGCCTCTCGCCTCGATTGTCTCACGACGCCGCCTCAGGGGTGAAGATCGTTCTCGAACGACCGGCCACCAGCCACTCGACCGAGGGCTAGGGTCAGCCGGGTCGCCATCGGCGGAGGAGAACCGTGTCCAGAATCCGCGGCATGCTCACGCTCGACGAACTGCGCGCGCAGGCAGCTGCGGGCGACATCGACACCGTGATCGTTGGTTTCACGGATCACTATGGCCGCCTCCACGGCAAACGTTTCGACGCCGAGTTCTTCGTCGACGAAGCGCAATCGGCTGGGACGCATGCGTGCGACTACCTGCTCACCGTCGACATGGAGATGGAACCGGTGCCCGGCTACGCGTACGCCAACTGGGAAAGGGGCTATGGCGACTTCCACCTCGTGCCCGACCTCTCCACGCTTCGGGTGGCCTCCTGGCTCGACGCCACGGCAATCGTGTTGTGCGACGTCCACGGCCCCGACGACCACCGGGACGTCCCGGTCGCGCCTCGGTCGATCCTCCGCCGGCAGGTGGATCGGGCGGCGGAGCTGGGTCTGTCGGCCAAGGGTGCGTCGGAGCTGGAGTACTTCCTGTTCGAGGATTCGTATCGGGACGCCGCGGACCAGCGCTACGCCGACCTGCGACCCGCCGGGTGGTACATCGAGGACTACCACCTGCTGCAAGGGGGACGCGAGGAGTTCTTCAACCAGCAGGTCCGTCGCCACCTGTCCGCCTCCGGCATTCCGGTCGAGAACTCCAAGGGCGAGTGGGGCCGGGGACAGCACGAGATGAACATCCGCTACTGCGACGTGCTCGACATGGCGGATCGACACAGCATCATGAAGCTCGCCATGAAGGACATCGCCGATCGGCTCGGCACGAGCGTCACGTTCATGGCCAAGCCCGACGCCGGCGAAGCCGGCTCGAGCTGTCACATCCACTTGTCGGTGTGGGAAGGTGACGAGCCGGCCTTCCCCGGAGACGAACAGCTCGGTCCGGTGCGCGCCTCCGACCGCTTTCGTTGGTTCTTGGGCGGCTGGATGGCCCACGCCGCCGAACTCATGGTGTTCTTCGCCCCGACCGTCAACTCATACAAGCGCTTCCAGTCGGGTTCGTGGGCGCCCACACGGATCGCCTGGAGTCATGACAACCGGACCGCCGGTTTTCGGGTCGTGGGTTCCGGACCGAGTCTGCGGATCGAATGCCGGATTCCCGGCGCCGACGTCAACCCGTATCTGACCTACGCGGCGATCTTGGCGGCCGGTCTCGACGGGATCGACCAGCAGACCGAGCCGCCGCCGATCTTCGAAGGCGACGTGTACCAGGCGGAACACCTGCCGGAGGTTCCCGGCAACCTCACCGAGGCAACCGACGAGTTCGCCGGCAGCTCGTGGGTGGCCGAAGTATTCGGCGCCGACGTCCGGGCCCACTACGCCCACTTCTACCGGACCGAGCAGGCCGCGTTCGACGCGGCCGTCACCGATTGGGAGAAGTGGCGATACTTCGAACGGATCTGATCCCCGAACACCCAGAGGACCTCATGAAACTCGACGGGAAGGCAGCCATCGTCACGGGTGCCGGGTCTGGCATCGGACGGGCGACGAGCCTGCTCCTGGCATCCGAAGGAGCTGGGGTGATCGCCGTGGACCTCAACCCTGAGACGCTGGCTCAGACCGTCGCCGACATCGAGGAGGCAGGCGGACGCGCCACCGCCGTGCAGGCCGACGTGTCCGACGACGCCGGCTGCCGCGCCATGGTCGCAGCCGCCGAGGAAGGGTTCGGCCGGCTCGACATCCTGTTCAACAACGCCGGCATCAGCCACGCTTCCGATGACGACGCCGTCACGACGTCCGAGGACGTGTGGGATCTCACGTTCGACATCAATGTGAAAGGTGTCTTTCTCGGCTGCAAGCACGGCATCCCGGCGCTGCGCCGGTCCGGTGGCGGCTCGATCATCAACACGGCGTCCTTCGTCGCCAAGCTGGGCGCCGCGACGCCGCAGCTGGCCTACACCGCCTCGAAGGGCGCCGTCCTGGCGATGACCAGGGAACTCGCAGTGATCCACGCCCGCGAGAACATCCGCGTCAACGCACTCTGCCCCGGTCCGCTCAACACCGAGTTGTTGATGAAGTATCTCGATACCGACGAGAAGAAGCAGCGGCGCCTCGTTCACATCCCGATGGGTCGATTCGGCGAGGCCGAGGAGATGGCCCGAGCGGTGCTGTGGCTGGCGTCGGACGATTCGTCGTACGTCACCGGCACCGAGTTCATGGTGGACGGTGGGATCACCGCCGCCTACGTCACGCCTGAGTGACCTCGACAAACTCGACGATCACGTCTGACGATCCCACCAGTCGAGCACCCGCATCGCCCGCAGGGTGACCCAGCGGGATGGTTGACCCACTCCGTCGTTGATGTCGAACCACGTCCGGCCTTTCGGTTGCCAGTCCAGTGGCCACCGACCGTCGTCGGAACGCCGCGATCGCAGCAGGTCGATGCCCTCCGCCAGCCGGCCATCGTGCGACCCGCCCACGGTCGATGCGGCGGTACGGAAGTAGTCGAGGCCGCGACCGACCGTGTAGAACCAACGGTCCGGATAGATCAGCAGCAGATACCGCCCGTCGGCCGGCTCACCGGTGGTGGCTCGGCGGAACAGGTGCCGTTCGAGCACGTATTCCTCACCCGATCGGCGCGCCTCGACCGACGCATCGGTACCGCCGGTGACGCGCTCGTATTCGAGCAGACCTTCGAGCACGTTGATCGTCGTGTCGAACGACGACCGCACCGACCCGTTCTCGGCTTCGCAGTTCCAGCCTCCGTCCGAAAGCACTTCTCCGACCAGGCGCTCCACGACCGGTGTCATGTCGACGCCGAAATAGGTGCCATTGGCGACGAGCGCGCCGTTGATGCATGGTTCTACCTCGCCTTCCCAGTACGGCTGCCCGTCGTGTTCCCAGCGGCAGTTGGCGGCGATGAGGTCGACGGTTTCGGCAACCCAGGGATGGTCGGTGGGGAGACCGAAGTGGCGGAGTTGTGCCAGCGCATGCGAGGTGGCGGTCCACGGTTGCGGTTCGCCGCTCCCCCAGGCGAAGTCATGAGGGAAGTGGGCGCCGCCGGCCCACTGGCCATCGGGACCGCGGGCCGCCATGAGTCGGGCGCCCCAGCCTTCGGTGGCGACCTTGGCCCGCTCGGCCTGCCATTCGACCTCCGGAACACCGAGCAGATCGCGCAACACCTGCCAGCGGAGCGCCGGATCGGAGTCGAGCAGCCATTCGACGGTCATGGGCGGAAGCGTACGCCTTCTCGTGGATTCGTGGATCGGAGGTCCGTACCGGCCTCGCTCATCACAGGCAGGGCTAGCTTCGGGTCAGGTACGCGAAAGGCCCGGCGTGTCGTTCGACTACGACGTCATGGTTATCGGATCGGGGTTCGGGGGCAGTGTGTCCGCGCTCCGGCTCTGCGAGAAGGGCTACCGGGTGGGTGTCGTGGAGTGCGGGCGCCGCTGGACGCCCGACGCCATGCCTCGCACCGACTGGCAGGTCCGACGCTACTTGTGGCTCCCCCGGCTCGGCATGCGGGGCATGCTGCGCATGTCGCTGCTGCGGAATGTGTTCGTGCTCTCCGGTTCGGCCGTCGGCGGCGGGTCGATCGTGTACGCCAACACGCTCTACCGGCCGCTCGAGGCGTACTGGAGCGACCCGCGTTGGGCCCACCTCACCGACTGGAAGGCCGAACTCGAACCGCACTTCGACGGCGCCGAGCGGATGTTGGGCGTCGACACGGTGCCATTCGACACGAACGCCGATCACGTCATGCAGGAGGTGGCGCGCCGGATGGGTGTCGATGACACGTATCACCGAGCCAACGTCGGCGTGTACTTCGGCCAGCCCGGCGAGGAGGTCCCCGACCCGTACTTCGGCGGTGCCGGCCCCGCCCGAGCCGGCTGCCGGCACTGCGGAGGATGCATGATCGGGTGCCGGTACAACGCCAAGAACACACTCGACCGCAACTACCTGTACCTGGCGGAGCGGCTCGGCGCCGAGGTGCACGCCGATCGGGAGGTGTTCGATGTCGAACCCCTGTCGGGCGGCGGCTATCGGATCGCGGGGCGGGAGCCTGGCCGCCGCCGGGGTGCCGGCCAGGCTTGGACCGCCGAGCAGGTGATCGTGGCCGCCGGGTCGCTCGGCACGCAGAAGCTGATGCACCATCTGAAGAACGAGGGCCGCCTTCCGGCCTTGTCGGACACGCTCGGCACGCTGACCCGCACGAACAGCGAGGCCATCGTCGGGGCGTCGGCGTTGGGAACCGGGGTCGACTATTCAGAGGGCGTCGCCATCACGTCGTCGTTCCATCCCGACGAGACGACCCACATCGAGCCGGTCCGGTTTCCCAAGGGGTCGGGCGCCACCGTCGGAGCCCTGTCGGCGCTCATGGTCGACGGCGGCGGACGGATACCTCGCTGGATGCGTTTCGTGCTGACGGGCCTTCGCCATCCGATCGCGCTGGTCCGGTCGCTGACGTCGTACCGGCGGCTGGCCGAACGGTCGATCGTGTTGCTCGTGATGCAGAGCCTCGACAACAGCCTCCGGACATTCCTGCGGCGTACGCCGCTCGGCACGTTCTTGTGGACGAGGCCGGGCCACGGAGCGTCGAATCCCACCTGGATTCCCGCGGCCAATCGGGCGGCCCGCGCCGCCGCCGACATCATGGGTGGCCTGCCAGTCGGGTCGATCTTCGAAGCGCTGTTCGACATTCCGACCACCGCGCACATCATCGGCGGCTGTCCGATCGGTGACTCCGCCGACACGGGTGTGATCGATCCGTATCACCGCGTCTACGGCTACGAGGGGCTGCACATCTGTGATGGGTCGGCCATCACAGCCAATCTCGGCGCCAACCCGGCGCTCACGATCACCGCCATGGCCGAGCGGGCCATGTCGATGTGGCCGAACAAGGGCGACACCGACCCGCGTCCCGCCATCGGTGAGCCCTACCAGCGGGTCGATCGCGTCGCTCCTGCGCGGACCGCGGTTCCCACCGGCGCGCCGGCCGCCATGCGGGCAACCCGGCTCAGCGGCTAGATCGCTCGAGGTCTCCGACGTGGGGCCCAGATATGAGAAACCCCCAGACGTGAGATCCAGGGGTTTCTTCGTAGCGGGGGCAGGATTTGAACCTGCGACCTTCGGGTTATGAGCCCGACGAGCTACCAGACTGCTCCACCCCGCGTCGCTTGTGCGGTCAATGGTACGACAGGTTCCGGCGCTACGTCAAAGTCGCTCGGCAGGTGGCTACCGCCCTCGCCGGGTGCGCAGGCGGGCCAACACATGGTCGGCCACGCAGGCACCCTGTTCGAGGCCGACCTCGATGCCCATCGGATAGTGGATGCCGCCGTACAGCCTCGAGATCGCCGCCTCGTCGGCCGC
>JBFKPQ010000081.1:0-10586 GCA_041628225.1 Acidimicrobiia bacterium | reverse complement strand
TTGGACGTCGGCAGTCACCCCGAGTACGCCACGCCGGAGTGTGACGGCTTGGCTGAGCTCGTTGCGCACGACAAGGCGGGCGAACGGGTGTTGGAGAGCCTCGTGGAGTCGGCCGAGGATCGACTCGCCGAGGAGGGCATTCGAGGCGAGATCTACCTGTTCAAGAACAACACCGATTCGGCTGGCAACTCCTACGGCTGCCACGAGAACTACCTGATCAGCCGACACGGCGACTTTCAGCGTGTCGTCGACACGCTGATTCCCTTCCTGGTGACACGCCAGATCTTCGCCGGGGCGGGCAAGCTCCTCCAGACGGCCCGCGGCACGGTGTACTCGATGGCCCAGCGTGCCGAACACATCTGGGAAGGTGTCTCGTCGGCGACCACCCGGTCGCGGCCGATCATCAACACGCGGGACGAGCCCCACGCCGATGCGGAGCGATTCCGGAGGCTCCACGTCATCGCCGGGGACTCGAACATGTCCGAATACGTCACGTATGCGAAGGTGGGCACGACCGCGGCACTGCTCCAGATGCTCGAGGACGACGTGGTGTTTCGCGACGTCACGTTAGAGAACCCGATCCGGGCGATCCGTGAGATCTCGCACGACATCACGTGCCGCCGCAAAGTACGCCTCCAGAACGGCAGAGAACTGTCAGCGCTCGACATCCAATGGGAGTATCTCGACCGTGCCCTCCGCTACGCCCGCAATCCGGGATTCCCGCCGGAGATCCAGCGGGCGGTCGACATGTGGGAACACCTGCTGACGAATCTCGAGAAGGATCCCTTGGCGCTCGACCGCGAGGTCGACTGGGTGACGAAATACCACCTCATCCAGCGGTACAAGGAACGGGGAGACCTGGCTGCGTCCGATCCGAAGCTGGCGCTGCTCGACCTCAGCTACCACGACGTCAACCAGCGCCGCGGGCTGTTCTATCTCCTCCAACGGCGGGGCTATGTCGACCGGGTGGTCACCGACGAGGCCATCGAGCGCGCGATCAGCACACCGCCGCAGACGACCAGGGCGCGGCTTCGAGGAGAATTCATCAAGGCGGCCAAGGCCAAGAAGCGTGATTTCACGGTCGACTGGGTGCATCTCAAACTCAACGATCAGGCGCAACGGACCGTGCTGTGCAAGGACCCGTTCAAGTCGGTCGACGAACGAGTGGACAAGCTCATCGCCGGTCTGTGAGGTACTTCCTCGCCGGAAGTCTTCCACCTACATTGGCGCCATGAAGAACGTCATCGAACGTCTGCTGAATCTCCTTGCGTTCTTGCTCACCGTCGGGCGGCCGGTGACCGCGGACGAGATCCGTACGACCGTGGCGGGCTACGACCCCGACAACGATGCAGCCTTTCATCGGATGTTCGAGCGCGACAAGGATCTGCTCCGCCAGATGGGGATTCCGCTCAGAACGGCATTCACAGACGCGTGGGAAGTCGAGCAGGGGTACGTCGTGTCGCCAGACGACTACCAGCTGGCCGACCCCGGTCTCACCGACGAAGAACGGGCGTCCCTGTGGCTGGCCGCCCAGGTGATCCGACTCGGAGGGCAGCCGGCCGGACCCGAGGCCCTGTTCAAGCTCGGAGGCGCACCCATCGCCATGGCCGGCGAGCCGCTGGCGGCCGACCTCGGCACCGCCGTCGACGACCTCGCGACCGTATTCACGGCCGTTTCGGAACGGCGCGTGCTCCGGTTCGACTACCGCGGCACGAGCCGGCGGGTCTTGCCGTACGGCATGGTGCACCGACGCGGACACTGGTATGTGGTGGGGGGCCTGGCCGATGAGCCCACGGAGACTCGGGCGTTCCGAGTCGACCGGGGGACGGCCTGGGAGGCCACCGAGCCTGATCGAGCCTTCGTTCGCCCCGACGGGTTCGACGTCTCGTCGGCACTCCCGTCGGCGCCGTGGGAAGCGGGCGACGACGAGTTGCGCGCCTCGGTGCGGTTCGATCCGAGCGTCGCCTGGTGGGCGCGCCGGCAGCTGCCGTCGGGTGCCGACATCCGCGAAGGCGACGACGGCGCTCTGGAGGTGTCCCTGACCGTCGCCAACCAGGACGCCTTCATCGGCTGGATCATCGGGTTTGAGGATCAAGCCGAAGTGCTGACGCCTCCCGACCTGCGGCGCCGCTTTGTCGACCGCGTGCGGGGTGTGGCGTGAGCGATCGGACCGCACGCCGACTCGGGCGGATCCTGTCGATGGTGCCGTGGGTGATCGCCAACCCGGGAACCACCGTCGAGGACGTCTGCGAGCGGTTCGGCTACTCCAAGCGAGAACTGATGTCCGACCTCGATCTGGTCTTCGTGTGCGGCCTCCCCGGATACGGGCCTGGCGACCTCATGGTCGCCTACATCGACGACGACGAGGTCGTGGTCGACATGGCCGATTACTTCGCCCGACCGTTCCGGCTGAACCCGGCGGAGGCCCTCAGTCTGCTGGCCGCCGGCATGGCGCTCACGAGTACCGGCCAGGCACCACCGGCGCTGGAACGGGCCGTCGCCAAACTGGCGGCGGTCGTTGCTCCCGACGTCGATGAGGCTCTCGTCGTGGATCTGGCGGGTGCCGAGCCCGATCTGCTCGACAGGCTTCGGCGGGGGGCAGCCGAGCACCGTGTGGTCGAAATCGTGTACACGGCGCTGTCTTCCGGAGAGACGAAGGATCGGCGGATCGAACCGTGGGCGGTGTTCTCGGCTCTCGGCAACTGGTACGTGTCCGCTCACTGCCGGAGCGCGGGCGCCGAGCGCGTGTTCCGGGTGGATCGGATCCGATCGGCGGAGTTGACCGACGATTCGTTCGTCCCACCGCCAGAGCCTCCACTTCCCGAGGTGCGGTACACGCCCTCGGAAGACGATGTGCGTGCCACCATCCGGCTGGGGCCGCGTGCCCGGTGGGTGGGGGAGTACTACCCCGTCGAGGTGCTCGACGAGGAAGGTCTCGTCGTGTTCTCGGCGTCTGATCCCGGCGTCGCGGCGCGCCTTCTCCTCCGGCTGGGACCCGACGCCGAACTCGTCGACGGTGACGAAGTCGGGAAGGCGCTGGCGGCGACGCGCGCCGCCATCCTCGCCCGCTACGACGACTGAGCGAGTTTCGACTTCAGATCGGGGTCACCGCCGCCGATACCTACGGCATAGGGAAACGGTGCGGAGACACGGAACATGACCACGATCAAGACAACGTGCAGCCGGTGCGGAGACGTAGAACTCGGACCGCATGATCTGCAACTGGAACTCGACCCCACTGAGCGAATCGGAACCTACCGGTTCACCTGCCCGACGTGCCTCGAAATCCAGCGGCGACCGGCCAACGCCCGGGTCGTGAGTGTGTTGCTCGCAACGGGCGTGTCGTACCAGGTGGTTCGGAACGACCCGATCACCGAGGACGAGATCGATGCCTTCGCCCGTGCGCTCGAACAAGATCTCGATTTCGCGAGGCTCGCGGCTTCCTAGCCATCCGCCACAACCCTTCCTCCTGACGAACATCTCCGCTCTACCATGGCGGAGATGTTCGATATCAACGGTGGCGAGATGCTCATCATCATGCTCGTTGCGCTCATCGTCGTCGGGCCACAGCGACTGCCTGAGATGGCCCGAAAGGTCGGGGGATGGATGCGCGAGATTCGCGCCGTGGCGGCCGACTTCCGATCGGGACTCGAACGCGAGATCGCCGAGTTGGAACGTCCCGTCGCAGATCTCAAGGAGGATCTGACGAAGCCGCTCCAAGCGGTCGGCGAAGACGTCAAGGCCGTGTCGGCTGAAGTGGACGAAGTAGGCCGCTCGTTTTCGCGCCCCCTCGCGTGGACGGGTCCCGTGTCGGAGCGCGGCCCGTCACCGGACGACGCCGCCGATGATCTGGCCAAGATCGATAGGGGCGAAGATCCGGACCCCGTCGAATCGACAGGTGAACCGATCGATGCCGTCGAGGCGATCGCCACCGAGGAGGACGCCGAGGAGTGATCCAAGACGATCAGCGATTGTCGATGCTGGCGCACCTCGAGGAGTTGCGATGGCGGTTGCTCAAGTCGGCCCTGGCCGTCCTGGCGGGTGCCGTCGTCGCCTACGTGCTGCGCGACCAGATCTTCGACGTGCTTCAGCGCCCGATGCGCCAGGCGTTCCCCGGTGTCGAACTCCAGACCATCAAGCCGACCGAGCAGTTCGCGGCAGCCATGCGCCTGGCCGCTTTTGGCGGGTTCATCCTGGCGAGTCCCGTCGTCAGCTGGCAGGTTTGGGCGTTCATTTCTCCCGGCCTGACTCGCCGGGAGCGGAAGTGGGCGATTCCCATCGTGACAGCCATGGTCGTCCTGTTCCTGGCCGGCGTGACCTTCGCGTACTTGGCACTGCCCCGCGGATTGGCGTTCCTCAACTCGATGTTGCCCGTCGAGGTCAGTGCCACGGTCAGCGAATACCTCGCCTTCGTGCTGCGCTTTCTCCTGGTGTTCGGACTCGCGTTCGAGTATCCGGTGTTCGTCTTCGCGGCCGGGGCCGTGGGGTTGGTCAGTTCTGAACAGCTGGCGAAAGGCCGGCGGTGGGCGATTCTGGCGATCACGATCGTGTCGGCCGCCGCGACGCCGACGGGAGACCCGTTCACCATGCTCGTTCTGGCGCTCCCGCTGTACCTCATGTACGAGGTCACCCTGCTGTTGATTCGATACGTGCTTCGCAAGTGACCGCGGCCGAGTTCTTCGGGGAGCTCCCGTATCGGCCGGATCCGTTCCAAGTCGACTCAGCCGCGGCCATCGAGGCCGGAGCGTCCGTGGTCGTGACAGCTCCGACCGGCGCCGGCAAGACGCTGATCGCCGAGGTGGCGATCCATCTGGCGCTCGAGCGGGGCCGCCGCGCCTTCTACACAACGCCCATCAAGGCCCTGTCCAATCAGAAGTTCGGTGACCTCGTCGAAGCGTACGGCGCGGATCGCGTGGGTCTCCTCACGGGGGACAACGTCATCAATGGAGATGCCGACATCGTCGTGATGACGACCGAAGTCTTGCGGAACATGATCTACGCGAAGTCGGCAGGGCTCGCCGCCGTGGGTTCGGTGATCCTCGACGAGGTCCACTACCTCGCCGACCGGTCGCGGGGATCGGTGTGGGAGGAGGTCATCATCCACGCACCGCGCCACATCCAGCTCATCTGTCTGTCTGCGACGGTGGCGAACCCGGAAGAGTTCACGGCCTGGGTCGAGAAAAGGCGAGGGGCGACGCGTCTCGTGGTCGAAACGCAGCGACCCGTACCGCTCGAGCCGCTCTACATGCTGCGAGATGCCTGGGCGAACCCGAAGGAAGTCCTCCTTCCGATGCTGATCGAACGCGGCAGCGGACTGATCCCCAACCCGGCCATCCAGAAGCTCCTCGCCGCCAAGACCGGACGGCGCCGGAGGTTCGGAACACCGCGCCGCGCCGAGGTCGTCGAACGACTGCGTGATGAGGGGATGCTCCCGGCCATCTATTTCATCTTTTCGCGGGCCGGCTGCGAGGCGGCCGCCCATCTCGTGGCGACCGCGGGTCTCCGGCTGACGACCACCGAGGAGCGTTCCGAGATCCGTCGAGTCGCCCTCCAGGCGACGGACCATCTCGATCCCGAAGATCTCGACACCCTGCAATTCGGGCGTTGGCTGGCCGACCTGGAAGCCGGCTGCGCCGCCCACCACGCCGGACTCGTTCCGGCGTTCAAGGAAGCCGTCGAGACCCTGTTTGCGTCCGGAATGGTCAAGGTCGTGTTCGCGACCGAGACGCTGGCGCTCGGCATCAACATGCCGGCCAAGTCGGTGGTGATCGAGAGTCTGTCCAAGTTCAACGGTGAGACGCACGAACTCCTGGGGCCGAGCGACTACACACAGCTCACGGGCCGGGCGGGTCGTCGCGGCATCGATGACGTCGGCTACGGCATCACGCTGTACTCGCGTTTCGTCCGATTCGACCGCGTCACCGAGATCGCCGCCGCCGGTGCCACGAAACTCGAGTCGAGCTTTCGGCCGACGTACAACATGGCCGTCAACCTCGTCGCCAACTACGACCAGGATCGAGCCGAAGAGCTCCTCATGGCATCGTTCGCCGAGTTCCAACTCGAAGCGGCGCAGGAAGCGGCCTCTCGCCGCCAGGCCGACCGGGCGGTGGAGCTGGATCGCCTGCGAGCCGATGCGGCGTGTGATCGTGGCGATGTCTGGGAGTACCTCGACCGCGTCGATCAGGCTCCGGGTGCGGGTCTCGACGACACGGTCCGCCCGGGCGAAGTGTTCGTCATCGAGGGGGGTGGGCGGCCGGGTCGGTACCTGCTCTTGCAGCGAACGACGGACTCCGAGGCTCCCGTCGTGGCGCTGAGCACGGCCGGCCGGATCCGAAGGCTCCGCTCCGAGGAACTCGTTCGGGCGATGCGACTCGGACGGCTGGAGTTCGACGGCCCGTTCCGGCCGACCGACCGGCGGTTCCAACAACGAGCCGTGCAGCGACTGAAGGGGTTCAAGGGGTCTCCTTCCGGCGAGACCGTCGGCACCGGTGTTCCGCATCCCGTGGCGGAATGCCCGGAGGCGGCCGACCACCTGCGACATGCGCGCGCCGCCCGCCGGTTGGAGCGGAAACTCGGGTCGGATACGCACCGAGCGTCGACGCTCGTCGACGAGTTTCGATCACTGCTCGGACTGTTGGAGGATTCGGGATACACGCGCGGGTGGGCGCTCACAGCTCGGGGAGAACGGTTGAGATCGATCTACGGGGAACTCGACCTGTTGGTCGCCGAGACCATCGAGGCCGGCCTGCTGGACGGGCTGACCGGCCCGGAACTGGCAGCAGCCGTCTCGCCCTTTGTGTGGGAGCGCCGCGCCGACGACGTCGGAGCGCCCGTTCCGCTGTCGCTCGACGGATATGCGGCCGAGGTGTCGAAGCTGTGGGCTGCCATCACGGACCGGGAGTCGGAGCGAGGTCTGCGGCCCATGCGCGAGCCGGACTTCGGATTCATGGAAGCGGCCTATCACTGGGCTCAGGGCCTCGATCTCGACGATGTCCTCGAAGGTCTGCCGCTGGCGGCGGGCGACTTCGTCAGGGTGGCGCGCCAGCTACTCGACCAGCTGCGGCAAGTCCGAGAAGCCGCCCCAGACTTGGGTGACTCGCTCACCGAGGCGTTGCGCATGGTCGACCGTGGTGTCGTCGCCGCCGGAGGCCGGCTGTGAACGGATCGTGGTTGGTCCTCGCCAACCCGCACGCGGGACGCGGGCGCTCCATCGAGGATCGGACGGGAGCTGCGGTCCGGGCCACGGGTGTGTCGGCGGATGTCGTGGCGCCGCCGTCGGGCGCATCGATGCGTGCCGCGGTACGGCAGGGAGTCGAGGATGGCAGACGCCTGTTCGCCGTGGTAGGCGGCGACGGAACGCTGAACCTCGTCGTCGACGAACTCATGCGATGTTCGCTGTCCGAGCCGCCAACGGTCGCGTTGTTGCCAGCGGGGAGCGGATCCGACTTCGCTCGTACCTTTGCCCTTCCGCAGAGCATCGAGGAATCGGCCCACCATCTACAAGGGACGACGGACTACGCATTGGACGTGGGATTTGTCGAGGGAGCCTGGGGACGGCGGGCCTTCGTCAACGTGGCCGAGGCAGGGCTCACCGCATCGTGTCTCGACCTCGCCAATCGGCTGCCGCGCCGCCTGGGCGGGGCCAAATACCAGATGGCGTTCTGGGCGACGCTGCCACGCTTTCCTCCGGCCCACATCGAGGTCGTCACCGAGCGGCGCAGCTTCGAAGGTGAAGCGCTGGTGGCCGTGTTCGCCAATGCCCAGTTCTTCGGAGGCGGCTTCAACATCGCGCCCAAGGCGGCCGCCATGGATGGGCTGTTGGACATCCAGGTCTTCTCGGCGACTCGCCGCCAGGTCGTGACCCTGTTCCCCGCGATCAAGCGAGGTCTCCACCTGCGACATCCGGCGGTGCGCCGGATGTCGGCCCAGAGGTTCCGGCTGACCACCAGTGAGCCCTGGACCTTCGAAGTCGACGGGGAAGTCCTCGGTGATACGCCGGTCGAGGGTTGGGTCGAGCAAGGCCGTATGCTCCTGCGGCTCTAGGTCGTTGAGTCCGGGGCCGATGCGCCTATACTCCCGGCCCCACACAGAGGTTGCATTGGCAGACGACACCGTGGACATCGAAGATCTGGAAGCCGATCTCGACGACGAGAGCGTCGACGTCGACGACGACGACCTCGACGACGACGATCTCGACGACCTCGACGACGACCTCGACAGCGACCTCGATGAGCTCGACGACGTCGACGACGAGGACGACGAGGACGATGACGAGGGCGATGCCGAGGAGGAAGACGAGGCGCTCGAGGAGCTCGAGGCCGAGGAACTCGAACTCCTCGAGGAAGAAGTCGGTTCCGAGCTGGCGGTGAACGAGGCCGAGGAACTCCGCAACATCCGGCGAGAAGAGCTTGCGCTGAACGTTGGGGCTCAGGAGAAACGCTCCGACGAATTCGTGTGTAACGAGTGTTTCATGGTCAAACGGATGTCACAGTTGGCCAGCAAGCGGAAGATGGTGTGTCGCGACTGCGCCGCCTGACGTCTGGGTCGTCGTTCCGACGTACGACGAACGTGACAACCTGCCCGGGTTGATCGAAGCCATCCGCGGCCACGGGTACGGGGTGCTCGTCGTCGACGACGGCTCGCCGGACGGCACGGGACAGCTCGCTGACCAGATTGCTGCATCCGACGCGGGGGTCGACGTTCTCCACCGGGCCCACAAAGCAGGGCTCGGCCCCGCCTACGCGGCGGGGTTCGGCCGGCTGTCGAAGGTCGGCCCGAGCGTGATCTGTCAGATGGATGCCGACTTCTCGCACGATCCGGCCGACCTTCCGAAACTCGTCGGCGCCGTCGAGGGCGGGGCCGAACTGGCGATCGGGAGTCGCTACGTACCCGGCGGCGATACGCCGGATTGGCCGTGGCTGCGACGGTTCATCTCACGAGGCGGCAACCGCTATGCCCGTGTCTTGCTGGGGCTGCGGACCCGGGATGCGACCGCCGGATTCAGAGCGTGGGATCCTGCGGCACTGGGGCGTGTCGATGCCTCGACGGCCGAATCATCTGGTTATGGATTCCAGGTGGAGATGACGTGGCGCGCCGAGTCCGGAGGACTTCGGATCGTCGAGGTCCCGGTCACGTTTCGTGACCGCACCCGGGGCAGCTCGAAGATGGGAGCTGCGATCGTGGCCGAAGCCATGCGACTCGTGACCGGCTGGGGTCTCCGAAGAATCTTGCGAGGGCTACGCTCGTAGCGACATGCTCGACGTCACCGCTCGCCCTGCCACGAACGACGACCTCTTCGACCTCGTCCGCATGTACCACCTGCTCGAAGCCGAGATGACGCCCCTCCATGCGATGTGGCCGCGGGCGGACGGCCTTCCCACGCCGCTGGAGCCGTCGTTCGCAGCTCTGCTCGCTGACGACGACGTCGTGGTCATCATCGGCGAACTCGACGGGTTGCCGTTTGGGTTCATGGTCGGCCGTGTCGAACCGCTGCTCGACCCATCCGAAGTGGTGGGCGCGATACGGTTCGTGTTCACCGAGTTCGAGGCGCGCGAAGTAGGTGTCGGCGAAACGATGCGTGCGCTGCTGCTCGATACGTTGCGAGCGCGTGGGATCACGAAGTTCGACGCACACGTGTTGCCGGGCCACCGGCTCGTC
Organism: Acidimicrobiia bacterium; assembly: GCA_041628225.1. Classification (GTDB taxonomy): domain Bacteria; phylum Actinomycetota; class Acidimicrobiia; order Spongiisociales; family JAENVV01; genus JBFKPQ01. The sequence continues at coordinate 929 of JBFKPQ010000081.1, read as the reverse complement.
AAGAACTTCTTCGAAGCAGGTGGCTTCTCGGCCCGATCGATCGTGATGCATCGCGACGACGACCGACGCCGATGACCCCGTCGCCCATCCCAGGCGTCGGTGTCGTGTGCATCGATGACGGCGCCATCTTGTTGGTGCAGCGCGGTCGGGGCGCGGGCGCCGGACTCTGGGCCGTTCCGGGCGGGAAGGTGCGGCTCGGCGAGCGCCTCACCGACGCGGCGGTCCGCGAGGCCAGGGAAGAAACCGGGCTGGACGTCGCCGTCGGAGGCGTCGTGTGGGTCGGAGAGGCGATCGGGCCGGGCGATCCGCCCGCCTATCACTTCACGCTCACCGACTTCGTCGGCACCGTGACCGGCGGTCGGCTGCGGGCGGGTGACGATGCGGCCGATGTCCGGTGGGTTCCGCTCGGAGAGGTCGCAGAACTTCCGCTGACTCCCACGATGCTCGACCTCCTCGAGGTCATCGATGGCTGACCGTCCCATCCCAGTGGGCGAGCGTCCGTTCACCACCGAGCGTTACCACACCGCCGACCTTCCCGATACGCCCCAACGAACGTTCCGCATCCCGGCCGAGGGATGGTACGAAGCCCCCGACGAGCTACTGCGCCTGGGCGACGACCTCGGCGAGCCCGTGGAATACAAGCGCCGCATCGGAAGGTGGCTGTTGTGGAGGGCGGGACCACCGGTCGGCGACGCCTGGTATCTCGCCATCGACGATGATGACCTGACGATCACCCACCGGTTCCGGCTGCGAGGCAAGACCGGTGAAGGGATCGGCGCGGACGGCCAGCTGCATCATCGGTTCCGCACCTGGAAGGAGTCGCTGTTGGGGGCGCAACGTGGCTGACGTCGTCGAGCTTCTCTCGGAGCTCATCCGGAACGCATGCGTCAACGACGGGTCGGCCGGCTCGGGGCACGAGGTTCGTTCCG
>JBFKPQ010000080.1:0-10719 GCA_041628225.1 Acidimicrobiia bacterium | reverse complement strand
GATCCACGGGTTTGTCGGTGGCCTCCACCTCACGGGGGGCCTCTTCGAAAAGATCATGCCGCAGACGATCGACGAGCTGGCAGCCCTGGGACCCGATCACATCGTCCCCGGTCACTGCACCGGTTGGAAGGCGACGCATGCAGTCGGGCGAGCCCTGCCGGACGCCTTCATGTCGAGCAACGTCGGCACCACGTTCACGTTCCACGCCGACTAGCCGGCGTGACGTCACCTCGGAGCGATGCCGACCGTTGGCGACCTGACCGTCTGCTCAGCTCTCGATGGTCACGTCGCCGGCGTCGCCGTCCACGGTGATCGGCGTGCCTTCGGGGATCGAGCAGGCGCTGGGAACGGACACGACGCACGGGATGCCTCGTTCCCGAGCGATGATCGAACTGTGCGACAACAGGCCACCCGACTCGGCGACCACGGCACCGACGGTGGCGAACAGCGGCGTCCAACCCACGTCGGAGAAGGGGACGACGAGCACGTCGCCGGGTTGGATGCGGACGATGTCGGCGGTCGAGTGGGCGATGCGGGCCGGCCCCGTGTAGCGCCCGCGCGACGTACCGGTACCCGTGAGCACCGACGCCTCCGGCGGTCGGCGCCTGCGCGGTTCGTAGTCGTCGCCGATGATGGTCTCGGGTAGCTCGAGGTCGCCTGCTTCGGCGATCTGTCGCCTCCGTTCACGCACGACCTCACGGAGATCCTCCGGCGCGCCGAAGGCCTCGTCGCGCGTCAGATAGAAGACATCGTCGACTTCGTCGATGGCGCCGGACTCGACCAGCCTCCGGCCCGCCTCGAGTGCCACGGGCCGGAAGAGGCCATACATCTGCGTGTACATGGCGCTCACGGCTTCACGGCGGACCCGGTACCGCGTCGACTGGTCGACGAGCCACTGCACCACGGGGCGCTTCAACGGGTTGCGGGGCAGGACCTCGCCGGCCGGAACGGCGCGCCCGTTGGTCGTAGCCGCCGTCGCGAAGCGGTCGAGCATCTCGGGTTGTTCCGCCCAGGTCGGCACCGACAGGTCGTTGCCCGAGTCCGACAGGTAGCCGAACCGTTCGATGATGTCGCGCCGGGCGGCTTGGGCGTCTTCGGCGTTCGCCAGCGCCGCCAGAGCCGATCCCGGGGCGTACCGGTCGAGTTCGGCCTGCAGCTCGGGGGAGAGTTCGACGGTTTCGTTGTCGGCGAGATCGGTGGAGGTGTGCAGAAGGCGCGACCACAGGTTCATCACGAGCGGCACGACGACGTTGGTTCGGGTGATGGCCCGGAGGTCGGCGTCGAGCTGGGCCGCGTACGCCGGGAGGTCGACGGACGTCAGGTCGGTCGCACGGTGCTGCTCCAACAGCCGCTGTGCCTCGCCGAGCGCCTGTTCGGACCGATCCCAGGCGCGCAGCGTCCGCCAGGCGAACCGTGTCATGCGCGGGAGCAGCCGCATCCCGGACAGGCCGGGACGCATGCTCGGCCGGTCGTCTCCACCGGGCAGCCCGAGGAGGTTCTCGAGAGCATCGCGGGGCATGCCCAGTTGCACGAAAATGTCGCCGATGGCGCCCATGTCGAAGTAGGCGTAGGTGCCGAACTGGTGTGCCAGGTCGAAGGGTTCCAGACCCGTGGGCCCGACCGCTTCGTCGAACAGCCCGATCCATTCCCGGTTGACGAGCGGCACATTGATCGACCAGACGAGCGGTTTGATCGGCCCCGGGAGCACCTCGCGAGCGATGCGGCGCGAGTACACGCGCTCGCGACCCGTGGTGATCGGACGGAGCTGGACCCACCAAAGCCGGTTCCCGTCGTACACCCACTCGAGGTCGAGCGGTCCGCCCCATTCGGCGGCGATGGCCTCGGCCTCGACGATGACGCGGCGAACCAGATCGGCGGAGATGTCGGTGTCGGTGGGCTGGTCGACGAAATCGCCCCACCGGCTGATCCATCGGTCGGGTTCGGCGCCCCCGGCGAGGATGGCGGTCGACGACCCGGAGGTGGCTTCGACGATCCGTTCGTCGAGGCCGGAGATGGGATTGCGCGTGAACACGACGCCCGACGACACGGCGTCGAGGTGTGGCTGGGCGACCACGTGCATGGTGGCGGGGTCGCCGCTGGCACGAACCCGCTCGATGGCGGATCGCACCTCGTGGGGAGTCGTCAGACCTCCCACCGAGAGGTATTGGCCGGCGGCCGACTGGCGCTCTCGATCCTCGTCGGCCGACGACGACCGGACGATGACTTCGGTGTGGTCGGCCAGCAGGTCGACGGCCGGCTCGACCGAAGCGCCAGGGGCCACGACGACCGTGGTCGGAACGGCGTGGCCGCGTGCGGCCAACCATCGCAGCCCGACGGCTTTTCCGCCCGCATCCGGGCTGCGTGTCCGCTTCGCATCGCTCATGCCAATATCGTGCCCGTCCAACCTACCGCTCGAGTCCGTATAGTCCCTTGGATGCAGATGTCACGGAGAGTAACGATCGTCGCCGCGCTGAGTGCATGGTCGGTGGCGATGCCGGCTGCGGCGGCGCTCGCCCATGAGAACCAGGTGATTCGGTTCGGCTCGTTCGGCGGCGGGTTCGTGCATCCCGTCCTGGGCCTCGATCACTTGCTCGCCATGTTGAGTGTCGGCGTGGTGAGTGCCCTCATCGGCGGCAAGGCCATCTGGCAGGTGCCGGCCATGTTCGTCACGGCGATGGCCGCCGGCGGCTTGCTCGGCGTGGTCGGGGTGGACCCTGGCTCGTTCGTGATCGAGGGCGCCATCGCCCTGTCGGTGTTGTTGCTCGGACTCATCATCGCGCTCGACCGCCGGGTGTCGACGCGGGTCGCGCTGGCGGCCGTGGCGTTCTTCGGTTCCTTCCACGGAGTCGCCCACGGCACCGAGGTACCCGACATCGCCGAACCGGCGATCTATTCGATCGGGTTCTTGACGGGAACGGCCGTCATTCACCTCGTCGGCGTGCTCATCGGCGACATCGCCCGGCGCTACCGCTTCGGCCGCATCGCCATGCGAGTGCCCGCGGCCGGCATCTCCGTGGTGGGCGCCCTGTTCCTGTTCGGCGTCCTGTGAGCAAACGCCGCATCGCCGGATGGCAGATCGCCGCGGTCGTCGGCGTCACCCTGATCGCCTCGCTGGGCCATTTCGCCTTCGAACTGTCCGGGTTCTGGGACCCGATGGTCGTGTTCGGGTCGGTGAACGAGTCGACGTACGAGCACCTGAAGATCTTCTTCTGGGGTGGCCTGATCTTCGCCCTCATCGAGCACGCCTACGTGAAAGAGGATGCCAACAACTACTGGGCTGCCAAGGCGCTCGCGCTCGTCATGACGCCGATCGGGATCATCGTGTCGTTCTACTTCTACCTCGGGATCCTGCTGCCGATCCGGGGGAGCGGAACGCTGGTGCTCGACATCGGTACCGGCGTGTTCGGTGTGGCCCTCGGCGAGTGGCTGGCGTACCGCTGGATGACTCGGGAACCCTTCAAGCCGGGAGTCAAGTGGCGCGCGCTGGCGCTGATCGGAGTGATGACCATTGGGGCTCCACTCTTGACGTTGTATCCGCCGAAGATGTTCCTGTTCGAGAACTTCTGGGGCTACGAGTACAGCGGCGAATACGGCGTGCTCGACGACTACGGGCCGTACCTCGTGTTCTCCGAACCAGGTGATGGCTGACTCGTACACGGTCGCGCTGGCGCTGTACGACTACGTGCCGGTCGTGCTGTCGTCGCTGGGGTTCTTCGTCGTGGCCCGACTGTTGCATACGATCGACGCGTCGATGGGACGGATGGGTCTGCTGGGTTGGGCGCTCATCACCATGGGCGGCCTCGCCAAGGCCACGTGGAAACTGGTGTTGGGGATCACCGATGGATCCGTCGACGTGCGCTGGCTGGACAACAGTCTGTTCATCTTCATGGCGGCCGGATTCGTGTTCGCCGCTACCGCCATCCGTGCCGCGCTGCGCGGCCGGCCGGGAGGGTGGCGATGGGCAGCGCGCATCAATTTCGTGGTGTACGCGCTCGCCGCTTGGGCGGCGTTTCGAGTCGATGGTCGGGCATGGTTCTTCGTGTTGCTCGGTGTTGCGGCGCTGGCGAACACCGTGGCGGTGTGGGCGCTGGGTCGTCACGCCTGGTCGGTCGGGCGCCGCAATGCCGCCACGTTGTTCTTCGTGAATCTGGTGGTGGTGCTCATCCTGCCGGGATTCGCCCGCATACCCGACCAGACCATCCCGCTCCAGTGGATCGAGCAGTCGACCAACCTGGTCGCCCAGCTGGCGTTCTTCGCCGCCGCACGGTCACTCGCCGCCGCGTATGCGGCTGATCAGTCCCGGAATGGACCAGCGGTCCATGGCGGCACCTAGTTCGCTTCCCATGTCGGGATCTGTCGCTCGGCGCCTGCGCACCGCGGCCCGGCGGCCTCCGGAGAACCGAGCGCCACCTCGCAGGTGAGATGGGAGACGTCGTCGTGGCGGCCGACGGTCCGGCGGCGACGAGACGCCGGTCGGCTGCGAACAACCCTCGTACGAGCCAGCACATGCGGCTGGATAGTGCTTCAGATGGGGAGAACCCCCGCCGGAGCAGGGGCTCCCATCTCGCTCACATACCGCCGGGTTGTACCTCTCCGCGGCTCCCACCAGCGCCGAATCTATCTGCCGGTCCAGAACACTCGAGCCACTGCCGAGAACACCAGTCGACCGGTGCCGAGATCGGGGTCATCCACCAGATCGACATCACCTCCGAAGGTGCATGTCCCGTGAAGGTGGGACTTGGTGTTCCGGGGTGCGTTCTTCACGAACACCTCTGTGCCAAGGTCCCATACCCCTCCGTCGGCGGGATAGAACGTTCCGGTGTACTCGAGCTCGTGCGGGATGTACACGCCGGTACCGTCGACTGCGAACCCCGGTGTCCACAGTCCGACGCCGCTGTTGGCCGTGATCCATCCGCTCGGAACGCCGTCAGTGCATTCCATGTAGAACATTTCCGCCTTAGGGTCTGCCGCTGCTGGTACCGCCGCCGCCGCCACCAGCAGGGTTGTCAAAGCGAGAACCCACGAAAGTCGCCTCATGAGGCACCTCCTCCTCTTCATGGCCACCACAGAGCGTGGCGTTACGGGGGTGGCGCGGCAGGGACCACCCCACAGGTTCACCATCAGAACCTGGCCCGTGAGGGGCTAGAGGCAGAAGACCCATCACCGCGGAGGCCACGACCAAGCCCTGACGGTGGATGAGACCCAAGCCCGGTGAGCCCCCGAGTCAGCCTGTTGCGGATAAGGACGGAAGTCCGCACGGTGGCCTTCTCCACCGCGACGCTGTCACTCGCCGCCGCGTACGCGGCCGACCAGTCCCGGAATGGACCAGCTGTCCATGGCGGTACCTAGTTCGCTTCCCATGTCGAGGAAGTCGGTCAGTTCGGCGCGGGTGCTGAACACCCGGCCTCGGTGGATCCGCCAATAGGTGGCGAAATCGCCGCGCATCGCCACGAAGTAGGCGGCCGTGGCGGCAACCAGGAACAGCGCCTCGGAGGGCCGGCCTCGCCACCAGGCCCACACGGCCATGAGCGGAATGCCGCCCCAGCGGAGTAGGTGGGTCGACCCGGCCAAAAAGCCGGCGACCAGAGCTACGACGTTGGCGACGACCGGAGCGAGCGGGTCGAGCACCAGCATCGTGCCGTAGATCGGCGACTCGCCCCGCCCTCCACGGAATCCGTGATAGAGCGGCCAGTTGTGGCCGACGACGACGCCGATGGCCACGACGAGGTGAAGGTAGGAATCCGGCGCGAGCCCGCGCATGACGAGCACGGGCACGATCGCCTTTCCCATGTCGAGCGCCGACGTCAGGCACCCGTACTGCCAGCCGAGCTTGCGGTTGACGACGGTTCCGCTGACCGCCGTGTCCACGTACACGTCGTCGGTACCGGGAATGATCTCGGACGCCTGGGTGACGTCGACGGTCGGGTCCACCCGACGGCCGACCAAACGGGCGGGGGACAGGGACCCGATCAGGTAACCCGTCATGAGCACGCTCGCCGCGATGAGCCAATCCACGGACCGCAGCCTACGGCGGCGGGCCGTGGGACCGGGTTCGGGACCCTCGAAATGCGACTGCTGGAGCCGGTGGTCGTCGGTAGCCTGGCCCGATGGTCGCCATCCGCGTCGCGGGTCTCGTCAAGTCGTTCAAGGTCAAACTGGCCGTGGACGGCATCTCGTTCGAGGTGCCCCGCGGTCAGGTGTGCGCGCTCTTGGGACCCAACGGCGCCGGCAAGACGACGACGATCCAATGTCTTCTCGGACTGACGCTTCCCACCGACGGAACGATCGAAGTGCTCGGCCACGACGTGGTGAAAGATCGATCGGCGGCCATCGCGCGCACGAACTTCGCCGCTTCGTACACGGCGTTTCCCTGGCGATTGCGGGTGCGGGAGATCTTGCGGGTGTACGCCGGCCTCTACGACGTGGCCGACCATCGGACTGCGGTGGCCCGGTCGATCGAGCTGTTCGGGCTGGAGGAGTTGAGCCACCAGCCGTTCCAGTCGCTGTCGAGCGGTCAGCAGACGCTCGTCAATCTCGCCAAGGCGCTCATCAACGCACCCGAGCTGCTGATCCTCGACGAGCCGACCGCCAGTCTCGATCCCGAGAACGCCTTCCAGGCCAGGACCGTACTCCGCCAGGTTGCCGACGAGACGGGCATGACGATCTTCATCACGAGCCACAACATGCGTGAGGTCGAGAAGGTCGCCGACCGGGTGCTGTTCCTGTCGGCGGGCGAGATCGTCGCCGACGCCGCGCCGACGCAGCTTCGCGAACAGTTTCGTGCCGAGGACCTCGAAGAGGTCTTCCTCACGGTCGCACGGGAGTCCCGACGATGAACCGGCGTCGCGTCTGGGCGGTGGTGCTGCAGAACTGGTACGTCATGCGGCGCAGCCCGATCCGCATCTTCGAGCTGTTCTACTGGCCGGTCATCGAGGTCGTGTTGTGGGGCTTCATCTCGGTGTTCCTCGTCGGCGCCGACGCCAACATCCCCGGCGGTGTCGGCGTGCTGCTCGGCGCCGTGCTGTTGTGGGACCTGATGTTCCGCAGCCAGCAGGAGCTGACGATCACCCAACTCATCGACATGTGGGATCGCAACATCGTCAACCTGTACGCGTCGCCGATGCGCCAGTCCGAATACCTCACCGGTGCGCTCGTGTTCTCCGTCGTGCGTGTGATGGTCGGCACGACGTTCCTCGTGGTGATCGCCGACTGGTGGTTCGGGTTCGACCTGCTGTCGGTGGGCGCGGTGCTGGTGCCGGCTCTCGTGACGCTGTCGCTGTTCGGATGGGCGCTCGGGCTCACCATCCGGGCGGCCGTGATGCGGTTCGGCACCAACGCCGAGGTGCTGGCGTGGTCGATGGCGTTCCTGTTGCAGCCGGTCTCGGCGGTCTTCTATCCGGTCAGCGTCTTGCCCGAGTGGCTCCAGGCGATCGCGCTGGCGTTGCCGACGTCGCACGTATTCGAGGCGATGCGGGCCTTCCTGGCGTCGGGCGAGGTGCACACCGGGGGTCTGATCATCGCCTTTGTCGGCTCATTGGTCTATCTCGGCCTGGCAGCTCTCGTGGCCCGTTGGACGTACGGGCGGGTCCGTCAGCTGGGCCTACTCGCCAAACCCGGCTACTGATCCCGGGCGCGCAACGGTGGGCTGCTGCCCGCGCCGTGCGCGCCACCACCACATGACGGGTTCTGACTAGTCGGTCAGTGAGGTCACGTCGTACGACGTGGTGATGTCGATCGAGTCTCTGATCGATCTTGCGACGGGGCAGTAGTCGGCGTGGAAGCCGTGCACCCGTTCGATGGCGTCACGGTCGGCGGCCTCGTCGACCTGCAGTTCGTAGCGCACGTGGATGCGTTTGATGACGAGGACCTTGCCGTCGAGTTCGACCTCGCCTCGGGTGTGTCCGCGGAGACGACCGCCTCCGGCGGGGATGCCTCGAGCTTCGAGCGCACCCCCAAATGTGCCGGTCAGTCAGCCGCCGGCCGCGGCCACCACGTAGTCGATGGTGGTGGTGTCGTGCGGGTAGTCGGTGGGATCGACGTTGTAGTGCTCGGCGATGGCGCCGTGCACGCCGAACGACACCGGTTCGGGACGGCCGGGCACGGTGGCCGAGCGGATCGGCCCGCGTTCGCGCGTGATCACCGCTTCCGACACGTACGCGATGTCTCCCATGTTCTCCTCCTGTGCTGCCTGTCTCCGAGCCTAGGTCGCTGCGCGGCAGCCGGTAGTGTGCGACGCGTGGACGACGAGTATCTGCTCTTCGGTGGTTCGGCGAGTCCGAAGCTGACCGCCGCCATCGGCGAGGAACTCGGCTGGCCGGTGCGGCGGTCGGAGAGCATGCGGTTTTCCGACGGCAACCTGTTCGTGCGCATTCTCGAGAACGTCCGAGGACGCCACATCTTCTTGGTGCAGGGCACGGCGTTTCCGGCCAACGACCATTTCATGGAGCTGCTGTTCTGGGTGGACGCCTTTCAACGGGCCAGCGCCGAAACGGTGACGGCGGTCATCCCGTATTTCAGTTACGCCAAGGGCGACAAAAAGGACGAGCCGAGGGTGTCGATCCGTGCACGGGTGTGCGCCGAAGCTTTGGAGGCGGCCGGCGTCGATCGGGTGGTCGCCGTCGACCTGCACGCTCCCCAGGTGTCCGGGTTCTTCAAGGTGCCGGTCGACGACCTTTACGCCATGCCGACGCTGTGCGATGCCATCGCCGCCGACGGCGTCGACGATCTCGTCGTGGTGGCGCCCGACGCCGGCTTCGCCAAGAAGGCGCGCCAGTGGGCCGACCGGCTCGGCACGCCGACGGCCATCGCCGACAAGCGGAGGGTCGACCACAGCGAGACGGCCGAGGTGACGGAACTGATGGGGTCGGTGGAAGGGAAGGCGGCGCTCATCGTCGACGACTTCACCGTGTCGGGCGGCACCCTGGTCGATGCGGCCCGGGTGCTGGTGGAGCGGGGTGCGGTGTCGGTGCGGGCCGCTGTCACGCATGGCCTGCTCACGGCCGAGGCCAACGCCCGTCTCGACGCCTCCGCCATCGAGCGGCTCTACATCACCGACAGCGTGGAGACCCAGCCGCAGCCGATGTCCGACAAGGTCACGACGGTGTCGATCGCCCCGCTGCTCGCCGAAGCGATCGATCGCATCTCGAAGCGCAAGAGCGTGTCGGTGCTCTTCGACTGACCACCCTCAGAGGTTCGGCATGCGGTCCCCCGATGTCGTACTGTGGCCGCCGGAGGCGAGCCCGTGGCCCCACATCTGATCGTTGCGCTCATCCATCTCGGCCTGGTCTTCGTCGCCTTTCGCGCCGCCCGACGGCGCCGGGAGGCTGCGTTGGCGATGGCCGGGGTCGTCGGTGTCGCGCTCGCCTACGATGCCGCGGTTCTGGCAGTCGGAGGCACGCTCGATGAGGGTGCCGTGCTGCGGTTGCTCAACGCTCCACGGTATTGGACCCATGCCCTGCTGACGCCGACGACGATGTGGGTGGCGCTGGCCGGTCTGGGGGCCACGGGTTACGAGCCCGCCGCAAGCCGAACGTGGAGAGCGGCGGTTGGCTCGCTCATCGCCGTCATGGTCGTACTCGGGTCGTGGATCGACATCGTCGGTTTGACGCTGGAGCCGGTCACCGAGGACGGCATCACGAGGTACGTCAACGCGTTCTCGCCGATGCCCGGTCCTCCCGTGGCCGCCGTGGTCACCATCGTGGTCGTGGCGGTGTTCGGCGTGATGGTATGGAGGCGCAGCGGCTGGCCGTGGCTCGCCATAGGAGCTGCCGTCATGTTTGGCACCGCCGGTTTGCAGGGCCAGCTGGTCGCCCAGCACGTAGGGGAGATCGCGTACATGGCTGGCCTGATCTCTACCCTGACGTGGGGACGCCCTGATACCTCCGCAGGAACTGTGGTGGGGCAAACATCGCCCTGAGCGGGGGCTCGGACGCGACCTCCGGTCGTGTCGGTCTGCGGCTGGCCGGATGCTCTATGTCAAGCTCCCTTGACAGAATGTCATGCATCCTTTACATTCATTCGTGTAAAGCGACATTGACATGCGAGGTGAGTCATGAACAAGGCGAAGCACGAGACCGCAGCGGTGCGGTCGAGCATGAAGCGGTACTACTGGACGTACGGGCCGGCGATGGTCCTATATGTCGTCGGCACGATGCTGCTGTTCGTGTCCGAAGGCCGGTCGACGGCGGTGCAGTTGGCCATGGCCGCCGTGCCGAGCATCGGCGTGATCTGGGTGACGGCGGCGCTGGTCGGCCTCTACCGCCGCAGCGACGAATTGGGCAAGGTCCAGATGCTCAAAGGGGCTGCCGTCGGCTTCGTGGTCGGTCTGCCGGCTCTGGCGATCTCAGGGCTCATCTTCGCGTTCGTCGACGAACCGCCTGGCCGGCCGTCGCTGGTCGCCGTGTGGGTCCCGTTCGTCGTCGCCATGATGGCTTGGTCGATCGGGTGGACGCGCGCCCAAAAGGGGCTGTGACGTGGAGAACCGGCTCCGCCAACTCCGTGCGGCGCGCGACTGGACCCAGGTCGACCTGGCCGAACGCCTCGACGTGTCCCGCCAGACCGTGATCGCCATCGAGAAGGGCAAGTACGACCCGTCGCTACCACTGGCGTTCGCCATCGCCCGCTTGTTCGGCCTGACGATCGAAGAGGTATTCGACCCCGGCTCGCAGTGAGGGGAGAAGCGTTCGACAGCGGACGCTAAACAACGCTAGACTACCGTCG
>JBFKPQ010000079.1:0-10885 GCA_041628225.1 Acidimicrobiia bacterium | reverse complement strand
GGGCGCGGACGAATCGGCTGACCGAGATGCCGCGGAACGATGGTGTCTCTACCGCCTCATACCCGTCGCCGTGGAGCAGCACCTCGACCGGCGCGGTGTAGGCGGCGCTCTGGAAGCTGATCACGATGATCTCGTCATGACCCAGCATTTCGGGACGTACCTCGAGGAGATGTCCGGCAATGCGTTGTGGTCCGACACTCGGAGGAGGTAGCAGCCGGACCTCTTGGGGGATCTCGTAGTAGGCCACCGGAGCGAACACGAAGTCGGACCGTTCGACCAATTCGCCCGTCGCTCGGGCTCGACTCTCCACGAACCCGGAGTTCACGAGCACCAACGCATCGACTTTCTGGGCCGCGACGAACGCCAAGGCATTCCGCCAGTCGTCACCAACCGTCGCCAGGCTCGCCTGCGATCCGACGATCAGCCCGAGCAGAAGAATGGTGATCGCAGCGCCGGTCCGGAGCACCTGAGAGCCGGCCGCAACGAGCGCTCCAACGGCAAGAGCGATACCGAGGTGGCCGCTCGAGAAGTAGCGACTCGCAAGCGGGACGGCATCCGTCGCCCACGACACGGCCACCAACGTGGCGGGCGGCACGAAGGCCAGCGCACCGATCGATCGCCACGGTCCCCGCTCGATGATGGTGGTATCGATCACCCCGCGTCCAGACAGCCACCAAGCCAATCCGAGCCCGGCTGCCAGGACCACCGGAACGCTGAAACCGAGCACAGCGCTCACCGACAGCGCATTGCCGAAGAACAGCTCGTCACTGCGATCCGCGAGCGAAACAACCTGTCCCACGAGTGGGGCACACAGGAACAGTGACGCCGCGACGGCAGCCGCGTATCTGCCGGGACTGGCTCGCTCGGATCGCTCGAGCCACCAATACATCAACGGGTGCGCCAAGAGCCCCGCCGCCAGCACGTAGTGCGACCAGACGACGACCGTCACGGCGACGACGTAGGCGATCCACCAGTGGCCACGCGGGGCCTCCAACCAGCGGAGCAAGAACCACGTGGCGGCCGCAAATGCCAAGAGCGCCAGCGGGTAGGGCCGCGCCTGGGCCGACAAGAGGATCACGCCAGGATGCACGGCATACACGAGCGCCGTGACCCACGCCCCGTCCGCGCCCACGAGCCGACGGGCCACCAGCCACACGAAGGGAAGGCTCGCCAACGAGAAGAGGAAAGGGAGGAATCGCAACTGCCACTCCGCTCCACCGAGCCACTGCCTGCTGGACCAGACCACCAGGTATGTGAGGGGGCTCTGTCCGTGGGTCTCCCAGGCGGCCTGCCACGTTGCGCCGACCGCCGGTCGGAGGACCCATGCCGTTCCCAGTTCATCCAGCCAGAGGGACGTGAAGAGTTGTGGGAGCCATATCGCGGCCACGACCGCCACGATGCCCACTTTGGCGACGACTTGGGCCGGCCACCTCGTCAAATGTTGCACGGAGAAACCCTACCCATGGACACAACACCTTCATGGAACCGGTACACAACAGGCAACGGCATGCTCAATGCGCCTTGCTCCAAGGTCGATTCGTCTTGCCGCGACGCAAGCAGCCTCAGCCAGCGGCCTTGGCGGCGTTCAAATCTCGTTTGAGCTCATTGACCTCGTCCCGGAGGCGAGCCGCGTATTCGAATCGCAGCTCGGCGGCGGCGTCGTGCATCTCCTCCTCGAGGCTGAGTATCAGCCGCTCGAGGTCGTCGTCCTCGAGGTCGATGGGCGCCCGACGGACTTCACGCACCCGCCGGTCCACGCTGGGAGCATCGCTCGACTGGATGAGTTCGAGGATGTCCGACACCTTCTTGCGGATCGTTTGCGGGTCGATCCCGTGTTCGGCGTTGTAGGCGACCTGCAGCGCACGACGCCGGTTGGTCTCGTTGATGGCCGCTCGCATGGAGTCGGTCACCTGATCGGCGTACATGACCACCTGTCCGTCGACATTGCGCGCCGCTCTCCCGATCGTCTGGATGAGGCTGGTCTGCGAGCGGAGAAACCCCTCCTTGTCGGCGTCCAGGATCGCAACGAGCGACACCTCGGGCAGGTCGAGTCCCTCACGCAGCAGGTTGATCCCGACCAGGACGTCGAACTCGCCGATCCGTAGCTCGCGCAGGATCTGTACGCGTTCGAGGGTGTCGATCTCCGAGTGCAGGTAGCGGGCCCGTACGCCCATCTCGAGGAGGTAGTCGGTCAGGTCCTCGGCCATCTTCTTCGTCAGGGTGGTCACGAGTACCCGCTGGTCGGCTTCTGCTCGCTGACGAATCTCCTCGAGAAGGTCGTCGATCTGACCCTTGGTCGGGCGAACCACCACTTCGGGATCGACGAGCCCTGTCGGCCGGATGATCTGCTCGACGCGTGCCGTCGAGTGTTCCAACTCGAACGCGCCTGGGGTCGCCGATAGGAACACCACCTGGTTCGCTCGCTCGAGCCATTCGTCGAACCGAAGCGGCCGGTTGTCCATCGCCGACGGCAGCCGGAAACCGTGACCGACCAGGACCTCTTTCCGGCTGCGGTCGCCGTGGTACTGGCCGCCGATCTGCGGCACGGTGACATGGCTCTCGTCGATGATCGTCAGGTAGTCGTCCGGGAAGTAGTCGAGCAGCGTGTACGGCGCCTCACCGGCCTCCCGCCCGTCGAGCCACCGGGAATAGTTCTCGATGCCTGAGCAGAAACCGACCTCACGCATCATCTCGAGGTCGTAGGACGTGCGCATGCGGAGTCGTTGAGCCTCCAGCAGCTTGCCGGCCTTCTCCAACTCAACCAGCCGGTCGGCCAGTTCCACCTCGATACCGGCTACGGCCTTCTCCATGCGTTCCCGCGACGTCACGTAGTGCGTGGCGGGAAACACCCAAACCTCGTTGAGCTCTCCGATGACCTCGCCCGTGACCGGGTTCATGCGGAGGATCCGTTCGACCTCGTCGCCCCAGTACTCCACGCGGATCACCGTCTCCTCGTAGGAAGGGAACACCTCCAGCGTGTCGCCTTTGACACGGAACTTGCCCCGCGTCAGATTGACTTCGTTGCGCTCGTACTGGATGTCGACGAGCCGCCTGATGGCAGCCTGCATGTCGTATTCGACACCCTTGATGAGCCGCAGCACCTGCCCTAGGTACATCTCGGGCGTACCCAGGCCGTAGATGCACGACACCGACGCCACGATGATGACATCCCGCCGGGTGAGCAATGCGCTGGTTGCCGCGTGCCTCAGCCGGTCGATCTCGTCGTTGACGGTCGACTCCTTCTCGATGTAGGTGTCTGTCTGCGGCATATACGCTTCGGGTTGGTAGTAGTCGTAGTACGACACGAAATACTCCACCCGGTTGTTGGGGAAGAACTGTCGGAACTCGTTGGCGAGCTGCGCGGCAAGAGCTTTGTTCGGGGCGATCACCAGCGTCGGCCGCTGCACCGCCTCGATCGTCCAGGCCATCGTGGCGCTCTTGCCGGAACCCGTGATGCCCACCAGCGTCTGGAACTGCGTTCCCCCGTCGATGCTCTTGGCCAACGCCGCGATCGCCGCCGGCTGGTCTCCTGCGGGTTCGAAGTCCGCCACCACTTTGAAGGGTTCCACCGGCTCAACCCTATCGTCGGACTGGGACAACTTCCTCGAGCCATGCCACCAGTTGTTCGACGTCCGCGGCGAGGCCATCACCGCCGTCGTTCACGACGACGTAGTCGGCCAGCGCTTGCCAGGCATCGGTCGTCAGTTGCGCGGCGATGCGAGCCTCGATGTCCCTGCTCGTCATGCCGCGCTCGAGCAATCTCCGTCGCCGCACCTCGAGTGGTGCGGTCACGACAACTCGCGGCCACGACCGTCCGACGACATCCTTGGCCACCGGGATTTCGACGCCCACGAGGCCCTCCATCCCGGCGACCCGCCGCTCGATCTCGGCACCGATGGCGGGATGGGTCATGGCCTCGAGTTCGCCGAGCGCGTCGGCATCCGAGAACACGAGGGCGGCGAGGCTCGGACGGTGGATCACGCCATCGATGACCACGGCCGGCCAGCGCTCAGCGACCTCGGCGTGCACCGGCGTACCAGGCAGCAGGACCTCATGGCCGATCCGATCTGCCGAGATCATCGTCACCCCGTGCTCTTCCAGGAGGGCGCCGATGTAGGTCTTGCCCACACCGATACCACCGAGCAACAGGAACGGGCGGCTACTTTGAACGTCGCGCATGCAAGCATTTAATCAGACGTCCGAGTTCTCCGAAGAGTGGTTGTCGCGCCTCATCGGCGCGATCTCCGGCCTCAATTGGATCTTCTACGTCATCGGTGTCGCCGGAAGCGTCGTTTCTTTCGGAGCCACCCGTCAGACTTACGGCGCAGCGCTGTTGGCCGGGATCTACGTCGTCGGCATGCAGATCACGCCCCGCGCCCGGCTTCGGCTCCCTATCATCCGAGAGCTGGCGGCCCTGGCGGCCGCGACACTGTCCGCCGGAGCGGTCCTCGTCACCGGTACGTTGCAGTCGCCCTATCTGCTGTTGACGCTGACCCCCATCATCCTGGCGTCGATCCTGGCCGGCATTCGCCTCGGCGTGGCGACCGGAGCACTCGTGGCGGGCCTGTTCGCGCTCGCGGAATTGCCGCAAACGGATCGCGACCTGATCGGATTGCTCAGCTGGTTGGGGTTGGCGCTGCTGGCGGCGGTGACGTTCGCGTTGGCACGGCGACTGCTGCTGGATGCGATGGAGCGGGTCGACCTGCTGACGCGGATGTCGGCGGAGACCGGCGCTCGGCTCGAAGCCCTCGAGAACGCCAACCGCCTGCTGACGCGCCTCTCCGATATCACCGAGGCGACCGACGTGAGCCCCGAAGACATCGGGGCCGCCGCGCTCCAGAGCATCCGGGAGGCCGTCCCATTCGATCGGGCCACGGTGTGGATGCGGACCGGCGAAGGCGCGGTCGAGGTCGCGGCATCCGGAGGATCCGCCGACATCGGCCAGACGACCACCGTACCCATCGCACTCGGAGACCACGAGCTCGGATGGGCCGAGCTCCAGACTGCGGTGTCGCTCTCCGCCCGCCAGATAGACGCCGTCCGTTCGCTTCTGCAGCCAACCGCCGTAGGCTTCTCCAACCGTGAGCTCATCAGCCGTATCGCCCGCAACGCCATCCACGACGAGCGGTTGCGCGTGGCTCGCGAACTCCACGATGGATTGGGTCCCGGACTTGCCTCACTCGGCCTGGCACTCGACGTGGAGATGCTCAACAGCCCCCGCGACCGCCGTGCCCAGATCGCCGCGTTGCGCAACAAGGTCACCGACCTGGTATCCGATGTCCGCGGTACCGTCGGAGAGCTGCGCCAGATCGAGTTGCCCAGTATGCGTGAGGCAGCCGAAGACGCCGCGCTGCAGACCCGACTCGAGCTGTCGTTCACGGTAGACCCCGTGCCCTCGGATCTCGGTCTCCTCCGTGAGCTGAACCCCATCGTGGTGGAAGCGATCCGTAACGCGGGCCGGCATTCGGGTTCTCGGACGGTCGCCGTCAGTGGACACGCCTCGGACGAGTCAGGAAGGATCTCGATCGCCGACGACGGACGTGGGTTCGATCCCGCAGCCGTCGCCGACGGACACTTTGGACTACTGGGGATCCGTGAACGTGCCGCCAGAATCGGTGCCTCGGTAGCGGTTGACTCGGCCCCGGGACGTTCGACCACGATCGTCGTAGAGTGGCCCGCATGATCCGAGTCGCCATCACCGATGATCATCAGCTCTTCGCCGAGTCGCTCGGTATGGGCATCGCGGCGGTCCCCGACCTCGAGTTGGCCTTCACGGCCGGGGACGGCGCACAGTTGCTCGAGCGACTCGCCGACGACGGCGATGTCGACGTCATCGTGCTCGATCTCGAAATGCCAGGAACTTCGGGATCCGTGGTGCTGGAGCATCCCGACCTACCGCCCTGTGTCGTCGTGACCATGCACGCCACCGAGCAAGAGCGCAGCGCAGCCCTCGAGCGGGGCGCCGCCGCCTTCCTGGCGAAATCGACGCCGCTGACCGACCTGGCAGCTGCAATACGGGCGGTGGCGAAGGGCGAAAGACTCGACGATATAACCACCCTGCGTGAGATTCTCGATCGGCACCAGGAGCCAACCCTGGACCCGCGAGCCGAGCTGTTGACCGCCCGGGAACGCGAGCTGCTCAGCCATCTGGCCGCGGGAATCACCTCCACGCCCGAACTCGCCGAGGAGCTCTTCATCAGCGAGAAGACGGTCAAGAACCACTTGGCGGCCATCTACGACAAGCTGGCCGTCAACGACCGAGCGCAAGCTGCACTCGAGGCGATCCGCCTTGGCGTCGTCGACCACTGACCGCGGTCACTTGTGCGCACAAATAGTGCGAGCGACCTATGGGCGAACACCACTCCCGGTGGTACCTTGTTGCTCGTAACCGTACTCCAAGGGAGGGGTAGACGTATGAGCAACATTCAGGCATGGCTGACGATCCGGTGGGCCGCGCTGAAGGACGAGTTGGGTGCGAGCATGGTGGAATACGCTTTGCTCGTGGTGCTGATCGCCATCGTGGCCATCATCGCCGTGACGTTGGCTGGTACCGAGGTGTCGGAGGTCTTCTCCGAGATCGGTTCCGAGCTCGACAGCGCCTGATCGAAATGTCTGACGGCGAGATGGAAGTTGGCATGAAAACGACCCTGTGGGCAGACGAGCGCGGCGCGACCATGGTCGAGTACGCACTGCTGGTGGTGTTGATTGCCATCGTGGCCATTCTCGCCACGACGCTGGTAGGCACCGAGACCTCGGAGATGTTCTCCGAAATCGCCTCAGGCATAGCCAACAGCTGACCAGGTAAGCATCGGAAACAGAGGCCGGGGAGGTCATCCTCCCCGGCCTCTTCCGTTAACGGTGAAGTACGACGAAGTCTTCGTCCTCGTACTGCGTTTCCCACCCGTCATCCACCAAGACCGCAACCAGGCCGTCGTCCGCTCGCAGGAGCGCCTGCTCGATGCCGGCCGCACCGAACGTCTCGCGCCACGACGGATGACCGGCGCGAGCCGAGATCATCCCTCGCATGTAGTTCGGTGAATAGAGCTCGGCACGATCATCGATGAACACCTGACGGCGACCCGTGTAGATCAGATAGCCGCCGGCCACATCGTCGTGGAACACCGGACCCGTATCGATATGGGTTGCGGCATCGACCGGGAAACGAGCCGTGTCGAGCCGGCCGGCATCGGTGACCGGGATCACGAGCGGAATCAGGAGGACCGCGACCAGGGCTGCTACGGGGGTCTTCCGTTCGCCGATGTGTTGCTCGACACCGAACCCGAGGCTCTGCGCGACGTACGGCGACAGGACAATGGCCGCCGGATACAGTGCGCGCGAACTGGTCAAGCCGAATACCAGGAACGGAACGACCACCCACAGGTCGCGAGTGAGCAAGCGGCCGTTCGTGGCGCCGACAAAGAGGACGGCCATGATCGCCACGTACGGGATGCGGGCCGGTGAAAGAAGGTCCGGAGGTGCCCACTCGGTGATGAGAGCCAGCGAGTCTCTCGATCGTGCGAAGTCGAGCAGCAACGCCCACACGTGCCATCCATGCGCGGTCAGCGAAGCCGCACCGGCCGACACCAACGCCACCCGGAAGAGCCGCATAGACCTCCGCCGCGTCGCCTCGAGGACCAGCACCCCGATCCCGAGCGCGAACGATCCATGCGACGCCGCCCACACCCACATCATGACGGGACCCAGCCACCAAAGCCTGGGAACCCTGACCACCAACACGACGGCTGCGAGCAGGACGAAAGAGACGAACACGGGCCGTGGAGCAAACAGCGGACTCGCCAGCCACACCAGGCCGAGTTGCGTGACCGCCACGGCAAGCCAAGATCTCGACTCGAGGAACTGGGCAATCGCCACCAGGCCGAACGTCAGCGCCCCGACGACCACGAGATAGGCCGTCACCCAGCCGAGGTCGGCGAAGGTTCGTTCGAGCTGCGCATAGGCGAGTTCAGCCAGCCAGGATTGCGTCCGCCATGGCGTTCCGACATACGCCGCGGAGAATGGGTCGGTGCGCAGGATGGAGCCGGATCGCGTCTGCAGGAGGCCCGCCTCGACATGCCAGAGGAAACTGTTGTCCCGGATCGGCTGGCGGGCGGCAAGAACGATCGCGACCCAGGGCAACGCCAGCCACGCCGGCGTGAGACCGGTGCGCGTCCGGGTCACCGATTCAGGAAGTTCTCGTAGATGTTGATGAAGGCCGGGCCGAGGAGCACGATGAACAGGGCCGGGAAGATGCAGAAGACGAGCGGGAACACCATCTTCACCGGGGCGCCAAATGCCCGCTCCTGTGCTCGTTGCCGGCGCTTGATCCGCATTTCGTCGGCCTGCACTCTCAGCACTCGAGAGATCGTCACGCCGAATGCTTCAGCCTGCATCATGGCCAGCAGAAACGAGCGGAGTTCGTCGAGGTCGGTCCGATCCATGAGGTGACGCATCGCTTCGCGGCGGCTGACGCCCACGCGCGTCTCCTGGAGCATCCGGAAGAACTCCTCGGCAAGAGGACCAGGGACCGTGTCAACCACACGCGCCAACGCGGAGTCGAAGCCGAGGCCCGCCTCGACGGAGATCACCAGGAGGTCCAGCACGTCGGGGAGGTCTCGCTGCATCTCGGCCTTGCGGTCGTCGACCCGGCGCTGGAGAATCGCGGTCGGGCCGAACCATCCGAGGATGGCAAACAGAATGAAGGCCATGAGCGTCTGTGAGGTCGTCAACGCGACATTCGTGACGATCAAGAAATAGAGGACCGCCGCGATGACCACCGTGACGAGTTTGATGACGGCCCACGAGTTGGCGTCGAATCGTGTCTGGAGGCCGGCAAACACCAGCTTCCTGTTCGTGTTCTTGAGCCAACCCGCCGGGGTGAAGCGGTTCAGGAAGCGGCCGAGCCCGATGATGACCGGTGCCACCGCCCGCTCGGATACGGATTTCTTGAGCACTTCTTCGCGGAGGGCTTCTCGCCCGTACACCGCCAGGCGGCTGCTGGCCGCGGCCCTGGCGCGCACCAGCCCGAAGCCGATCCAACCGAAGAAGGCCGCCATGGCGACGAACACGAAGGCGGAAGCGGTTTCGGCGGTCATAGCTCGATGTCTACGATCTTCTTCATCCAGAATGCCCCGATTCCGATGAGGATGATGCCGATGATCATGGCGAGAATGCCGGGCGTACGGGTGAACAGCGGCTCGAGGTAGTCCCGATTGGTGCTGAACAGGAACAAGAACAGCATGAACGGCATCGCTCCCAGCACGAATCCCGAGATGCGGCCCTCGGCGGTCAGTGCTCGGACCTCGCGACGAAGGCGGTTCCGCTGGAGCATCGTGTCCGCCACGGTCTGCAACACCTCGGAGAGATTGCCACCGACTTCTCGCTGAATCTCGATCGCCATCACGGTCCACTGGAAGTCGTTGGACGTCGTCCGATCGGCGACGCCCTGCAGCGCGTCGACCACCTGACGACCCAACCGGATCTCGGCGATGGCACGGCCGAACTCTCGAGCGGTCGGCTCCGGCGCCTCGGCAGCGACCGCCTCGACGGCCTGAAGAAGCGAGTAACCAGCACGGAGGGAGGTGCTCAGCAGGGTGAGCGTGTCGGGCAACTGGTCCTCGAAGCGGCGCTTCTCTCGACCACCGACGACGTTCATCAGAGCAAAGACGGCGAAGACCGCTGCGATGGCCACGAAGGCGCCACCGATCAGGTTCCTCGTCACCGCTCCGACGACCGCGCCCGCCACAAGTGCCACCACCAGGGCCAGGGCGATCGCCTCACCGGGACGAAGTGGGACATTTGCCTGTTCCAGGACCGAGTTGATCGAGTTGAAGATCCCTCGGCGTTGCGCCACCTCCTCGGCTTGTGCCGAGAGCCTCCGCAAAACCGGGATGCGCGACAACAGCGACCGGTCCGCCTGGTCGGGACTCACGCCACGTTCGAACTGGCGCATCCGGTTGCGCAGCTGCTCCTGTTGCTCATCGCCGCGTGGACCGAAGAGCACCAGCGCAACGGCCAGCACCGCAGCACCCACCATCACGCTCCCGACGAGTACCAGCGTCCCGAGCGAAGCAGGGGTGCGCGACTCGGCGACGTAGGGCGTCGCCTGGGCCAGGGACGTCGTCGCTCCGACCGTCGTCGCGTCGGGCGTCCGATCGACGTATCCGGGCACGTCGACCGTCTGGGCGGCCCGAAGATTCTCGTACTCAACTCGGAAACTGGTGGGCGCCGCCTGCGACTGCAACGCATTGAACTGGAGGACGATCTTGTTGTTGAGTTCCCGTCGGATCTCGTTGTAGAGCTGATCGAGCTGTTCGGGATCCGTGGTGACGAGATAGCGACCGCCCGGACTCGCATCCGCGATCGCCTGCAGAGCAGCCGGATCGAACGCCGTCGTCTCCAGTCCCACCGCGAACACGCGCACCTGGCCGGCGGTCACCGCCGCTGTGGCGTCGTCCAATGTCGCAGCGCTGCCTTCGTCCGCTCCGTCCGTCAGGATGATGATGTGCGGCTGCAGGTCGTTGCGTGCGTAGAGGTCAACCGACGAAACCACTGCATCGAAGAGGGCGGTATCACCCTCGGCCTCGATGTCTTCGATGGCGGTCGTCACCGCACGGGCGTTCTTCGTGAACGGCACGAGGAGCTCGACTTCGTTCCCGAACGTCACCAGCGCGATGTTGTCCTGCTCACGCTTCTGATTGACGAATTGGGTGGCAGCTGCCTTGGCAGCGCCGATCGCATCGTTCGTGTTCATCGAACCGCTGACGTCGATGGCGAGCACCACGCCGACGTCGACCGTGGACGATTCGATCGTGGAGAACTCGACGTCGTTGATCACCACGCCCTCTTCGACGACCACGATGTTGGCGGGATCGAACGAGTCGACGTT
>JBFKPQ010000078.1:0-11252 GCA_041628225.1 Acidimicrobiia bacterium | reverse complement strand
GACCGGCAACCTGACGTCATATCTCATCCCCAACTCGATGACCGTGCCGCGTGTGGAACTCGCTCCGACCGAAACACCGACGCCGCACAACCCGCTCGGCGCCAAGGGCATCGGCGAGTCGGGCACGATCGGCTCCACGCCTTCGGTTCAGAACGCCGTGATCGACGGACTGTCCCACTTCGGCATCCGCCACCTCGACATGCCACTCACTCCCCAGAAGGTCTGGCAGGCCATCCACGAAGCCACCGGCTAAACCCCGTATCTCGGCGGGGGGACTATCGGAGACGCCGGCGCTCGAGGACGGCAGGCTCGGCCCCGGGCTAGCCGAGTGGGGCCGTGGCAAAGACCACGTGGAACGGGACGCAGTAGATCACGACGGTTCGGTAGACCGAGAGGTCGACATCGGCGGAAATCTCGTAGTTCTGGTTTCCGACGTTGCCCTTGAGTTCACCCAGGTCGATGTAGTCCTCGACGTCGTCGCGATCGGTGACGGAGTCCGACGCCACCAGGATCACGTGCAGGTCCGGGCCGTTCGTGACCTCGAAAGACTCGAAGCGAAGCACCCGGCTGCCGTCCTCCAGCTCGTATACCGCGGCCGTACCGGAGCCCTGATGGAAGTCGTCGGCACCGGTGAACTCGGCAACGAGCACCGGTTCGACGGGCGCAGTCTCGGGCATCGGCTCGGTCATCTCTTTGTCGGGCTCGGCGGCGGCGTCGACCATCTCGGCCTCGACGTCCTCCCGCTCCATGCCGTCGGGCACGACCGCGGCGGCCGCCATCGGGAAGGCCTCGTCGACCGTGTCCTCCAGGAACAACGGCGAACCGAGCCACCAGGCCAGCGCCAACGCCGGGATTCCCACCACGATGCCGCCGACGATCCACCACTGCTTCTTGTTCATTAGATCCCTCCTTCGGTGCCAACAACCACGCCGGCCATCGCATTGTTTCTCCGCCACCAAGTGTTCCGCACCTGTTCACGGAACCCGACGGTCACCCCACCTGCCGGGGAGGAAGGTACCGCTCGCCGAAAGGCGAGGTGGACGGGAGTCCGGCCCCGCGCAGCCGTCAGGCCTCGACGAGCTTCACCCGGAAGCGCCAGATCGCCAAGAGGCCGACCACCAGCGCACCGGCGGCGAGCACGCCGACCTCGGTGAGGATGTCACCCAGCCCGGCGTCATGGCGGATGAGTTCACCGAACGCGTCGAGCAGCCAGGCGTGCGGGGTGAGGTGGGCGACGTTCCGCATCGTGTCCGAGAACACTTCGAGCGGGATCATCGCGCCGCCGAGAGCAGCCATGCCCAAGCCGAGACCCACGCCGACGCCGCCGAGCTGCTGGTCATTGTCGAACACCGAGCCCAGCAACATCGCCAAACTGGTCGCGGTCAGCGAGAACGCCGTCAAAAGCACCAGAACGGCCAGCGGGTCCCCCCAATCGACACCGAAGAGCACCGCAGCGGCCACGATGATGAAGGCACCCTGGAAGAACGCCACCAGGAACCGGCCCAACGCCTCGCCGACGATGATGGTCCGCACCGCCGTCGGCGTCGACAACATTCGCTGCGAGATCCGCAGCTTGCGGGTCAGCACCAGCTGACTGGCGGCGGGCAAGGCGTTGACGAACACGAACAGCGCCACGTTCTGCGCGGCGCCGAGATCGAACTGGCCCAGCGACGACGTCTCATCGACGGCTCCCGTCACCTCGACGTCGACTCCGGCTACGAATCCCTCGACGGCTTCGATGGCCGCAAGGCCGTCGGCGATGGAGCCACCCGAGCCGTCGGCCACGAACGACGCTGCCAAGATGCGGGCCGACTGCGTAGCGACCACACCTTGCACCGTCGATTGCAGATCGAGACCGAACGAACCGCTCGCCACGAACTCGATCTCTGCCACCTCACCGGCCAGCAGCCGCTCGTCGTAGCCGGGTGGGATCAGCACCGCCGCCGACGACGTGCCCCGCTCGACGTCCTCGACGGCCGCCTCCGCCGAAGCGAACCGGCGGACCTCGTAGCCGTCCTCGGCCTGCAGCGCCTCGACGAGCGCCAGCTCGAGCTCGCCGTCGCCCGAGGTACCCACGGCGAGTTTGGGGACGAACGAGCCGCCGAAGACAGCGCCGATGATCAGCACCAACAGCATCGGGAACACGAAGACGAAAAAGATGTTGGAGCGGTCGCGCAAGAAGCGCCGCAGGTTCGAACCGGCGATGGCGAGAGCCTTCATCGCGCTGCTCCCAGCTGGTGGCGGCGGGCGAACCCGATGACGAGGAACACCAAGGCGAAGACCACGACCATGCTCGCCGACTGCACGACGTCGATCAGTGAGCCGGCGCCGGCGTTGTCGCCGAACCCCCGCAGCAGCCAGTAGTGGGGACTGAGGCTGCTGAGGGTGGCGAAGGTGTCAGACGTCTGGGCCAGCGGGAAGAACACGCCTCCCAAAAGACCGAGCACCACGGCGATGATCGACGTGAACTGACCAGCCTGCTCGGCGTTGCGCGCCACCGACGCGACGGCCAGGCCAACCGCCATGGCCGACAGGACGCCGGCGACGGACAGAATCACGACGCCTACCGGGCCGCCCCAGTCCGCACCCAACATCAGCGTCGACGCGACGACGAGCACGAAGACGCTCAGTAACCCGGTGATCATGGAGGAGAGGCTTTTGCCGACCAGCACCGTCATGCTGGAGATGGGTGCGGTCAGCAGCCGGACCAGCGTCCCGTCCTGCCGCTCTTCGAGGATCGACACGACGCCGGCCTGCACCGTGAAGAACAAGAAGAACGTCGCCATGCCGACGGCGAAGTAGCTGATGGCGTCGAGCTGTCGCGAACCTGTCTCCGACGCCACGACACGCACCACGTCGGGCGCGGCTGCCAATGCCTGCGCCTCGGCGGCGAGCGTCTGCGGATCTCCGAGCCCGGACACGATCCCGCCTGCCACCGCCAGCTGCACGGCCTCGACCCGGGCCGCGAACGAGGTGGCGATCGACTCGGCGATCAGCGTCGAGATCGACGCGTCGGGGTTGCCGACCACACCGAGGTGGATGGCCTCGCCCGTTTCGGTTGCGGCCAGGAACCCGTCGGGAACGACGAATGCCGCGCTCAGTTCGCCGTCGTCGACGGCCGCTTGGGCGGCGGCTTCCGAGTCGTATCGGATGAGCTCCCAGTCCTGCGACTCGATGGCGTCGGCGATGGCGGCACCGACCGGACCGCGGTCGAGGTCGACGAGTCCGTATGTCGGCGAGAAGTCACCTTCGAGCGCAGGCCCGATGATCTGTGACAGGATCAACGTGAGCGCGAGCGGAACGAGGATGCCGAAGATCAGCAGCGACTTGTCGCGGATCCGCAGCTTCAGATCCTTCATGGCGATGACCCAGGCGCCGCGCATGGCTACTCCCGCAGTGCCTTGCCGGTGAGGTGCAGGAACACCGCTTCGAGGTCGGGTTCGCTGATGTCGACCGAGCGGATCGCCACGTCGTGAGCTGCGGCCGCCCCGATGAGTTGAGGCAAGAGCTGCGCAGCCGACTCGGCGATGACTTCGATGCCGCCGTCGTACACCGACGCCGAGTCGACGCCCTCGATCGGTTCCATGGCGGACGCCACGGGTTCGAGGTGGCCCACCGCTCCCAGCATGACCTTGTCGCGCTGTCCGACGAGGCGGACGAGTTCTCGGCGGGTGCCTTCGGCCATGATGGCGCCCTCGTCGATGATGCCGACCCGGTCACACAGGCGTTCGGCTTCTTCCATGTAGTGGGTCGTATAGAGCACGGCCATGCCTTCTTCGGACAGATGCTCGACGCTGGACAGGATGGCGTTGCGGCTCTGCGGGTCGACGCCGACCGTCGGCTCGTCGAGCACCAGCAACTGCGGTTTGTGCAGGAGACCGATCCCGATGTTGAGGCGCCGCTTCATGCCACCGGAGAACTCCTTCGTCTGGTCATCGGCCCGTTCGCTGAGCTGGATGACCTCGAGCACCTCGGCGACCCGCGAGGCAAGCGACGCCTTGTCCATCCCGTAGAGACGTCCGAAGAACACGAGGTTCTCCCTGGCCGTCAGGTCGGGATAGATGGCGAGATCCTGCGGAACGAAACCGATCGCCTGTTTGGCGTCGACCGTGTCGATGTCGACCGGCTTCCCGGCGACGGTCACGGAGCCTTTGTCCCTCGCCAACAACCCACAGATCATCGAGATCGAGGTGGTCTTGCCGGCGCCGTTCGGACCGAGCAGCCCGTAGGTCTCGCCGAGTCCGATATGGAATCCGACCCCGCGCACGGCCGGCCGCTCGCCAAAGGTCTTGTGGAGATCCGAGCACTCCAGGATGCGGTCCATGTCCAGGCCCCCTTCGAACCATCCCCGAACCTACCCACTCACCCGCAGATTCGGCGTGGGATGGGCGGTCGTTCTCGGATCCGGCTTGTAGGTTCGGCGCCAGGAGGTCAAGACTCATGGCTGGACTGGCGGCAGCACTCGGCATCGTGGCAGGACTGATCCACGCGGCCATCTTCGTGGCCGAGTCGGTGCGGTTCCGCACCCCTGGCGTCTGGAAACGGTTCGGCGTGCCCGACCAGGCGCAAGCCGACACCCTTGCCCAACTCATGCTCAACCAGGGCTACTACAACTTGTTCCTGGCGCTCGGGGCCATCACGGGAGCCATCCTCGTACTCACCGATGTCGGAGGGCGCACCACCCTCCTGGGCTATGTCATGCTGTTCATGCTCGGAGCCGCCATCGTGCTCGTGGCCTCGGACCGCCGCATGGTGCGGGCCGCCCTCATCCAGGGTGGGATCCCAGCCCTGACG
Source organism: Acidimicrobiia bacterium (assembly GCA_041628225.1). Taxonomy (GTDB): domain Bacteria; phylum Actinomycetota; class Acidimicrobiia; order Spongiisociales; family JAENVV01; genus JBFKPQ01. The sequence goes on along the minus strand of JBFKPQ010000078.1, from coordinate 6,458 downwards.
CTGGTGGCTCTGGCTTTCGTCAGCTGAGCGGCTTCAGCCAGCGACCCCGAAACAACACCCCGGCAGGCCGGCTCAATACCGACACATCGTGGCGCGGGTCGGCGTCGTAGAACACGGCGTTGGCTGGTTGCTTCGGCTGCCAGGCGTTCGGCTTGCCGAGGTAGTCCCGCCCGGCTTCGGAGAGCGCCCACACGACGTCGACGGGATCCATGCCGTAGGAGACCAGGCGGACGGCTTCGGCCGCCACACCTCCGTGCGGCAGGTGGAGGTCGCTACCGGCCAGTACGATCACGCCGGCCTCCCGGGCACCGCCGACCAGTTCTCGAACATTGGCCAACCCATCGGCGAACAGTCTGCCGCCCGAGCTGTCGGGACCCAGCATGTCTCGGACCGCTTCCATGGCTGCGATCGTCGGGACCCACGCTCCTCCACGCCGCCCGAGGCGCTCCAGGTCGGCAGCCTCGAGAAAGAGGCCGTGTTCGATCGAATCGACTCCGGCTCGTACGGCCAGTCCGGCGGTCACCGGAGCGTTGGTATGGATCGCCACGCGGCACCCGGCGGCGTGGGCCACATCGACGGCAAGCGCCAGCGCGTCCTCGTCGTAGTTGGTGACCGGACCTTGTCCCTTGCGGGGCCAATCACCGACCAGCTTGATCCACTCGGCCGGATGCTCGGCCTCGGCGGCGATTGCTGCCGTCAAGTCGTCGACGCCGACCTCGGGGCCGAAGTCCGGGAAGTAGCCGCCGCGGGGCGCCATGATCGAGCCGGCCATAGTCAGGTCGGGACGACGATCCGGCGGCTCATCGAGGATCCGCAGCGACGCACGGTCCCGACTGCCCTTGTCGAACACGAGGAACACGCCGCCCTCGACCTGGGCCCAGGCATTCGTTCGTGCATTCGCTACGGCACCGTCACCGTCCAGGGCGCGCTGTTCCTCGACGGTCGCCGCGGACAGATGGGCATGGGCGTCGACGAGCCCTGGAAGCGCCCATAGGTGCTCGGTCTTCGCTTCGCCGCGCGCCACCTCGGGATCGGCGAACGAGTCCCCGTCCAGCGCCAGGTGACGCACCGAATCGTCGAGCGGCGAACGCAGGGCGAGTAGCTCCATGGCCAGGCAACCTAGCGTTGACACGACCACCGCCCAACGAGAAGATGGAACTTGCTTCGACCGGGCGACGTTGTCCCTCGAGGAGAAGGGTGCCCGATGCGACGCTTCACACTGACGCTGGTGACTGTCCTCGTCGTTCTGATCGCGCCGGTTGCCTCGGCCGGAGGGGCCTGGATCGAGTTCTCAGAATCCTCCGTGCAGCCGGGCGACCACCTCATCGGGTCGACGGCCGTCAACTGGAGTATCGACGTCACCAGGTGGGAACACCTGGGCCCGCCGTCGGAGGGCCCCTACTTCGCCTGGTTGCATCCTGTCGACGAGATCGGCGCACCGGTCTCGATCGAAGGCTGGCCGGAAGACGGTTGGGTCGTCGGGGTCGCAGAGCCCTCCGAAGGCCCCATCTGGCCGGACGGACTCTCCATCGGACCCGACCATGTCGTGTTGGCGATCGAAGTGCCGGCCGTGCCTCCCGGTAGGTATGCCGTGACGATACAGAACGGGTCCAAGACGACGGCCCTGGGCGACCTGCTCGGCTCCTTTCCCTTCATCGTCGCAGCCGGATCGGGCGGACGGCAACCGGCCGACGTTCAAGCGGACGTGTACCAAACGGTGGAGAAGCGCATCGCCTCGTATACCGCGAGCCTCGAAGCGGGCTATGCCGTCGAAGCGCCCTTCCTGCTGACCGAGGGACCGGGACTGTCGATGATCGCACCGCCCGAGGCCCGGTCCGAACCGAAACCGGTGGTGCAGGTCCCGGCGCCCGAACATGTCGAGGTCGACCCGGAGATCGTCGCGGCGCTCGGAACCGACGCTCCGACCGCCGGATCACAGCCACAGCCACCGGACCGACCGACGCTCCTCGACGCCGGGGACCCGCTCGGGTGGTCCACGCTCTGGGTCTCCGGAGCCGTCGTCCTGGCGGCGGCCGTGCTGGCGCGCAGACGCCGCCGACTCGAGGAAACCGCGGTCGAGGACCGACCGGGGGTCCTCGTCGGGCGCTGATCAGGCGGCCGTCGCCTCGGCGTGCTGCTTGAGCCCTCGGAGGAGAGCGGCCATGCCCTTCTCGTAGGTTCGCTTGACGTAGAGGCGGTCGATGACCGACCCGATCGGACCGAACTTCAGCTCGTAGATCGGCGACACCGTCACATGCGTGCCTGCGTCGGCTTCTGTCAGCGTGAACCGGATGTCCACCGTCTTGAAGGGCAGATTGGTGTCCTCGACACGCATGGTCAGGGCCTCGCCCGGCTCGAAGTGGACGACCGACTCGTGGAGGTAGTTGCGGCCACCGAGATCGCAGTAGCGCGTGGCCCCGAGGCCAGATGTGGACTCCGACGTCGCATGCGACGCCACCACGCCGGGGTTCCAGCGGTGGATCGAGCCGATGTCGGCCAGGGTCTCCCAGACGTGTTGGAGCGGTGCGTCGATGTGGATATCGGTGGTGAACGTCGTCATGTCATCGGCAACGGTACCGATCGGCTCCGTGTTCCCGCCGGCGCCCTACCCTGGTCGGCATGAGCCGCATCATCAACCAACCACAGGGATCGGGCCGGACCCGCATCGTCCACGAAAAGACCGGGTCGGAGATCTCCACCGACGTCTCGCCGGAGTTCGGGGGTGGCGGGTCGACGTTCTCGTCCACCGACCTGGTGGCCGCCGCACTCGGATCGTGCATCTCGTCGTCGCTGGAGGCGCTCGCCGAACGGTCCGGTATCCCGTTCGACGCGATCGAGATCTCGGTCACGAAGGAGCTCGGCACCGACCCAAAGCGGATCACGCGTCTCGAGGTCGACATCACGGTGGATGCGCCGTTCGACGAGCGTACGGCCCGGATCTTCGAGCGCGCCGCTCACACCTGCACCGTGCACCGCTCGCTCCACCCGGACATCGACGCCCCGATCGCCGTGACGTTCACCGCCTGATCGCCGGCTGGTTTACGAATCGAACCGCTGGGTAAGGTGCCGCATGGTCAAGTGGACCCGCGTCAGAAGCAACCGAACGATCGACCGTCGCGGCCAGGTTTCGCGCCGCCCGGGAGGCCTCCCCGGTGGTCTCGGTGGCGGCATGACCGGCGGCCGTCGAGGCGGGGGAATCCCGATCCCGATGGGCAAGATGAGCCTTCCGGTCATCATTCTCATCATCGTCGTCTCGGTCTGCGTGAGCGGCGGCTTCGGCAGCGACCCGGGGACCGCTCCGCTACCCGGCGCCGTCGAGGACAACACGACATCGGCCACGCTCGACCCAGACACCGACCGTGACGCCGAACTGTTCGCTTTCATGGAAACGCTCGAAGCGAACATCCAGGATCTCTGGGCCCGACGGTACGCGGCGGCGGGCGAGCAGTACCAGCCGACCACTCTCGTGATCTTCGAAACGTTCACGACCTCGGCGTGCGGCGGGGCGGACGAGCGGGTCGGGCCGCACTACTGCCCGCTCGACCAGACGATCTACATCGACCTCGACTTCTTCCGTCAGCTCGCTTCGCAATTCGGTGCAGCCGGCGACTTCGCCCAGGCGTACGTCCTCGCCCACGAGGTGGGCCACCACATCCAGACGATCGAAGGCATCAACGAGGCGGTCCGCCGTCAGCAGCAGAACAACCCGTCGCAGGCCAACGAGCTGTCGGTGCTCATGGAACTCCAGGCCGACTGCCTGGCCGGGGTGTGGGCGTACGACGCCGAGAACACACCGGACGACATCGGGAACGTCCAGCTCGAGATCGGCGATCTCGAGGAAGGCATCCGGGCTGCCGAAGCGGTCGGCGACGACCGCATCCAGGAGGCCACCACGGGCCGTGTGAACCCCGAGGCATGGACCCACGGGTCGGCCGAGCAGCGTCGCGAATGGTTCCTCCGCGGGTACCAGACCGGCGACGTCAACAGCTGCAACACCTTCGGCTGATTGCGTTGGCCGCACGGTCGGCTTGAATGACGCAATGACCGCACGCCCTCTCGCTGCTCTCCTGGCCCTGGTGCTCGCCGCCACCGCCTGCATCGGGCCCGAGACCGCGCCCAAGGACACCGTCGCGCTGGCTGCGACCACGACGACGGATCCACCGACGACCGACGCCACCACGGCACCCTCGACGACGCTGGCTGGACCGTCGGCCGAAGCACAGATCGTCGACTGCGCCGCAGCCACGGCCGAGTTCGACCTCTTCTGTCAGGCCTACGAGATCCTCGTCACCGCCTACGTCGACCCCCTCGACGACGACGATCTCGCGGCCGGCGCACGCCGCGGGATCCTCGAATACACCTACGAAGTCGACACCCCGGCCGCCGGGCCGGTCGCCTGCGCCGCTCCCTCCGACGACTTCCTGCCGTTCTGCGACACCTACGCGGGCATCCAGACCGAAGGCGCCGACGACGACTCTCTCATCGAGGCGGCGATTCGCGGGCTCATGGACTTCGGGATCGACGATCCCAATTCCTCGTACCTGCCACCGTCGGTGCTCGCCAACTTCCAGGAGGAGAACTCAGGGCAGATCGAGGGCATCGGCGCTCTGGTACGCGGTGTCTCCACCGAGGTCGAGAACGAAATCTGCAACGAGCTCTCGGACACATGCGTCATGGAGATCGTGACGCCGCTCGAGGGCAGCCCCGCCGACGCGGCGGGTGTGCAACCTGGCGACGTCATGGTCGAGGTCAACGGCGAGCCGATCATCGGCAAGCTCGTCGATGAAGTCGTCGGCATGGTGCGCGGACCGGCCGGGACCGACGTCACGATCCTCTTCGACCGCAACGGTGAGTTGATCGAGATCACCATCACGCGAGCCCCGATCGTCATCCCCGTGGTCGATTACGAGATGCTCACCGACGAGATCGGCTACCTGTCGCTCGCCCAGTTCACCGCCACCGCCGGCGACCTCGTTCGCGAAGGTTTGACCGACCTGCTCGATCAGGGGGCCACGACGATCGTGTTCGATCTCCAGAACAACCCGGGCGGACTGCTCGACGCCGCCATCGACGTGACGTCGCAGTTCCTCGACTCGGGCATCGTTCTCACCACCGAGGCACCGGACCAGTCGATCGACTTCGACGTGCTGCCCGGCGGCCTGGCAACCGACGAATCCGTCGAGGTCTACGTGCTCATCAACCGTGGGAGCGCCAGTGCCTCCGAGGTCGTGGCAGGCGCACTGCAAGATGCGGGCCGGGCCACGCTCGTGGGCGAGAACTCGTTCGGTAAGAACACGGTGCAGCGCCAGTACGGCCTGCCGAACGGAGGAGCGCTCAAGGTGACGATCGCACGCTGGGTGACCCCGGACGGCAACGACTTCGGCATCCGTGGCGTCACGCCCGACGTCATCGTCGAGCTACCCGATCAGTTCGATCCGGATTTCCTGGTCGAGTACGCCGTGGACCTGATCGAGGGCGCCTAAGTCGTCAGCCCGGTCGGGCACGCGATGCCCGTACCACCGATCCCGCAGTAACCGTTCGGGTTCTTCGCCAGATACTGCTGGTGGTAGTCCTCGGCGTAGTAGAACGTACCGGCCGGGGCGACCTCGGTGGTGATGGGACCGTAGCCGGCGTTCTCGAGTTCGAGTTGATACAGGTCGAACGACCGGCTGGCAGCCGACAGCTGCTCGGGGTTGGTGGCGTAGATCGCCGATCGGTACTGGGTGCCTACATCATTGCCCTGCCGCATCCCCTGCGTGGGATCGTGGCCTTCCCAAAAGACGCGCAGCAACGTGTCGATGCTCACCTGCGCGGGGTCGTAGACCACCAGTACCGCCTCGGTGTGGCCAGTGGCCCCCGAGCACACCTCCTGGTAGGTCGGGTTGCGCGTGTATCCGCCGGCATACCCGGCCGCCGTCGAGTACACGCCCGGGATCTGCCAGAACAAGCGTTCCGCGCCCCAGAAGCAGCCCATGCCGAACAACACCGATTCGGTGTTCTCGGGGAACGGGGGCTGAATGCGGTTGCCGTTGACGAAATGGCGCTCCGGAACACCCGGCAGCATGTCGGACCGGCCCTCCAGGGCCTCGTCGGGAGTCGGGATCTCGTGCTTCTTGCTTCTTCCGAAGACCATCATCGGCTCCTTGCGTGCTTCGGTAGACAACCACCCATACGATCGTGATGTTTCACGCCGCCACGCGAGTTCTCACGTTGTTCACGACTTCGTCGACGGCTTCCCAGTTGAGGCAATGCCCGGCGCCGGGAACCCACACGAGTTGCGCTCCGGCGATGCCGTCTGCCAGCTTGCGCGCATGGTGCGGCGGCGTCGTACGGTCCTTCGTGCCGCAGATCACGGTGACGGGCATCTCGATCTCGCCAAGTCGCGGGTAGAGGTCCTCGTGCACGAGCATCTCGAGAGCCGGGAGCAACTGGGCATGGTCCTGCTGCAGGAACATGGT
>JBFKPQ010000077.1:0-11308 GCA_041628225.1 Acidimicrobiia bacterium | reverse complement strand
GGCCTCCTCCGCCGGCTCGAGGTTCAGAGACCTCGCCAGGGACAAGCCGGCGAACTGGTTTTCTACACTACCCGCTAGTAGTTGTCCATTCAACGCTTGAAGTCTTCACCTATCAGTGTCACCGAAACGACAGACTCCTCAACGTGACCGATCGGTTGCGCGACGTGGCCGCGCCGTTTGAACGCCTCGGTCACGTCCTCGATGGATGCCGGGTCGACGATCGCCACGAAACCGACGCCCATGTTGAAGGTGGCGTACATGTCGGCCGGCGGCACCGACCCCCGCCGCGCGGTCTCGATGAACACGTACGGCGGCGTCCACGAGTCGGTATCGATGACCGCGCCGAGACCTTCCGGCAGCGTCCGCCCCACGTTGCCCGGCAGTCCGCCTCCGGTGATGTGGGCCAGTCCGTGCACGCCGCCCGTCGCCGTCGCCGCCAACACGGCCGGCGCGTAGATCACGCTGGGCTCGCACAGCACATCGCCGAGCGAACGACCATCTTCGAACGGTTCGTCCAAGCGGTCCAGGTCGTAGATGGCGCGGATCAGCGAAAAGCCATTCGAGCGAAGATTGGGACTGTGAATGCCGAGGATCACGTCGCCAGGACGCACGTTGCTGCCGGTGACCTCGTGGCCTTGTTCGACGACGCCGACGACGCAGCCGGCGATGTCGACGTGGTGTTCGGCCACGACGCCGGGGTGCTCGGCTGTCTCTCCGCCGACCAGGGCACAGCCGGCCGTCGCGCATGCCGCGGCGATCGATCGAACGATTCGTTCTTCGCGATCGGGGTCGAGCTTGCCGACGGCGAGGTAATCCGTGAACGCCAACGGGGTGGCTCCAACGGCGGCCAGATCGTCCACACACATTGCGACCACATCGAATCCCACCCCGTCGAGCGCGTCGTGGCGGCGTGCGACCTCCAGCTTGGTCCCGACTCCGTCGGTGCTCATCATCAAGACCGGCCGCGTGTAACCGGCCGGGATGCGTACGCCGGCGGCGAAACCACCGAAGCCACCGACGGTGTCGATACCCCACGTCTTGGTCACCGCATCGGAGATCGACCCGACGAACCGATCGGCGGCCTCGATGTCGACGCCGGCCGCGCGGTAGGAGCTCATTTCTGGGTCTCGAGCGCGAACTTGCCGCCTTCGACGGGCACCACGGTTGGGTAGTCGCCCGTCAGGCAAGCCGTGCAGAACCCATCGTGACCGCTGGCAGCCAGGAGACCCTCGATGGACAGGTACGACAACGAATCGGCCTCGAGGAACGACCGGATCTCTTCGACGGTCATGTCGGCCGCCAGCAGTTTCGACCGGTCGGAGGTATCCATGCCGTAGTAACACGGCCACCGATAGGGAGGCGACGAGACCCGCAGATGGACCTCGGCTGCTCCGGCGTCGCGGACGAGGGACACCAACTGGCGGGTGGTGCTGCCCCGAACGATCGAATCGTCGACGAGCACGACGCGTTGGCCTTCCAGGTTGTCGGGGATGGGGTTGAGCTTCATCCGGATGCCGCGATCTCGGAGCAATTGGGTCGGTTCGATGAACGTCCGTCCCACATAGCGGTTCTTCACGAGACCGTCTGCGTAGTGGATGCCCGATTCCTCCGCGAAACCCTGTGCCGCAGGGATGCCCGACTCAGGCACGGGCACGATCACGTCGGCTTCCGCAGGCGCCTCCCGAGCCAGGATGCGTCCCATCTCCTGGCGGGCGGCGTGGATGCTCTTCCCGTAGAGCCGGCTGTCCGGTCGTGCGAAGTACACGAACTCGAATACGCACAATCGGGCCTCCGGCGCCTGCTCGAACGGTCGGTAGCTGCGCGGGCCGCCGGCATTGATGACCACCATCTCACCCGGTTCGACATCGCGAGCGAAGTCGGCGCCGACGATGTCGAGCGCGGCGGTCTCGGAAGCGATGATCCATCCGCCTCCGGGCAGGGTTCCGAGACACAGCGGCCGGAAACCGTGCGGATCCCGAATACCGACGAGGTTCCCCTGGTCCATCACCGCCAGCGAGAACGCTCCCTCGAATTGGGGGAGCGTTTCCAACAGGCCCTTGACCAGACCGTTGCCGTCGGAGCGGTCGGCATCCACCGCGTGGGAGATGGCCTCAAGCATCAGCTCGCTGTCCGTCATGTTGCGGAGCCCCAACCGCCCGGCGAGCGTCACCGTGTTCGTCAGGTTGCCGTTGTGTGCGAGTGCCAGCGAGCTGTCACCCACCTGACGGTAGGCAGGCTGGGCGTTCTCCCAGATCACGGAACCCGTCGTCGAGTAGCGCGTATGGGCGACAGCGAGGTGGCCGGGGAGAGCCGCCAGTGATGCCTCATCGAAGACCTGTGCCACCAAACCCATGTCTTTCGATATGGTCGTGGTCTCACCGTTGGAGACAGCGATCCCGGCGCTCTCCTGGCCTCGATGTTGCAGCGCATACAGCCCGAAGTAGGCGAGATTGGCTGCGGCCTGGCCGGGTGCGTAGACCCCGAAGACGCCACAGGCCTCGCCTGGCCGCGTGTCGTCTTGGGGCTGAGCGACATCTGGCACCTCGGCATCATAGACGGACCCGAATCCAGCTTCTCCAGCACCGACGCCGTAGCCTGATGCGGTGCACTCGGGCTACTGCTACTTCTGCGATCGAGCGTCGGAGGAGCCTGACTGCTCCACATGTGGGCGCCCGGTCCATGCGACGGACGCTCCGGTCGAGCCGTCGCTGCTCGAGCGATGGCGGCGGTTCGAAGATCAGCGGTTCGATGTTCAGCCGCGGCGCCTGTTGATGGCGGCGGTGCTCGTCGTGATCGTCGTCTACCTGGTGGTGTTCAGGGTCAGGTGGGGTGTCAGCTGACGTGCATGCGACGCCGGATGGCGTTGCGCCAGGTGTCGGCGAGATCGGCGACGGAAATGCTCGTCGCCTCGGGGCCCTGATTGTCGAGCACCAGGGCTTCGCCACCGAATGTCCCCAAACGGCTGACGCTCACACCGGCGTCGTCGGCCAGCGCCGCGACACGATCGGCGTCCTCGGGACGCACCGCGGCCACGAAGCGATGGGGGTTTTCGGCGAACAGTCCGATCCACGACGTGAACGCGACGGTGGCTCCGATGCCCGACGCGATACAGATCTCGGCCAATGCCACGGCGAATCCGCCATCAGAGATGTCGTGCATGGCCGGGGCCAGATCGTCGGCCGCGAGCGTCGTGGCCAGTTCCATCACCGCACGAGCCATCGTCGCATCGGGTGCATCGGGACGCCCTCCGACGTGGCCTTTGACCACCTTCTCGAAGGCGCTTCCCGCCAGGTTTCGTGAGTGGCGCGGACCGAGCATCCACACCTCCATACCGGCCGTGGCACGGTCGAGGCGAGGAGGTGACTCCGGGATGGGATCGGCCATACCCAAAAGCCCGACCACCGGCGTCGGATAGATGTCCTGGCCGTCGGTCTCGTTGTACAGCGACACGTTGCCGCCGATGACGGGGATGTCGAGGCTCTCGCAGGCCTCGGAGATCCCTTCGATCGTCTCGATGAGCTGCCACATGACCTCGGACTTCTCCGGATTCCCGAAGTTGAGGTTGTCGACCACGGCCAACGGCCGAGCGCCGGTCATGGCGACGTTGAGCGCGGCCTCGAAGACCAGTCGGGCGCCGCCGCGACGCGGATCGAGGTAGCAGTGCCGGCCGTTGCCGTCGGTCGACACCGCCAGGCCTTTCGACGTGCCCTTGATGCGAAGGAGCGATCCGTCGTGCCCGGGCCCCACGACCGTGTTGAGGAACAACATGTGGTCGTACTGTTCGTAGGCCCACGACGGATCGCCGATCGACGGGTCATCCAGCATCTGCAGCAACGCAGCTCCGACATCAGGGGATTGCAGGTACTCGAGCGTGTTGGTCCACAGATCCTCGAGCCAGAACGGTTCACCGGACGGCCGGTGGTACACCGGCGCGTTTTCGGACAGAGACGCGGCAGGGATCTCCGCGACCACCTTGCCGTCGTGCCGCACCGTCAAGGTGCCGCCTGCTTTCACCTCGCCGACCACCGAGGCGTCGACCTCCCACTTGGCAGCGACCGCCAGTACAGCGTCGACCTTGGCGGGATCGACGAACGCCATCATGCGCTCCTGCGACTCCGACATCAGCAACTCGGGCGCCGTCATGGCCGCCTCGCGGACGTGCACACGGTCGAGATCCACGTCCATGCCCATGCCCGCCCGGGCCGCCGGCTCCGAGGTCGCACACGACAACCCTGCCGCGCCGAGGTCTTGAACTCCGACCACGAGGCCATGCTGGTAGAGCTCCAGACACGCCTCGATGAGTTTCTTCTCTTCGAACGGATCACCCACCTGCACCGAAGGGCGCTTGGCACCAGACTCCTCGTCGAAGCTGGCCGAGGCCAGCACGGAGGCCCCGCCGATGCCGTCACGTCCGGTAGACGCGCCAAGCAGCACCGCGACCGAGCCGGGCCTTCCGGCCGTGCCGAGCACGAGCTGGTCACGACGGAGGATGCCGAGGCACATGACGTTCACGAGTGGGTTGCCCGAATAGCACTCCTCGAACACGACTTCCCCGCCCACCGTCGGAACGCCGACCGCATTGCCGTAGCCGGCGATGCCCGCCACGACGCCCGAGAAGAGATACCGGTTGCGAGGTTCGTCGAGGGAACCGAATCGGATCTGGTCCCACAGGGCGATCGGCCGGGCACCCATCGTGAAGACATCGCGCAGGATGCCTCCCACCCCGGTGGCAGCTCCCTGATAGGGCTCGACGAACGAGGGATGGTTGTGGGACTCGATGCGCAGGGCGGCGAGCCAACCGTCCCCCAGGTCGACGACCCCGGCGTTTTCACCCGGACCGACCACCACCCAAGGAGCTTCCGTCGGGAACCGGCCGAGGTGCGCCCGCGAGGACTTGTAGGAGCAGTGCTCCGACCACATGACCGAATACATGGCCAGTTCGGCGTTGGAAGGAGGTCTGCCGAGGATGTCGCACACATCTTCGAACTCCTCGTCGGTCATGCCGAGTGCCCGATGCAGGGGAGCCGTCTCAGGCATGGACCGCTCCAACCGAGGCGACGAACGATTCGAGGAGGATCCGACCATCCGACGAACCGAGAAGGTCCTCGATGGCCCGCTCCGGGTGAGGCATGATTCCCGCCACGTTGCCGGCCCGATTGGCGATGGCGGCGATGTGGTCAGACGACCCGTTCGGGTTGTGGGCGTCGGCCACCGTTCCGTCCGACGCGCAGTAGCGCAGCATGATCTGGTCGGCCGACGCGGCCAGTGTTTCGTCGTCTGCGGTGTAGTTGCCTTCGTAGGAGTTGAGCGGGATCTCCAACACCTCGCCGACCGTCGCGGAACGCGTCAGGATTGAAGCGGTCGACTCGACTCGCAGGTGCACTGGACGGCAGATGAAGGTGAGGTCGCGGTTCTGGAGGAGCACCCCGGGCAACAGGCCGGCTTCGCAGAGGATCTGGAACCCATTGCAGATGCCGAGCACCGGGTGTCCGTCGGCTGCGAGCCGCGCCACCTCGTCCATGACTGGCGAGAACCGGGCGATGGCCCCCGTGCGCAGATAGTCCCCATGTGCGAATCCGCCGGGCAGGACGACGCTGTCGAACGCCGAGAGGTCGGTTTCGCGGTGCCACACCAGTTCGGCCGAGCCACCGACCGACTCCAGCGCGTAGACGACGTCGTGTTCGCAGTTGCTGCCCGGAAAGACGACGACCGCGGTCGTCACGAACCGATCCGGATTTCGTAGTCCTCCATCACCGGATTGGCGAGCAGCCGCTCACACATCTCGGTGACCTGCTGGGTGACATCTCCCGCGCCGTCGACCGTGAGCGTGATGATCTTGTCGATCCGCACACCGTCCACGGTGTAGCCGAGGTCGCGCAAGGCTCGAGTGACGGTCGCTCCCTGTGGGTCGGCGATGCTGGGACGGCGCCGCACCACGACCGTGACCTTCGTGGGTTCGGTCATGCGCGATCCAGGTAGTCGGCGAACGATGAGCCGGTGAGCTGCTCATACGCCTCGACGTATTTGCTGCGGGTTCCTGCGATCACGTCGGCCGGCAGGCTCGGCGCCGGAGGCGAGTGATCCCATCCGGTCGAATCCAGCCAGTCGCGCACGAACTGCTTGTCGTACGACGGCACCGCGGATCCGGGTTGCCACGCATCGGCGGGCCAGTACCGCGACGAGTCGGGAGTCAGCACCTCATCGATGAGCAGCAACTCGTCGCCCGCGAAACCGAACTCGAACTTCGTGTCGGCGAGGATCACTCCGCGTTCCGCCGCATAGTCGGCCGCCGTCTGATAGATGTCGATCGACAATCGGCGCAGCCGGTCGTACAACTCGTCGCCCAACGCCGCGCGGGCACCGGCCTCGGTCAGGTTTTCGTCGTGACCCTCGGTCGCCTTCGTGGCCGGGGTGAAGATGGGTTCGGGAAGCTCGTCGGCCATCTGCAGGCCTGTGGGGAGGTGTTCGGTGGTCGGCCCGCCGCCGTCGCGGTACTCCCGCCACGACGAACCGTAGAGGTAGCCCCGCACCACACACTCGACAGGGATCACCTCGGCCCGTCGGACCACCATTGCCCGACCAGCGAGCTCGGCCCGCTGCTCGTCGGTCAACGGAACATCCGAAAGGTCGGTCGTCAGCAGATGATTGGGGGTGTCCAACAGGTCGAACCAATGCAGCGACAGCCCCGTCAAGACCCTGCCCTTGTCGGGAATCGGATCCCCGAGAATCACGTCGTACGCAGAGATCCGGTCCGTCGCGACGAACACCAACCGCTCGTCGTCCAGTTCGTAGATCTCCCGCACCTTGCCAGAAGCGAGATGTCGTAAAGCCAGCACGGGTTGGGATGGTAGCTGCGGACCTGCCTGGCGGCAGGTCCGTCCGGAGTTGCTTCGCAACTCCTGCGTGTGTGCTGGGTGTGGCCGGTCCGTCCGGAGTTTGCGTACCGGCCTGGCGGCCGGTCCGTCCGGAGTTTGCGTACCGGCCTGGCGGCCGGTACGTCCATGGGAGTTGCTTCGCAACTCCCGGTCGTGGCTGGGTGCGGGTGCGCGTTGCGCCCAGCGACCGCTCGGGGCCGTGGCCCGAAGGGTCGGAGGGGGCCGAAGCGCCGACGGGTCCCGACGGAGCCCGTGCTCCCTTCACAAATCCCTCAGGTGTACGGGTCGCCCTCTTCGCGGAGGCGCCGAGCCTTGAACTCACGCAACGTCGCCGGGTACTGGGTGCTCGCATCGTCCTGGCGTGTCGCATCGCGTGTGCGCTCCCACGAACCCTCTTGCACCACGATGTCCGCTTCCTTGGATCGGACGCGGGCTCGGTGGTCGGCGACGAGCCGTTGCTGAATCGACCACTCCTCGCGATGGTGTGCTTCCATGCCGGTGGCCTGCCACAGCACGAAACCGACGAGCCCGGCCACGATCAGGCCGACCGGCGGGCGTCCGTTGAGCGCGCCGGCCACCCCGGTGGCCAGAGCCGTGGCAGCCGCCGCGGCCATCAGGATCGGCCAGCGGGTCGAGGCGCGCATCCAGGCGATGCCCGACACGATGATGAGCGCCGACGTCGCCCAAGCCGCCACGAGCGTCAAGAGATGCCCGACCTGTGCCTCGGTGCCCCGGGTGCCGAACACCGCCATCACCACCACGGCCGTGGCGAGGACGGCCGTCGCGATCAGGCGATTGCGCTGGCGGTCGTGGCGGATAGTGGCCATGCCGTGAGTATCGCCGACGCGGCGTCCGGATGGGGTCGAAGTTTCGGTTCGTTTCGACGGTCGTGTAGGTACCCTCGGTGCGATGGCACTCATCGACGACCTCCGCGCCGTCCTCGACGACGATCAGATCCTCACCTCACCCGTCGAGCGATACCTGTACGGCCGGGATGCCAGCATCGACCGCGGTGACGTCGAAGTCGTCGTCTTCCCCAGGACAGCCCAACAGACCGCCGACATTCTCACCGCGGCCCGACGACACGGCGTCCCCGTCGTCCCGCGCGGCGCGGGCACCGGCCTGGCGGGAGGGGCCGTGCCCGTGGGGTCGTCGATCGTCGTCGCCATGACGCAGATGAACGAGATCCGCGACATCGATCCGCTCAACCGGACGGCGTGGGTAGGGCCGGGCGTGATCAACCTCGACCTGACCAAGCAGACCTCCCCGCTCGGATTCCACTACGCGCCCGACCCGTCGTCGCAGTCGGTGTGCACGATCGGCGGCAATGTCGCCAACAACTCCGGTGGCCCCCATTGTCTCGCCGAGGGAACCACCGTCGATCACATCCTCGCCCTCGAGTTCGTGACCCCCGACGGCGAGATCGTGCAACTCGGCGGCGCCGCTCCCGACCCGATCGGACTCGACCTTCGGGCAATCGCGGTCGGCTCCGAGGGGACGCTCGGCATCGTGACCGGTGCCCTCGTCAAACTCACACCCAACCCTCCTGCCATCGGCACCGTCCTGGCCACCTTCCACTCGGTGGCCGATGCGGCCGCCACCGTGTCGGGTGTCATCGCGCGCGGGATCGTGCCCGCCGCTCTCGAGATGATGGACCGCTTGATGACCGTTGCGGTCGAACGATTCGTCGGCGCCGGCTTCGACACGGAGGCGGCCGCCACGCTCCTGGCCGAGGTGAGCGGTCACCCCTCGGCAGTCGAAGCCGAACTCGAGGTGGTCCGCGAGGTCGCGGCCGAGCACCACGCCAAAGACATCCGTGTTGCCGCGGACGACGCCGAGCGGGCCAAACTGTGGCTCGGCCGCAAGTCCGCGTTCGGTGCGGTGGCGCAGATGGCCCCCGACTACTACCTGCACGACACCGTCGTGCCCCGTACCCAGCTCGTCGAGGTCATGGAGAAGGTCTACGAGATCGCCGAGCGTCACGACCTGACGATGATGAACGTGTTCCATGCCGGCGACGGGAACCTGCACCCGTTGATGGCTTTCGACTCGACCGAACCCGGGACGTTGGACCGGGTACACCAGGCGGCCAAGGAACTCGTCGAGGTGTGCGTCGAACACGGCGGGATGCTGTCGGGAGAGCACGGTGTCGGGCTCGAAAAGCGCGACCTCATGCCGCTCGTGTTCAATGCGTACGACCTGGACGCGCAGGCTCGTCTGAAGGAGGCGTTCGATCCTGACGGCGTGTTGAACCCCACCAAAACACTGCCCGAAGGCTCGCGGTGTTTCGATTTCGGCCGGCCGGTGCCGGAAGGAGCGTGGGTGTGAGTTCGCTGCGCGCGGCCCTGCCGTCGGTGTTGCGGGCCGCCGCAGCCGTCGAGTTGCCCGACGGCCCTGAAGCCGACCTGGTGGTTGCTCCCCAGACGCTCGAGGAGGCGGCTGCGTTCTTGGAGTTCGCCTCGGATCGAAGCCTTCCGGTGCTCGTCTGGGGAGCGGGTACCCATCAGGGCTTTGGCTATCCCGTCGAGGCAGACGTCGTGCTGTCGACGCACCGACTGGACGAGATCGTCGCATGGGAACCAGAAGACATGACCGTCGTCGTCCAGGCCGGTGTGCGCGTCGACGACCTCGAACGCCGCCTGGCACAACGCCAGCAATCGGCGGTGTTGCCGGAGTGGGGTTCACCGACGGTCGGCGGCGTGGTGGCGGCGGGGATCTCCGCCTGGCGACGAGCTCGGTACGGCCCGACCCGTGATCGGATGCTCGAGGTGACCCTCGTGACCGGCGACGGTCGCATCGTCCGTGGCGGCGGAAGGGTCGTCAAGAACGTCACCGGCTATGACCTGCCGAGATTGGCCGCAGGGTCGTTCGGCTCACTCGGTCTCATCGGTCAGGTCTGCCTGAAGCTCTGGCCGACCGCCACCGCCACCGCCACCGTCGAGGTGGCCGATCCGGAACGCGCCTGGCGCACGGCCTACCGGCCTCTGGCGGTGCTGCAGTCCACCGACCAGACCCGCGTCTATCTGGCGGGAACGCCCGCCGAGGTCGAGGGACAGGTCGCCGCACTGGACGGGGAGGCCTTCTCAGGGCTCGACTGGCCGTCACCGCCGGCGGGAGAAACGGTCGTGTCGTTGCGGGTCCGGCCAGATGCCGTGTCGGCGGCGATCGAGCGACTTCCCGACGGTGCGGCGTTCGTGGCCGCCCATGGCGTGGGCGACATCGCGGTTGCGTTCTCGGCTCCGGTTGCGTCCGAGGTCATCGTCGGCCTGAGGCGTTGGGCAGAGCAGGCGGGGGGAGCCGCCGTGATCGTGGAGGCTCCGACCGACCTGCGAGCCGACCTCGATCCGTGGGGGACGCCGCCCCCGTCGCTGGCCCTACAACGGCGGGTCGTCGCCGGATTCGATCCCATTCGTGTCATGAATCCGGGCAAGCTGCCGGGGCGGATCTGATGGGCTGGGTGACCGATGAGGCGCCAACGCGCGCCGAACTCGAGGCGTGCGTCCAATGCGGCCTGTGTCTGCCGCAGTGTCCCACCTATCGGTTGACGGGCAAGGAGACGGCGTCACCGCGCGGGCGCCTCATGGCGATGTCGGCGGTGGCTGAGGGGGTGATCGCCGTCGACGAGGCGTTTGCGGAGGTCATGTCGTTCTGTCTCCAATGCCGCGCCTGTGAGGTGGTCTGTCCGTCGCTCGTGCCGTTCGGCCGCGCCATGGAAGGAGCCCGGGCCGAAGTCGCCGCGCAACTTCCGACCGTGTCACGGAAGGCCAGGGGCCTGGTCGTCGGCCGCGCCCTTCGCACTCGTCCTGTCATCCGAGCTGCGACGTTGGGCGCCAAGGCTCTCCAGAAGTCTGGTCTGGACAGGGCCCTGCCCGCCGCGGTCCGAACGACCTTCAGCGGACTTCGTCCCCTCGGCGGGTCGGGTTCGGTGGTCGGCCAGCGGCATGTTGCCGTGGGTGAGACGCGTGGCACCATTGGCCTGCTCTCGGGATGCGTCATGGACCCGTGGTTTGGCGACGTCCACGTAGCCACCATCGAAGTGCTGCGGCGCGCCGGTTTCGACATCATCGTGCCGGAGGCCCAGACCTGTTGCGGAGCGCTGGCCGCCCACGACGGCGACACCGACGAAACCCGCCGGATGGCCACCACGAACGTGGCGGCCTTCGAAGGTTGTGACTTCGTCGTCACCAACTCGGCCGGCTGTGGGGCCCATCTGCGCGAATACGGCCACTGGGCGGGCCACGGCGGCCGTGCGTTGAGCGATCGGGTTCGAGACGTGACCGAAGTGGTGGCCGAGGCGATCGCCGATGGGCTGCTTCCCGCCTCGGCGACCGATCGGGGTCCGGCGGCCATCCAGGATCCCTGCCACCTGCGGCACGCGCAGCGCATCGTGGACGAGCCCAGACAGGTGGTGTCGGCGGCCGGTTTTGCCGCCG